>CALXHB010000048.1 GCA_944387995.1 uncultured Clostridia bacterium | reverse complement strand
AGGAAACTTTTCCTCCCGGCAGGTCGATCGACTGCCCCAGCGGATAGAGGGCGCAGGCCAGCGGCCGGGCAGGGTGGACGGTGCAGCGGCTGTTATAAAGGAAAGGACAGCTGCCGGTGTCCGCACGGGGCTTGATGCGGAGAGCGGGGAAACCGTTGGAAGGGCTGGGGTAGCGGTCGCAGAATCCTGCGGTGAATACCTCCGGCGGGAGGCTAAGGTGCTGGGAGAGCCGGAAAAGATCGTACCCCGACAGCAGCAGGTCCCGCCGTCCCCGGCAGCAGCTGCCGCAGCCTTTGCAGCCGAGGGGCAGCCGGGCGTCGAGAGTGACCGGCGTATATTTTTTCTCAAGGCCCGGTTCGCCGCCGGGTTCAAATTTCAGCTGCATGGTGGCTCCTTTAGAGAAAACGCCGGGGAGTTCCCGGCGTTTGGATGTGGTGATCGAGTTTTGCGTAGAAAGTAACCTTCGGCGCTGACACCAAAGTTACCATCGAGTAGGAAATGTGGGCCATTCTGTCCGGCCCGCAAATATTTTTTCTGGCATGACAGCTTTAGCTGGAATGCCTAAGGCCCTTTGCCAGGCGCTTCTCTTTCAATGAAAGAGAACGTCTCACAGTTGCTGACTCCAAAGGTTACTTGTCGCGCAGCGACCATCCATTGCAATCAGTTTTTGAGGCTCTGGAGAGGAGCCGGAATCCGGCCGCCCCGATGGATAAAGATGTCGGGCTTGGTGTAGTTGACCTTCATAACCGGACCGGCGCCTAAAAGCCCGCCAAAGGAGAGCTCCTCGCCGATCTGCTTGCCGATGGCGGGGATAACCCGGACGGCGGTGGTCTTGGAATTGACCATGCCGATGGCCGCTTCGTCGGCGATAATGGCGGAGATCATCTCCGGGGTGGTGTCGCCGGGGATGACGATCATGTCCAGGCCCACCGAGCAGACCGCGGTCATCGCCTCCAGCTTTTCAATCGAGAGGTTGCCGCAGCGGGCGGCGTCGATCATGCCCGCGTCCTCCGACACCGGGATAAAGGCGCCGGACAGGCCGCCAACATGGGAGGAAGCCATGACCCCGCCCTTCTTCACCGCGTCGTTTAACCGGGCGAGGGCAGCGGTCGTTCCGTGGCAGCCGCACATCTCAAGCCCCATCTCCTCGAGAATATGGGCCACCGAGTCGCCGACGGCGGGGGTGGGGGCGAGGGAGAGGTCGACAATCCCGAAGGGAACATCCAGCATCTGGCTGGCTTCCCGGCCGACCAGTTGGCCCATCCGGGTGATCTTGAAAGCGGTGCGCTTGACCAGATCGGCCACTTCGGTGAGGTCGGCATCCTTCGGGAGCTTGGAGAGGGCGGAGCGGACGACGCCAGGGCCAGAAACCCCCACGTTGATCTCACAGTCGGGTTCCCCGACCCCGTGGAAGGCCCCTGCCATACAGGGGATGTCCTCGACGGCGTTGCAGAAGACCACCAGCTTTGCGGCGCCGATGCAGTCCTGCTGGGCGGTCAGTTCCGCCGACCGCTTGACAATCCGGCCCATCATCTTGACGGCGTCCATGTTGATGCCGGCTCTGGTGGAACCGACGTTGACCGAGGAGCAGAGGTGTTCAGTGACGGTCAGGGCTTCGGGAATCGACTCGATCAGTTCCTTATCCCCCGCAGAAAATCCCTTCTGCACCAGGACCGAATAGCCGCCGATGAAGTTGACTCCGCAGGTCCCGGCGCATTTTTCCAGTGTCAGCGCGTATTCCAGCGGGTTCCCGCCCGAAACAGCCAGAGGAATGGCGATGGGGGTGACTGAAATCCGCTTGTTGACAATCGGGATGCCGTATTTCATCTCGATTTCCTCGCCGGTTTTGACGAGGTGCTCCGCCTTTCGGCAGACCTTCTCATAGATTTTTTCGCAGCTGCGCTTGATGTCGGCGTCGCAGCAGTCCAGCAGGGAGATGCCCATGGTGATGGTCCGGATATCGAGGTTTTCCTCCTGGATCATCTGAATGGTCTCCATAATATCGTTTACATTGACCAAATTGTTTCCCACCTTTACAGGATTCGTGGCTGGGGCGCCCCAAAAAAAACCGGAAGCCCCTTGTGGCATATGCTTAAGGCCGGACTTCAACCGGCCGAAATGGGCTTACGGTTAGATGTTGTGCATCGAGTTGAAGATATCCTCGTGCATAACGTGAATCACAAGTCCCGCTTCTTTGCCATAATCGGCGGCACGTTCGGAAAATTCGGCAAAGGGAATGGTCATTTTGGAGATGTCAACCATCATGACCATCGCGAACATGTCCTGTAAAATTGTCTGGGTGACGTCGACGACGTTGACCTGGCAGGATGCACACAGACTGCTGACTCGGGCAAGGATGCCCACGGTGTCTTTCCCGACGACTGAAATAATAGCGCGCATAAGCGACCTCCTTTTGCCGGGCCGTAACCCCGACTGTAAAACCTTTTTTTCCATTATACCGGAATGGACCGGTAAATGCAAGCCTCTTTTCAAAAGGACCCACCTTGACAAGGGGCGGGGAGGCTGCCTATAATAGACATACATACCCGGGAAAGGAGGGTTTGCTTGTGACACTGACCCAGTTAAAATATGTGGTGGAAGCGGCTGCGGCCGGGACCATCAGCCGGGCGGCCGAGAAGCTCTACATCTCCCAGCCCAGCCTGACGGCGGCTATCCGGGAGCTGGAAAACGAATTCGGCATCGTTATCTTCAGCCGCACCAACAAAGGGGTGGTCCCGACCCGGGAAGGGGAGGAGTTTTTGGGATACGCCCGACAGCTGATTACCCAGGCCAACCTGATGGAAGAGCGGTATTCCGGCGCGGCGCCGGTCCGGCACCAGTTCTGCGTCTCTACCCAGCACTATTCCTTTGCGGTGGAAGCCTTTGTGGAGCTGTTAAAAAAGTACGGCGGGGAAGAGTATGAATTCCGCATCCGGGAAACCGAGACCTACGAAATCATCGAGGACGTGGCTAAGCTCAAAAGCGAAGTGGGTGTCCTCTATCTGAACAAATTTAATGAAACGGTGCTGCGAAAAATCTTTCGGGAACAGGACCTCCGCTTTGAGCGGCTGTTCATCGCCAAGCCCCACGTCTTTGTAGGGGCGGGGAGCCCCCTGGCCGGAAAGGAGTCGGTGACCCTGGAAGACCTGGCCCCTTATCCCCGGCTGTCCTACGAACAGGGGGAGCACAACGCCTTCTATTTTTCCGAGGAAATCCTCAGCACCCGGGAGAGCAAAAAGGACATCATGGTCTGCGACCGGGCGACCTTGTTCAACCTGCTGATCGGGCTAAACGGCTACACCATCTGTTCCGGCGTCATCAACCAGGAGCTGAACGGGGAGAACATCATCGCGATTCCCCTGCAGGTGGATGATTATATGGAAATCGGCACCATCACCCATAAAAAGGTGGTCATGGGCCGGTTTTCCCGGCTCTACCTCGAAGCATTGAAACGTTATTGCCCGATGGATTGACCGGTTTAGAGCGGAAACCATTCTGGGTATAGCTTTTTCCTATGGAGAACGGCCTGTTTTTGGTATTTTACAGTTTGCCCCATCCCCGTTATACTGGAAGAGGTTCAAAACTGAAACCGCTCCTGACTTTTGGTGGAGCGGTACCCATAAAACAGAAACGAGGTTTTTTCCATGGCACAGTATACACCTTTTCGATATGATTATGTCGGCAGCTTCCTTCGGCCGGATTACCTGAGAAAGGCCCGGGCGGATTATCAGGCGGGCATCCTTTCGGCAGAGGACTTAAAGAAGACCGAAGACCGGGCTATCCTCAACCTGGTGGAGAAGCAGAAGGCAGCCGGATACCACGTCATCACCGACGGGGAGTTCAGACGGGCCACCTGGCATCTGGACTTTATGTGGGGGTTTGAAGGCATCGGCCATTCGGCCACCGAGCGGGGACTGCCCTTCCACGGGGAGGCCGCCAAAATCGACGACACCTACCTGACCGGCCGGCTTTCGGTCAACTCCCACCCCTTTGTGGAGCACTACCGGTTTGTCAAAGCGCTGGAGGATGAAAACACCGTCGCCAAACAGACGATTCCCGCCCCGGCCCAGTTCTTGGAACAGCTGGTGATGCCGATGAACCTGGAGAGCACCCGGAACTTCTACCGGACCGACGAGGAACTGATGGCCGACCTGGCGACAGGATACCAGAAGGTCATCGCCGACCTCTACGCCGCCGGCTGCCGGAATATCCAGTTTGACGACTGCACCTGGGGCTGCTTTGTGGACCCGAGAGCCAATATGCTGTTCGGCACCGATGACAAGGGCCTGGAACGGTTAAAACGGGAGTTTTTGGATGTCAATAACGAGGCTCTGAAGGGCAAACCGGAGGACCTGGTGGTCAACACCCATATCTGCCGGGGTAACTTCCACTCCACCTGGGCCTGTTCGGGCGGCTACGATTCAATTGCCAAGCTGGTGTTCGGGGAAGAGAAGGTCAACGCCCTCTACCTGGAGTTTGACGACGAACGTTCGGGCAGCTTTGACTGCCTGCGGGAGGTGTCGGAGGATAAGAAGGTGGTGCTGGGACTGGTAACCACCAAAAAACCGCGGCTGGAAAATAAAGACGCGGTGATCGCCCGGATTCATGAGGCGGCGAAGATTCTTCCCCTCGACCGGCTGTGCTTAAGTCCCCAGTGCGGGTTTGCCTCCTGCGAGATCGGCAATAAGCTGACCGAAGGAGAAGAATGGGCGAAACTGCGGCTGGTGAAGGAGATCGCGGAGGAAGTCTGGGGCTAAGAATCCCCCAAACTTCTAGGGTATTTATTATCTGTTGCATTGAAGGCTCGGGACCTCTCCCGGGCCTTTTTTGTATCCAGTAAGCGTAACAATCAGCGCTGACTCCAAAGTTTCCAGCCCACGGGGGCCAATCAGGAGTTTAGGGTCCAGCCCTTTTTAAGGGGGGGGGAGCATCGTGAGGGGCAAGGCCGTTGCTCTCGCGCGGCGCCGTATCTGTAAACTAACCTTCCACAGTTGT
>CALXHB010000047.1 GCA_944387995.1 uncultured Clostridia bacterium | reverse complement strand
CCCTTTAAAAAGGGCTTGAGCCTAAACTCCAATTTGACCCACGTTGCTGGAGACTTTGGAGTCAGCGCCGACTGTTGCGTGGTTTTTCCCCGCTTTGGGAAAAGGCGTTGATTCTAAACGTCAATTTGACCCACGCCGTTGGAGACTTTGGAGTCAGCGCCGATGGAGAGGTGGGTGCAAAAGCGCTGCAAGGGAAACAAACCCTTATTTCAGCGTGATTTCCACCACGGTGTCGGTGGGATCGGGCAGCGGGAAGCTCTTCCCCCAGAAGGTGAAGAAGCTCTTATCCTGGATGGAGACGGTGTTCCAGGGCTGTTCCAGCTTCATCTCGGCCCCATCGGACAGCAGCCGCACCTTTTCCACCTGGTCGGGTTTTAAGTCCAGCAGGTAGGCGCAGACGTTCTCGTCCATTACATGGGCGTAGAGTTTGCGGCCCTTCTGGGTGAACCGGCCCCAGTCGGGTTTATCCAGCTGGGCGGCCCCGCAGCCATAAACCGAGTCGCTGTTTTTCCGCATCCAGCGGCCCACCTCCCGAAGAATCTCCACCGATTCCGGGGGGATTTCCCCTTTGGCGTCCGGCCCGACGTTTAAAAGGAGGTTCCCGTTTTTGCTGACACATTCGATGAGGTTGCGGATGACCATTTTCGCCGTCTTATAGTGCTTATCGGCGGCGCAGTACCCCCAGTGGTCGTTTAAGGTGATGCAGGATTCCCAGGGGACCGGGTTGCCTTTCAGGTCGACCATCCCTTTCGGCGGGACCATCTGTTCCGGCGAAGCGAAATCCCCGGCGTAGAAGGAGGGGTGGTCGGTGAGGATGCTGCCGTAGGACTCGCCACCCACCTCCAGCCGGTTGTTGACGATAATCCAGGGCTGGAGGGAGCGGATCATCTCCATCAGCTTGGTGGCCTGCCAGGTCTCCCCGGCCATCTTGCCGTAAGAGAAGTCCAGCCAGAGGATGTCCAATTTCCCGTACTGGGTCAGCAGCTCCCGCACCTGTCCGTGCATATATTCCAGGTAGCGGTTAAAGTCCCGTCCCTCGTCCGGGTAGGCGGAGTTGCCCCGCATCGGGTGGTTTTGGTCGGTCATATGGGGGTAGTCGGGGTGGTGCCAGTCCAAAAGGGAGTAGTAAAGCCCCACCTTAATGCCCTCCGCCCGGAAGGCGTCGAGGAACTCCCGGACCAGGTCCCGGCCTGCCTTGGTATTGGTGGCCTTGTAGTCGGTCAGGGCCGAATCGAAGAGGCAGAAGCCGTCGTGGTGCTTAGCGGTGAGGACGGCGTAGCGCATCCCGGCCTCTTTGGCGAGGCGGGCCCACTGTTTGGGGTCGTAGCGGGAGGGTTCAAATTCGTCAAAATAGGGTTGGTAGGCTTCCACCGGAATCCGCTCGTTGTTGCGGACCCATTCTCCCCGGGCGGGGATTGCGTAGAGGCCCCAATGGATAAACATGCCGAAGCGGCTGTCCAAAAACCACTGGGTGCGTTCGGTGCGGGCTTTGATTAGATCGTCCATCCTTGTGATGCTCCTTTTTTAAACCAGTTGTCCTGGATTATTTCTTTTTTTAGAGAAGGGCTGCCAGCAAAAAGCAGGCGCCCAGCAGCGGCAGCGCCATCCACAGCACCTTCTGCACCTTTCGATAACCGACGGCGGGGCCGTCTTTGGAGCCGACGTTGCGGGGATCGGCCCGGAAGAAGAAGTTGGGAAAGAGGATGTCCACCATCCAGATGAGCAGGGTTGCGATACCGACGGTGAGGTTTCCCTGACCTCTCGTTTCCGGCGTCCCCTGGGAGAGGGGAATCAGCTGGGAGAGGGCAATCGGATAATCCCCGGCGGGGATATTTCCATCGGTGAGAGGGGAGAGGGTGCCGTCGGTGCCGATGGCGCGGTCCTCCTGTTCGTTTGCCGGCACCGGTCCGGAGTAGAGGGTCTCATCCCCCAGGGTGACGTCGTAGTATCCTTCCTCTGCCCTAGGGGTGACGGTTAAGGGGGAAAGTTCCCCGGGGAAGGAGACGGTGCCCTCCTGGACCGAGATGGTGAGCCCGCCGGCCGAGTAGACGCCGGTTTCGGTCTCCGGCAGGAATCCGGCGGCGGTATGGACCCCCAGCTGGTTATAGAGGGGGAAGTAGAGGACCCCCACCAGCAGAATCACCGCCACCACGGCGATGATGGCCCAGGGCCGGAGGGCTTTGGGGCCGTTGTTCCGGCGGGGGTGAGATTGTGTTTTTCTTGCATCTGTCTGTGCCATAGGTGCACTTCCTTTTCTGATGAAATGGGGTTAAACCTGCCCGGTCAGTTTCCGGATGACCCATCCGGCCTCGATATACCCCGCCACCGGCGGGCAGAAGGAGACCGACCCGGGGGCGTAGCGGTGGCCGTCAGCGAGGACCGCTTTCCGGGGGATTTCCAGGGAGTAGAGGACCTCCAGGTCGGGGAGCCCCCGTTTGCGGGCCTCCCGGCGGATGGCCCGGGCGAGGCCGTCCCCACCCACCTGGGCGGTCTGGGAGAGTCTGCCGATTCGGAAACAGGTGGGGTCCAGCCGGTTGCCGGTGCCGAGGCTCATCAAGAGGGGGATGCCGAGGCGGAGGCAGCTTTCGGCCAGGTGGAGTTTCGAGGACACCGTGTCGATGCAGTCGACCACATAGTCCGGCTGGCAGGCAAAGAGCTTGTCCGCGGTCTCCGGGCTGTAAAATTCCGGGAGGAGGGTGAGGCGGCACTGGGGGTTAATCTCTTTAAGCCGTGCGGCCGCCGCCTCGGTTTTTGGGATGCCGATGGTGGAGCGGAGGGCGAAGAGCTGACGGTTTAGGTTGGTCTCGTCCACCGTATCGTGGTCCATCAGGATAATTCCCCCAACGCCACCCCGGCAGAGTCCCTCGGCGCATCCTCCACCGACCCCGCCGAGGCCGATCACCGCCACCGTTTTCTCCCGCAAGAGGTCCAGTGCCTCTTCGCCCATCAGAAGCGCCTGACGGGCCTGCCAGTTTTCCGCCATAATCATCCTCCTTAAAAGGTTAAATGGTAGTAAAAAAGGCTCCTGCGTTACGCAGAAGCCTTTTGCTTTAAAAGTGACCCGCCTTGCCGTCATATGGGATATAAACCCGCTTCTCAGCAGGTGGGTGCCACCCCGCAGCGCTCACGCTCCCTTCTTCCGGCTTTGGGCCGGGAGGTCTGCAATCCTGAAGCGGAGGAAGGCTCCCGTTTTAAACATGTTCGGATTTAAAACTCCATAATTACTCGCACAAGGCAGAATGTTTTGTCCTCACTTAGTATAGCAAATCCGCAGCGAAAAATCAAGAGGGAATTTTTATTTGCCAGAAAAGGGAGTTTCTCCCGTTGGAAAGAAACGTTTCGTTTATATGAATTGAAAAATTTTTTGGAGGATTGGATATGGTCCCGCTGCCCTTAAGGCAGCGGCTCAAGGCTCTGCCTTAAGAATCCGCAAAGCTCCGCTTTGATGGGCCAAGGGCCAGCCCTTGGATTCCGGTTAAGGACCCAAAGGGCCCTTAACAATCCCGTTATCCGACGCGGCGTGGGTTTCCCGCTCCAAAGCCGGTGAACTGCTCGACAAGCTCGCAGTTTCGGTTAAGACCTGGCCGCTCGATGTGTTTGGATGTACGACTATATATGCGGCGGCTTTCAAAAAGATGCCTCTCGCAGCAGATCTCCCGCCAGGTAGAGCGACCCGCAGACCAGCAGCAGCGCCCCGTCCCGCCCTGCTTCTGTCCGGGCGAGGGCATACCCCTCTTTCCAGCTGCCGCCGTCGGTCGCATCGGCGCAGAATTTCCCGG
The DNA here is from genome assembly GCA_944387995.1 of uncultured Clostridia bacterium. GTDB lineage: Bacteria > Bacillota > Clostridia > Oscillospirales > Ruminococcaceae > Faecivivens. The sequence goes on along the minus strand of CALXHB010000047.1, from coordinate 3,250 downwards.
CGATCTGCCGCAGTTTCCCGCTCTCCATCGCCCGGGGGGTATCGGGGGTGACGGCGAAAATCTTCCGGCAGACCGGCCCCAGAATCGACAGCGTCTCCTCCACCGCCTTGTCCTCCATCATTCCCACCAGGGCGTAGATCTTCTTCCCGCCGGCGAGGGCCTCAAGGCTCTCCCGCAGCGCCCGCATCCCGTGGGGGTTGTGGGCCCCGTCCACAATCGTCCAGGGATTCTGGGAGACGCACTGCATCCGGGCGGGGAATTTTACTGTGGCCAGTCCCTTTTTGGCCGATTCCGGGTCAATCCCCAGCAGCCGGGCTCCCCAAAGGGCGGTCACGGCGTTTTTAATCTGATACCGTCCGGCCAGGGGGAGGGTGTATTCCGTCCCATCGTAGCAAAACCGGCTGCCGGTGAGGCTCTCTTCCTCGATCTCGATGCCGGTGAGGCTGGGGATGTGGAGCTTGGCCCCCGTCTCGGCGCAGCGGCGCATCACCTCTGCGGTCGCTTCCGGCGGCTGGTCGGGGTAGAGGAGGGCGGGGTTGCCTTTGATGATGGCGGCCTTGTCCCGGGCAATGTCCGAAAGGGTCGGGCCCAGCAGGACGGTGTGTTCCAGCCCAATCCCCATAATCACCGAAAGGGCCGGTGTCGGCAGGGCGATGGTGGCGTCTCCGGCCCCGCCGATGCCCGCTTCGATGACTGCAAAGTCCACCTTTTCCTCCTGGAACCATTTAAGCGCTAAAGCTAGGTCCAGCATAAACTCCCCGGCGGGGGTTCCTTCCTGCTCCAGCTGTTCCAGGGCAGGTTTGATCTCTTCGGTCAGCCGGGCGAGGGTGTCCCCGGGGATATTTTCACCATCAATCTGCATCCGCTCGTGGAAGGTGACGATGTAGGGGGAGATGAACAAGCCGGTCTTTTTCCCGGAGGCCGTCAGAATCGAAGCGGTCATCGCGCAGAAGGACCCCTTACCGTTGGTGCCGGTCACGTGGACAAAGGGCAGCCCCTTTTCCGGGTGGCCCAGCAGTTCCAGCAAGCGGGGCATCCGCTGGGCGGCGTCCCCGTGGCGGAGACGGGGACGGGCGTGTATATATTCCAGTGCCTGTTGTTCGTTCATCATCACATCGGCTCCTTTCGTTTCCACCCCAGTATACCACACCTTATATAAACCCGCAAGGCGGCTTTTTTCCCGATGCAACCGATAGTTGCGGGGCGGTTGGTTGCAGGGGAGGGGGCTTTGCTGGTATAATGGGGGTGGAGGTGATCCCGATGACACTGGGGGAAAAATCCGCAGCCTGCGGCGGGAAAAGGGCCTGTCCCAGGAGAAGCTGGCGGAACAGCTGGACGTCAGCCGCCAGGCGGTCGCGAAGTGGGAGAGCGGGCAGTCCTTCCCCAGCACCGAAAACCTGCTGAAATTGGCGGAGATCTTCGGCCCGGGGGCCGACCTGCTGCCCCGTGAAGAGCAAGCGCCTAACCCATTACCCGACCCCTCGCCGGAAAAACCGCCTGTCCAGAAAGGTTTTCGGACCAACCTGCTGGCTGCCGGAATCATTGTGGAGGTCTATCTGCTTTTTTATCTCGCCGGGCGGCTGGGCATCGGATTTTCGGGGTACAGTGTTCTCGGCTGGCTCACCGAAAAGAGCTCCGGGGTCTTCCCCTATCTGTACGGCTGGCTGCTCCGCGGGGGACTGCTTTTAAGCGCGATTCTTTCGGCTGCGGCCGCCCTACTGGGAAAACGGCGGCTCGCGGGGTCCATCACCGCCGGGTTTCTCCTAGGGTATCTGCTGGGGGAATTTTGCGGCCAAACGCCCGCCGGGGCCCCCTATGGTCAGAGCCACCTCGGCTGGGCCATCTGGGGCGGGGTATTTCTCCTATCCTGGGGGATGGGGGCGCTGCTGGAGCGGAAAAAGTACCCGTTTTTCTCCCGGGCGTTTTGGATTTGGGCGGGGGGATTCCTCGCGGGTGCGGTGATTCTGCTGCTGCTCATCCGGCTCGGTGCCCCGGTTCCCACGGGAAGCTGACTCTTTCCGTATAAACTGTCCAAAAATGGGCAGAATTCTTTCGCAAAATTATTCTATCAACAGGTCGGTCCAACCCTTTACAAGGGGGGAAAAATCTGCTATAATCATTTTAGAATAATTCTAAATACTTTATCCTTTTAAGGAGGCGCTTTTCTATATGGATATGACCACTCTGTTTGATATGTCTTACGGCGTCTATGCCATTACCACCTGGGATGGGGAAAGAGCAGTCGGCTGCATCGCCAACAGCGCTATGCAGATCACCGCTGAACCGGCCACCATCGCCGTCAGCATCAACCGGGACAACTTTACCCACAAATGTATCATGGAAACGGGAAAATTTGCCCTGTCGGTCCTGACTGAGAAGTGCGACCCGAAGATCATCGGGACCTTCGGTTTCCACAGCGCGGCAGATCCGTCTGTGGATAAATTCGAGGGTGTTCCCCAGAAGATCGTCGAAGGACTGCCCGCTATCGCCAACGCCAGCGTCTGCATCACCTGCAAGCTGATCGGCCATTACGATTGCGGTACCCACACCATTTTTGTCGGCGAGGTAACCGACGGCGTCCGTTTTTCCAAGGAGCCGCCGATGACCTATGCATATTATCACAAAGTTATCAAGGGCAAGAGCCCCAAAAACGCCCCGACCTACCAGCCGGAGCAGCCTAAGGAGGAAAAGAAAATGGAAGTCAAGTATGTTTGCAGCGTTTGCGGTTATGTTTACGACGGGGATGTCCCCTTCGAGGAACTCCCTGACGATTACGTTTGCCCGCTGTGCGGCGTCGGCAAAGACATGTTCGAGAAAGAGGAAGCGTAAGACCTTCCACCGGCCGGTCCTTTCGGGGGCCGGCTTTTTGTTTTGTGTCAAAGGCCCGAAAAAGCCAGAACACCTGCCCATCGACTTATGGGATTTCCGGATGAACGCTTTGCCTCGGAGCGGGACAAGACCACGCCGTAATCGGCGCTGACGCCGAAGTTTCCAACGGCGTGGGTCAAATTGGAGTTTAGGCTCAAGCCCTTTTTAAAGGGCTTGCGGGAATGGAAGGGGCAGGGCCCCTTCCCAAGCGCGGCCTCACCCCCGAAAGCCCACTTTTCACGGCTGCTGCCTCCAAAGGTCACCCGTCGCGCAGCGACCATCCCATAATCCTTTCACAGGGCGCGGCCTCACCCCCGAAAGCCCACTTTTCACGGCTGCTGCCTCCAAAGGTTACTAGTCGCGCAGCGACCATCCCATAATC
>CALXHB010000046.1 GCA_944387995.1 uncultured Clostridia bacterium | reverse complement strand
AAGTCGATTAAGAATCCCACCGAAGTGGAAAACGAAAAGGCCGCCCACATCAAGGATGGCGTCGCCGTCACCCGGTTTATCTACTGGCTGAAAACAACGCTGGGCCATGAAAAGATAACCGAAATGTCCGCCGCCCGCAAGATGGAGGAGTTCCGTCAGATGGGCGAAGGGTATCTGGGCCAGAGCTTCGCGCCGATTGTCTCCTACGGCGCCCACGCGGCCATGTGCCACTACTCCCCCTCGGAAGAAACCGACATTGAAATCGAACCCCATGGTTTTGCCCTGGCCGACACCGGCGGACAGTACTATGAAGGCACCACCGACATCACCCGCACCTTCGCGGCTGGCCCCCTGTCCTATGAACAGAAGCATCACTACACCCTGGTGCTCCGCTCCCACCTAAACCTGGCCGCCGCCCGGTTCCTCCACGGCTGCACCGGTGTTGCGCTGGACTATGCCGCCAGAGGGCCCCTCTGGGACGAAGCGCTGGACTATAACCACGGCACCGGCCACGGGGTCGGGTACCTCTTAAACGTCCACGAAGGCCCCAACTCCTTCCGTTACCGGATTGTCCCCGGCAACAACGCGGTGCTGGAAGAGGGAATGATCACCTCCGATGAACCCGGCCTCTATCTGGAAGGCAAGTACGGCATCCGAATCGAGAATATGATCGTCTGCCGCAAGGATATCAAAAACGAGTACGGCCAGTTCATGGCCTTTGACCCGCTGACCCTGGTCCCCTACGAACCGGAAGCGGTGCTGCCGGAAGAGATGTCCCCCAAGGAACGGGCCCTCTATAACGCCTATATGGAAACCGTCTACCAGAAGATTTCCCCCTACCTGCCCAAAGAAGAGGCAGAATGGCTGCGGAACGAAACCAAAGCCATCTAATCACCCTTATGGCGCTCAGCCTGTCCGGAAAAACCGGGCAGGCTTTTCTTTTGCGAGGAAAGAGCCTAGGCTTCCCAGCTCAAGGAGAAAATCCTATTTTCCCCCAGTGAAAATAACCTTTCCTTCGGCGCTGACACCAAAGTTTCCAGACCACGGGGGCCAATCAGGAGTTTAGGATTCAGCCCTTTTCAAAGGGCTGACAGGAGTGCAGAGGACAGAGTCCTCTGCCTTGCACAGATGAATCGTTTATAACCCTCGTGACTGGCTGCTGCCTGTACCGGTCATTTGTCGCGCAGCGACCCATAAAATTCCGGTCACTTTTCCCGGACGCCGTCCCGGTAGACCCGCTCGGCCTGGTAATCAGGGCTGAGGATTAAGAGGTCCGCCTTCATCCCGGGGGCCAAACGCCCCAGGTCGTCCGCTCGGACGGCCCGGGCGGGGTTGCGGGTGCAGCCCAAAAGAGCCGTCTCCTCGGGAATGCCGAAATTGATGAGCCGCCGCACCTCTTCCAATAGGTTGACGATACTCCCAGCAATCGTCCCGTCCGGCAGTTCCGCCCGGCCGTTTTTGACGACCGCCTCCTCCCCGCCCAGGGTGCAGCGGGTGCCCTCCGGCATACCGGCCGCCATCAGCGAGTCAGAGATCACCACCAGCCGCTCCGGCCCCAACAGCCGGACCGCGGCCCGCAGGACTGGCGGGGAGACGTGCTCCCCGTCGCAGATCAGCTCGGCGTATTCTGCCCGGTCAAAGACCGCCCCGGGGCCGCCGGGGGCCCGATGGGAAAATGGGGTCATCGCGTTAAACAGGTGGGTAGCCCCCCGGGCACCGGCCGCAAAACCGGCCATCACCTCTTCGTAGGACCCGGCGGTGTGGGCGACGGAGATGGTGCAGAATGTTTTCGCCTGCCGGATGAAATCGAGGTTTCCCTCCACCTCGGGGGCGACGTCACAGAGCCGAATCCGTCCCCCGCTGGCCTTCCACAGCCGCTTAAAGGTATCCATATCCGCCGGGACCACATATTTTCCCTCATGGGCGCCTTTTTTGGCGACGCTGATAAACGGTCCTTCCATATTGATGCCGATCATCCGGGTGCCGGAAGGGTTCCCTTCCATCCAACTGGCGTAGGCGGAAAAGATAGTCTCCAACCGCTCCACCGGCAGGGTCATCGAGGTGGGACAGACGGTGGTAATGCCGTTTTGGATGTAGGAAGCGGCCATCTCCGAAAAGGCCTCCGGAGTCCCTTCGCAGAAATCCCGCATATGGGTGCCGTGGGTGTGGATATCAATGAGACCGGGGGTCAATTTTCCCCGGTTTAACTCCAGCGTTTCCTCCCCGGGAAGGGGCGAGAGGTTTTCCGCCACTTCGGCGATCCGGTCGCCGTTTACCCGCAGGTCCCCCAGCCGAAAATGGCCGTCCGGCATAAACAAAAGGCCATGACGAAACAGCATGGATATCATCTCCTTGTCGCAAAAGATCTTTTTTCGGTTTTATTCTAACACGGATTCCCGCCGGATGCAACAGGGGACAAAATGCCCTCTGGCATTTGGGGCGGGAATGTGGTAAAATAAGATGGATAAGTTTTGCGAGGAAAGAAGGAATACACGTGCAGCATATTTTTCTGGATTTTGAAATGAACCCCATCCCCCGGGAAAACCGGGAAGCTCGGGAGATTGTCCTGGGTGAGATTATCCAGATTGGCGCGGTAAAATTAAACGACGACTACCAGTTAATCGACCGGTTTTCCCTAAACGTCCGGCCGGAATACTCCCCCGTCATGCCCCATATCACCGAACTCACCGGCATTAAACAGGAGGATGTGGAAAACGCCCCCCTCCTGCGGGAAGCCATCGACACCTTCACCCAGTGGATATTAAAAGGAAGCGAAGTGGGCGACGGTAAGGTGCGGATTTACGCCTGGAGCAACTCCGACTGGCGGCAGTTTTCCGGAGAGTGCAGGCTGAAAAAAATCGAGATTCCCAAAGTTTACAACCGTTGGATGGATTTCCAGCGCGTCTACACCCGGCTGATGGGACTTTCCCGCCGCAATCCCCTGTCGCTGACCAACGCCCTGGGGGCTGCCAGCGGCAGCTTTTCCGGCAGCCAGCACTCGGCCATGGTGGACGCGGAGCACTCCGCCTCCCTGCTGACCCTGGTCAAGGACCCGGAAGCCTTTGCCGAACGGACCCGGGTGGTCCGGCAGCTGATGGGCAAGGAGCCGGAACCGTCGGGGGCGACGTTGGGGGACCTATTCGACCTAAGCTCGATCCCCGAGCGGAAACCGAGGGTCAAAAGCGCCAAGAAAAAGAAGAAAAAATAAGGCAATTGGATACTTGGTATTGGATGGTCGCTGCATGCAGCTAGGCATAAGAGGTCGACCCTAAACGTCTGATTGGCCCCGTAGGCTGGAGACTTTAGCGTCAGCGCCGAATTGTAAGGCTCTTCCGACCTTTGCTTATTTTCCCCGGTGCGGTCACCATATTTTTTTAGCAACAAAGCGCTGCCCCGGCGGCGCTTTCCATTTATCCGGCTCCTACACCGGCGAAAGGGGGATGGCGATGGCCACCGAAAGGAAAAAAGAGAAAAAGCCGGCCGCTCCACTGAAGCGTCAGCTGCTGACGATGCTGTTGGGGACGGTGCTGCCGATCTTTCTGGGGATGGCGGTGATCAACTCCGTCGAATTCATCACCATCCGGGACCAGGTCTACACCACCAGCCAGGACGCCCTGTCGGCCAATATGCGGATTTTCGATTCTGAGCTGAAAAACGCCGCCGTTTCAATGGTGGGACTGGACTACGACGAGGACAACATCAGCCAGTTTGAAAGCAGCGACTCGATGGAGCAGTACTACGCCCAAGCGGAATATATGAGCCGCCTTTCCCGCATCTCCAGCAACCTGATTTCCGGGTACGGGGTCTACTGTCCCTTAAACGACAGCCTCATCTACATTTTCGATAATGATTGCAGCGTCGATTACCGGCACCGTCAAACCTTTACCAACCTCATCCGACAAACCCCCGAAGTGCTGACCGGCGTCAACTGGCACTCGGTTTCCGCCAACGGACTTTCCTACCTGGTGTATAGCTACCAGCTGCGGGACACCTGGTTTTTCTGCTGGGCAGAGGTAGACTATCTGCTCAAATTAACCGACAATTGGCTCACCACCGAGGACGGCGGGATTATCCTACTGGGGACCAACGGGGAGGAGATGACACGGGACGACAGCCTTCAGGGAGAAGCGTTTTCCGCCCCATTCGAAGGGTATTCCCTTTCCCAGGGATACCTGGTGTTCGGCCAGACCTCCGAAACCGGGGCCTACCGGCTGGTGGAAGTGGTCAGCGTCTGGGAACTGATTCGCTCCATCTTTTGGGTGCTGGCGGCGGTCATCGCCGTGATGGGAGCCTTTTTACTCTCACTCCCCTTTTTGATTCACAGCCTAAACCGGCGTTTTTTTGTCCCGATGGATCAACTGCAATACGCCATCACCCGGGTCAACAAGGAAATTCTCGACTACCGCATTCCCGAGGACCACACCTCCATCGAATTCCATAAACTGATCGACTCCTTTAACGGAATGGTCGCCCAGATTCAGAATCTTAAGGTCCAAACCTATGAGGACCAGATCGCCAAAAGCCGCATCCAGATGCAGTATATGCAGGTGCAGATCGAGCCCCACTTCTACCTCAACGCCCTCAACACCATCAACGCGATGGCCCAGGTGGGGGACGACGAGCTGATTCAAAAACTGACCCGCTGTCTGTCCGACTATATGCGGTTTATCGCCTCCTCCCGGGAGACGGTCACCATCGCCGAAGAGCTGAAAAACATCGACAACTACCTGGAGATCATGAAAATCCGCCGGGGGGATTCCTTTATCTACCGGCTGAACTGCCAGCCGGACGTGATGAACATTTCCATCCCGCCCCTGCTGGTCCAAACCCCCATTGAAAACATCATGAAATACGCCTTTAACGCCTATGGGGAAACCCGGTTTGAGGTGGACATCCGCCCCCTCCGCCTCTCGGGGAAAAACGGGGTGCAGATCACCGTCACCGACAACGGGAAAGGGTACCCGGAAGATTATGCCGCCCGATTCAACGCCGGCGCCGGGGACGGCGAAGGACGGATTGGACTGCAAAACGCCCGGACAAGGCTCCGATACCTGTACGGGCAAGAGACCGTCTTCCATCTCAGCAACCGGGAAGAGGGGGGCGCCAAAACCCTGATCTGGTTCCCGATAGACCGAAAGGAGGGAAATACATGAACATTCTGATTGTCGACGACGAGATCTACATTCTGCGGGCCCTCAAATCCCGCATCCACTGGGAGAAGCTCGGCATCACCGGAGTTTTCACCGCCCTCAATGTGGCGAAAGCCAAAGAAATTCTCTCCACCGAGCCCATCGACCTGATGATTACCGACATCGAAATGCCGGGGGAAACCGGCCTTCAACTGATGGAGTGGGTTCGGTCGGAGGGGCTCTCCCCCATCTCCGCCTGCCTCACCTGCCACGCCGATTTCCAGTACGCCCAGACCGCCATCACCCTGGGCTTTTCGGAATACATCCTCAAACCGGTGGACTTCCACACCCTCGAAGAGACGGTCAAAAAGCTGGTGGGCCAGGCGCTGGAACAGCAGGAGCAGCAGCGCTCTTCGGAAAAGGGCAAACTCTGGGAAAAATGGGAGCGGTCAGCGGCAGGCAGCTTCTGGCGAAGCGTTATCCAGGGAACAGCTGGTTCCACCCCCGACGAAATCGTCCGGTACGCTGAACAAACCGGCACCAGCTACCAGTTCGACACCCCCTATACCCTCCTTCTCTTCACCCCGGTAAACGGGAAAGAATGTCTGGAACAGTGGAGCGGCGACCGGGAGCTGCTGCGGTACGCCGCCTCCAACGTCCTCTCGGAAAAGCTGCTGACGCTGGATAACCCCGAGCGACTCATCTGGGAGCAGAACCGGATTTGGGTCGTCTCGGACCAGTCCCCCGAGCAGCTTATGGAGGACACCTTGCAGGATACCCTTCAGGTGAGCGAGGAGCTGCTGGGGCTGAAACTGGCCTGCTACTGCGGGGGAAGCGCCTTCGGAGAGGAGATTGCAGCGGAGGCGAAGGCTCTTAACGACCTTTCCCGCAACAATACCCGGGAACAAACCGGCATCTTTACCGCCAAAGCCCTTGGCTCTCTCCAGCCGGAACAGCCCGACGCCCAGCAGCAGTCCTTCCGGGATTTCTCCGCCGGGGCCCTGGCCCAGCTGCGGGAAGGGGACGTGACGGCATTCGCCCGGTCAGCCGACCGGCAGCTGGACCAGATGACCCTGGGACAGGAGGGGCTGCGGCAGTTTCTCCGGATTCTCTTCCAAACCACCGACTATTATCTAATGGAAACGGGCAAGCTCCCGATGGACATTCCGGGGCTGGACCGGCTCCACGAACAGGTGGGAGAAATCTCCACCATCCAGCAGGCCAAACAGCTGATCGAGGCCCTCTCCCGCCTCCTCCCCCAAAAGAGCCTTCAAACCGAGTCGGCCGCCGTCCGCCGGGTCAAG
>CALXHB010000045.1 GCA_944387995.1 uncultured Clostridia bacterium | reverse complement strand
AATGGATATATGCCCGTAAAATCGGACGTTGGGGTAAATTTTTGGGAAGCGGCGCCAAGCCTGATGGAGGGACAGGAGAATGGCATAAAATACGGAAAAAATGGCAAAAAGATTTCCAAAAAGAGAGACATCTGAAATTTCTGTAAAATTTCTTCCAGCGTGGTTGACAGGTTCTTCTCCCCTTCCTATAATGGGAAAGATACAGTGTGGATACTTGAAAGTGAAAATCAAAATTTCGAGCGCGACCGGATGTTTTTCTCCGGGCTGCGCTTTCTGGTTTGCCCGGAGGATGCCGGGCGGGACGGGAGAAAAAGATGAACCAAAAGAAAGACAGTGCCATTGTCACCTTCTTAAAAGGGCTGTTTGTCGGCGGCACGATGTTGGTGCCGGGCGTCAGCGGCGGTTCGATGGCGATGATTTTAGGGGTGTACGACCGGCTGGTCACCTCGGTCAGTTCCTTTTTAAAACATAAGCGGGAAAGTTTCCTCTTTCTTTTAACCTTTGCCCTGGGGGGCGGCGTGGGCGCGCTCCTGTTCGCCAATCCCCTCTCCAAGCTGATCGAGCTTTTTCGGATGCCGATGCTCTACTTCTTCATCGGCGCGGTGGGCGGCAGCGTCCCGATGATCTATAAGGAAACAAAGGTCAAGCGCTTCACCTGGCGGGTGCCGGTTTATGTGCTGATTGGGGTGCTGATTGTCTCGGCCCTGTCACTATTGCCCAGCGACGCGATCGCCAACTCCCAGATGCAGGCTGGGGTGGTGAGCTTCCTCTGGCTGATGGTGGCCGGGTTTATCGCAGCAATTGCCTTGGTGCTGCCGGGCATCAGCGTCAGCTACCTGCTGCTGATGATGGGGCTCTACGACGAGATGATGCGGGCCATCACCGAGCTGTACTTCCCCTTCCTGATTCCGCTGGGACTGGGGCTGGCCCTGGGGGTCATCCTGACCACCAAGCTGCTGGAAAGAGCGATGGAACGCCATCCCCAGCCCACCTACCTGATTATCCTGGGGTTCATGCTGGCGTCGGTGCTGGAGATCTTCCCCGGAGTGCCGTCGGGTTGGGACTGGATTATCTGCCCGATCACCTTAACCGCCGGGTTTATGGCCATCTGGTACATCTCCCGGCTGGAGGCGAAAAGCACCGCCCCGGGCGGAGCGCCGCAGAAAGCTGAATAAAAAAGAAACGCTATCCTGTTAAGGGGTAGCGTTTCTCATGCAGTCGAAAAATTCCTTAAGCATTGAATGGTCGCTGCGCGACGGATAACCTTTGGCGTATACAGTCGTGAAAGGTGCGCTTTCATTATAGGTTAGCGCCTGGGAAGGGGCTCTGCCCCTTCCATTCCCGCCATCCCTTTAAAAAGGGCTGGACCCTAAATTCCTAATTGGCCCCTGTGGGCTTTAGACTTTGGACTCAGCGCCGAAAGTTACGGATGCAGCAATTTTATCAACACACTAAGAAACGCTATCCTTTTAAGGGGTAGCGTTTCTTTTTTAGGATAAACGGCGTCTCTTACAGCTCTACCAATTCATACTCCCGGGAACCCAGGCCGTGCTGGGCGGCGGCTTCGATGGTGTGAATGCCGTGGCGGGACTCCATCCGCTCGATCAGCGCCTTTTTGCCGGGGTCGGGGGAGTTGTAGACCGCGTCAACGCAGGCCTGGTCGACGGCCACCGGGTCGGTGGAGGCGAAAATACCGATGTCCGCCATCTCCGGTTCCGCCGGGTGGGAGTCGCAGTCGCAATCCACCGACAGGCGGTTCGCAACGTTGATATAAAGCATATTTTCCCGACCGACATAGTCTAAAACCGCCCGGTCGGCGTCGGCCATCGACTCCAAGAAAGCGGCCTGTTCGGTGGGAATAAAGCCCGTAAGGGTTCTGCCGGCCGAATGGATGTAGGCTTTTCCCCGGGCGGAGGCAATGCCGATCGAGATGTTCTTCAGCGCCCCGCCGAGGCCCGCCATCGCGTGGCCCTTAAAGTGGGATAGGATGAGCACCGAATCGTAGTTTTTAAGGTGTTCGCCCACGTAATTTTCTTTTAGATGAAAACCATCTTGCACCGGGAGAGCGATATCCCCTTCCTCGTCCATCAGGTCGCAGGGAGCGATGTCCATAAACCCGTGTTCCTTAAAGGTCTGCCAGTGATCGGCATTGGTATGGCGCCGGCCCTCGTAGGCGGTGTTGCACTCGACAATCGTCCCAGAGAGCTGCTCCACCAGTCCCTTGATGAGCTGGGGATTTAAAAAGTTGTGGCCGCCGGGTTCGCCGGTGGAAATCTTGACCGCCACCTTGCCGGTCAGCGGGCGGCCCACCGCCTGGTAAAGCCGGATTAGGGCTTCGGGGGTGATTTGGCGGGTAAAGTAAACGGTTGTTTTTTCCATCAAGGGTACACTCCTTTATTTAGCCGCCTCATTGACACACCGCAGGGCGTTTAAGCTTCTGGGGTAGCCGACATAGGGCAGGCACTGGGATAAAACGTCAATCAAAAAGGCCTTGTCGTTGCCGATCCGCATATTGGCGGCGGCGTGGGAGATCAGCTGCGGTTCGCAGCCCCCCTGGGCCGACAGGAAGCAGAAGGTAATCATCTCCCGGTCGCTAAAGTTTAACCCGCCCCGGGTGTAGTAGTCCCCGAAGCAGTTGCCCGAGAGCCAGCGGTTGATGTGTTTGGACTCCTCCGGCCCCGACTGGGAGAATCCCTTCATCCCCTCGCCGAAGATGTCCACCTGGGCCTGTTCGCCCTTTTCCACCCGGTCCTCCATCGTCGTTCCGGCCTGGGAGGGCAGGGGCAGCGGGACCCCTCTTTGCTCCAGCTCAGCGTTGACGGCGAGCAGGAAAGGCAGCATCCGCCCGACCCCCAGGTAGGCGGCCCCCTGGTAGACGGTTTCCTTGATTTCCACCGGGGTAAGCCCCAGGTTTAACGCACCCTTAAGCATCAGCTTAAACTCTTCCAGCCCCTGGCAGCCCATCAAAGCCGCCAGAATTGCCAGCATCCGGGTCCGGTCAGAGAGTTTGGACTGGGAAGGGACCTCGTCGAAGGCGAAGTTGTCAAACCGCTCGATAAACTCGGGGTCGGTTTGAGAGAGGGTGGTCGCCCCCTCCGGGAACAAAAGCTGATGATTTTCTTTTGCCTTTTCGGTTAATAACATAGGGTTTTCTCCTTTCCCGTCAAACGATCATTTCAGTTTCCCGTACTGGCTGTCGTCCACCGGTTCCAGCCAGACATTCCGGCATCCGTCCCCCGGCACCTCCACCGCCAGATGGGCAAACCAGCTGTCCGGAGCGGCTCCGTGCCAGTGCTTGACCCCGGCGGGGATGACGACGACGTCCCCGGGGTGCAGCTCCCGGGGTTCCTTCCCCCACTCCTGGTAGTAACCCCGGCCGGCGGTGCAGAGGAGAATCTGCCCGCCCCCCGACTGGGCCTCGTGGACATGCCAGTTGTTGCGGCAGCCGGGCTCGAAGGTGACGTTGCCGATGGTGACCCCTTCGGTGGTCAGCATCTTGAGATAGCTCTGCCCGACAAAATACTGGGCGTAGGCGTCGTTCGGTTCGCCGGTGGGAAATACACTTAAATCTTTCATAGCCATGGGACATACCTCCAAAAACAGTCTCTGTTACTTCTGAATCCAGCGGCGGATTTCCTCCTCGGCCTGCCGGACGCTGGAACCGTGAATCGGAAGGCCGGGGGCGATCTCCGCCCCGGGGCAGAGTTTGCGCAGGTCTCCTTCGCTGCGGCCCATCCCGCTGCCCTCGTGGGTGCAAAAGGGGTGGATGACCTTGCCGGAAAGGTCGTACCGCTCCAAAAAGGCGAAGACCGCCATCGGCATCGTCCCCCAGTAGTTGGGGTACCCCAGGTAGATTTCGTCGTACCCATCCAGGTTTTCAGGACAGGCTTTCAGCTCCGGCCGGGCACCCGCCCGCTGGTCCGCCTGGGCCTCGGCGATGCAGTCGTTGTAGCTGTCGGAATAGGGGTAAAGCGGTTCAATTTTAAAGAGAGGGGCGCCGGTGAGAGAATGAATCATCTGGGCGGCGATTTCGGTGTTGCCGGTCTGCACCCTCTTTAAAGCTCCGCAGAAGTAGTTCTCCCCTGCCCGGGAATAGTAGACAATCAGTGCGGCCATAGGTCCTGCTCCTTTCGTAAAGGTGAAACGGTTTCTTTAAGGCTATTATACCCCCGTTTCCCTTGACAGGGAATCTCCGATATGTTATCGTTGTATCAACTAAAAGTTTATACCGGGAGGGATTTCACATGTATAACAGCGCGCTCACCGCCTTCATCCGGGTGGCCGACGAGGGGAGCTTTACCCGGGCGGCGGGGGAGATGTACCTCTCCCCCACCGCCGTAATGAAGCAGATCAACGCCCTGGAACAGCACCTGGGGGTTCAGCTCTTCACCCGCACCTCCCACGGGGTGCAGCTGACCCCCGGCGGGAAGATCATCTACCGGGACGCCCAGAAGATCATCCGGTTTTCCCGCCGCTCGGTGGAGGAGGCCCGGGCGGCGATGGCGGCGGAGGAAAAGGTCTTCTGCGTCGGCACATCCCTTCTAAACCCCGCCAAGGTCTTTATGGACCTGTGGGCCAAAGCCGGGGAACAGTTTCCCGGCTATCGGCTGCACTTGGTCCCCTTTGAGGACGACCACGACGGGATTTTGGGGGTCATTGGAAGTCTCGGAGAAAAGTTTGACTTTCTGGTGGGGGTCTGCGACTCCCGCCAATGGCTGGACCAATGCCAGATGCTGCCGCTGGGCCATTACCGGAAGATGGTGGCCCTTCCCCGCTCTCACCCGCTGGCAAACCGGGAAAGGCTCACCCTCGACGATCTGGAGGGGGAAACGCTGATGATGGTGCCGGAGGGGGATTCGGGGGTTAACGATCAGATCCGGGCGATGCTCCGCTCCCAGCACCCCGGCATCCGGATCGAAGACACCTCCCAGTTTTACGACGTCTCGGTCTTCAACCGCTGCGCCGAAACCGGCAAACCGCTGCTGACGCTGGAATGCTGGAAGGACGTCCACCCGGCCCTCAAGACCCTGCCGGTGGAGTGGGATTACACGATTCCCTACGGGCTGCTCTACTCCCTCCATCCGCCGGAGGATGTGAAGCGGTATGTGGAGGCGGTCCGGTCGCTGACTGGTTCCCTTTAACCGCTCCCCCGAAGAAAGTTTTGCGGCAAAATAAAACCCCGGCGTCTTTTGAAGGCTCATGGTCCCAAAAGACGCCGGGGTTTCTTTATACAGCAGAAAACCAAACCGTTATAAAATCCATGCGGCAACCACCGCCGCCAACGCTACCGCTCCCAAAAGATAGAGGGTGCACCCCGGCAGGCAGCCGTATCCGTAGTAGGGTCTGCGGGGACCCCGGGGCGGAGGAGGTGGCGGCGGCGCACGGTGAACTCCCCGTCCAAAGGGGCCTCCGAATCCACCAGGGCCTCCCGGTCCTCTGGGCGGCCCACCAAACCTCGGGGGACCTCCAAATCCGCCGGGTCCTCCCGGTCCTCTTCTGGGCGGTCTGCCGAACCCGCCGGGTCCGCCTCTGCCTGGTCCTCCAGGTCCACCTGGTCTTGGCATCCTGACTCCTCCTTCCGCAGATTGCATAAAAACACATCAATCTTGTGTAATTCTATTGTAGCAACCTCCGCCGGTGAAGTCAAGAAAAGGGTGGGGATTTTTTGTAAACCTTTTGTAATTACTCGGCAGATTATCTTACCCCATCTCCACAATCCGACTGCCGGCGGTGGACTTTTTGACCGCGATCTTGCGATCAATCCGGGCGGAGAGTTCCGCCACATGGGAGATAATCCCGATCAGCTGGTGGCCGCCGGAAACGTCCGCCAGAATCCGCAGGGCCAGGTCGAGGGAGTCGCTGTCGAGGCTGCCGAACCCTTCGTCAATAAACATCGTTTCCAGCTGGATACCCCCCGACGAACGGGAGATGACATCCGCCATCC
>CALXHB010000044.1 GCA_944387995.1 uncultured Clostridia bacterium | reverse complement strand
ACCTCTGCTGGACCCCCGGTATTTTAAGGACCGCTACTCCGCTTACATCTCGGTGGTCGCCGCCTCCATCAACAACAGAGTAGCTCTGGGCCTGCCGATGCTGCACCTGTTTGATTTTTCGCTGCTGCATAAATGCGTCGGTCATGTGGACGCCTACGACCAGGGCAACACGGGCAGCCCGATTCTCGACCGGGACCTGATGGCGCGGTGCGCCTCTCTGGGGACGGCGGTGGCCCAGTCGATTGGAAAGCCTTACAGCGAAGTCAATACCTGGGCGGGGGACCCCGACGACGGCGTATGTCCCGTCTGCCATTGCCGGCTGCTGAACATCAACGGAACCACCGATGTGGAATGTCCGATCTGCGGTATCTGGGGGAAACTCTCGGTGGAAGGGGACAAGGTCAAGGTCCACTGGCCGGAGGAGCAGATCAACCGGGCGCGGAACACCGTAAACGGCATTTACGAGCACTATCATGAGATTCAGAACATGATTAAAATTTGCGTTCCCAAGCTGACCGACCCCGATAACCAGGCCCTGATCGCCAAAGAGATGGAGCGGTACAAGAACTTTGATGAGATTGTCGGCAACAAATAAACCTTTCTCGTTTCCCGGGTCTTGACCCGGGATGCGGCCCATTCCCTGACGATAAGGAGGAACAGATGATATGGCTGGAAGACAGATTTTTAATCCCGATGGTTTTTGCAATGTAACAGAGGACGGGAAAACGGTGGGCTTCTCCTTCGCCTTTAAGGCCCAGTATTACCGGGGGTTCACCCTTTCGATTCTGCGGGACATTGCCGTCACCGTAGACGATGAAAACTTTAACCGGGAGGACATCCGTTTAACCGTAAACGGGGAAACCTTCACCCTGGAGGAATGCCGGACGGTGATTGACCCCGACTACCGCTGGGAGTTTGGGGATTTCGCCACGGTGACCGTTCTGAAGGAGGGTGGACTGTCTGCCGGCAGCCACCATATCCACGCCCACCAGTCGATCGCTCCGTCTTATATGCCTTTCACCATCGAGGCAGACTGTGACGCCGATTTCATCATCTGAGGAGGAAGGCATATGAGGATCAAGAGAAGCGTTTCGCTGTACAGCTATCAGGATGAATATTATAACCACCAGCTGGATCTGGAGGGATGCCTGCGGGAAACCGCTAAAACCGGCGCGACGGGTGTGGAACTGCTGGCGGAGCAGATGATCCGCCGGTTCCCCCTTCCCATTGAAGATGAGGCGTTCCGGGCAAAATGGTTTGGTTGGTTAAAACAGTACGGCCTGGAGCCCTCCTGCTATGACGCATTTTTGGAAAACCGGATTTTTGATAACCGCACCCTCACGGTGAAAGAACAGATCAAAATGATGGAGCGGGACATCCGTTTGGCGTCGCTTTTGGGGTTTAAAAACCTGCGGACCCTGGTTTCCACCCCGATGGACGTCATCGAGGGGAGCTTAGAGTATGCCGAGCGGATGGGAGTTATCATCGGACTGGAGGTTCATGCTCCCTTCTCCCTCAACTCCACCTGGGCTGACGGCTATCTGGAACTGATCCATCGGACCGGCTCCAAGTTCTTCGGGTTTATTCCGGATATGGGCATCTTCTGCAAGAACATCCCCGACGTAGTGCGGGAAAAGGCGCTCCGTCACGGCGCCAAGCCGGAGTGCATCCGGATTGTGGATGAATGTTACGCCGAGCGGGTGGCCAAGGGGTTTGTCAAAATCCAGTACGACTTAAACCTGGGCAAGGCGAACATGGAGTACCGCCTGGCCAACGGGATGGCGGAGATGATGAAGGCGGTTAAAAAAGCGGGAGGCGGTCCCGCCGACCTGGCCTACGCCGGGGAGTCCTTCACCTACTCCTGGTCGGACCCCCAGGACCTGATCGACAACATCGCCTACATCCATCACACCCACGCCAAGTGCTACAACACCCACCCGGATTATGTGGAGACCGCCGTCGCCCTGGATGAGGTGGTCGCGGCCTACAAAAAGGCGGGGTATGACGGTTTCCTGTCCACCGAATACGAGGGCGGCGAGCACCTTAGAGACGCCTTTGAGGCGGATTCCATTGAACAGGTGCGCCGTCACCAGGAAGCGCTGCGGCGGGCAATTGAAGGGTAAGGAGCGATTATCCAATGAAACAGTATCAAGCTGACATCGTGGTGGTGGCTGCTGGTCCCGCCGGTTTGGCGGCGGCAGTCCAGGCTGCTGAAAACGGGGCCAGAGTCATTGTGTGCGAAAAGACCGCGATGACGGGAGGAGCTGCCAACATGGGCATGGGTCCCCTCGGCATCGGCACCCGGTACCAGCGCCAGGAGGGGAAGGAAATCACCCTGGAAAAGGCGTTTAATATGTTTATGGAGTACACCCATTATAACGTGGACGCCCGTCTGGTCCGGCGTTACTTTGCCCAATCGGCCGATACCCTCGACTGGTTGGAAGGGATGGGGGTAGAGTTTGAAGGGGCTTTCCGGTATTTTCCCCAGTCGGAGGCCACCTGGCACATCGTCAAAACCGACAAAGGCATCGGCCCCCGGGCCGCGGCGGTGATGAACAAGGCTTTGTACAATCGGGCGGTGGAACTGGGGGTCCATTTCCTGCTGAAAACGCCGGTCCAGAAGATTTTGAAGGAGGGGCCGAAGGTGTGCGGCGTGCTGGCCACCGACCGAGACGGGGAAGCCGTCCAGATCGACTGTAAGGCGGCGATTATCTGCACCGGCGGCGCCGGAGGCAATAAACAGATGATTCTGGAGGAAACCGGCTACCGGCACGGGGAAGACCTGTTCAGCTTCGCGATTCCCGGTTTGGTGGGAGATGGTCTGCGAATGGCCTGGGAGGCTGGCGCCGACCATATGCCAGTGCGGATGGAGGGAGCCGCCTCGGTGGAGGGGTGCGAAGGACTCTCGGCCAGCGTTTCCAGTGTCTTCTATCAGCCGAACCTATTGGTCAACTGGCTGGGAGAGCGGGTGATGAACGAGGAGCAGGCCTCCAACTCCACCTTTTTACACAATGTGGTCAGTCATCAGAAGGACAAGATCTGTTTTAGCGTCCTGGATCGTTCGATTGTGGAGCATTATGAAAAAGACGGGGTGGATGTCCGCAGTCTGGTTCGTCCGAATCCCGATGTTTCCGACTTCTGCGACAATATGGAAAAGGCCCGGGAGCAGGGCAACACCAAGCTCTATCAGGCAGACAGCCTGCGGGAACTGGCCGAAAAGATGGGGATTGACCCCGAGCGGTTTGAACAGACGGTCACTGCTTACAACGGGTATTGTGAAACGGGGGATACCGAGTTCTTTAAGGATAAGCGGTTTCTCCTGCCCATCTGGAAGGCGCCCTTTTACGCCGCCAGGATTCGTCCCTCCGGCTACGGCACGGTGGGCGGCATCCGCATCAACGAAAACTGCGAAGCCTGCGGACCGGATTTTTACCCGATTCCCGGGTTGTACGCAGCCGGCGCGGACGCCTGCAACATCTACGATGACAGCTATATGTTCCTGCTGCCCGGCAACTCGATGGGATTCGCGATCAACTCCGGCCGGATTGCCGGTATGAGCGCGGCGGAGTATGTTTCGGGAAAGGGTCTCTCGAAAGAGGAATAACAAACGCTTTCTATTTGTAACGCAAACAGCCGGTATCGACCTTGCAGGTTGATGCCGGCTGTTTGATTTGGATAAAACGCAATTAAGGCTGTAAGATGACTTTTCCCTCTGTTTTTCCATTGGCCACCAGCTGAAGGGCTTGCTCGGCCTGCTCCAGCGAAAAAATCCGGGGGTCTGTTTTGGGCTGAATGTGGTTTTTCTCCACGATAGCGGTGACTTTTTCCAGCTGTGTTCCGTCGGACCGGACAAAGATAAACCGGTATTCCTTTCCTTGTTTGCGAGCAGCCCGATCATACTTTGCCCCTGCCGCGGTAAACAGCAGCCGCTTGGGAAGGGAAAGATGGTTTCGGATGGCAAATGTGCGATTGGGGCCAGTTCGCAGGCTCAAAAGTCGGCCACCTTTTTTCAGGACCGACAGTTCCCGTGAAAATTCTCCGGCCCCCAGGGTATCAATGACAAAATCCAGATTGGACAGTCTTTCCCAGTAGTTTTCTTTGCGGTAGTCGAGGTAAAGGTCCGCACCGGCCGCCAGAATCGATTCTTTGGCGGCGGCGTTTCCCGTTACGAACACCCGGAGTCCCAGCGCTTTGGCAATGGGAACAGCCATTTGGCCAAAGCTGCCGGAACCGCCGGGAATCAAAACTGTTTCCCCGGGGTTGGCTTCCAGTTCCTCGGTTATTCCCTGCCATGCGGTCAGTCCAGTCAACGGAATAGCCGCCGCCGTGACAAAATCGTACCCGGCAGGCATTGCCGCCAGGGCCGATTGGTCCACGGCCACGTATTCGGCGAAAGCACCGATTCGGGAAAGCGGCAACCGGGCATAAACCTTATCCCCAGGGTGAAACCGGGTTACACGGGACCCGTTTTTTTCCACGACACCGGAGCACTCGTTCCCAAGGGTCAGAGGCATTGGATAATCTTGAATCAGCTTTACACTGCCGGTTAGAATCAGCAGTTCCAATGGATTGACTGCCGTGGCTTTTACCTGGACAAGGACGTCTTCTGGGCCAATGTCCGGTACGGGGATGTCTTTCAATACCGTGTGGATTTGCTTGGAGTATTTGTCAATCTGAACAGCTTTCATGGTAATATCCGAAACCTCCTATAATCTGCGGTGGGTTGGTGCCAACTTTGATGTAATACGAAGAATTACATCTACGCCACAGTATGCCACATGTTTGATGTAATGTCAATTATTACATTTAACTGTGCTTTGTTAAGTGCTGATGAGCCTTTTAAAAGGGATGGATATCCAGTCGTTGCATTTTTTTGCTTGGAGAAAAAGCGAAAAGTGGTTCTGGACGGGAAAAGAATTTGTGGTATAATCAAAAACGAGGATCAGGCTGTAAGCCGTCCCCTCCCTGAATCCGAATCACAAAGGAACGAAAGAGGCGTTCTTAAGTGTAGGCCTGCGGCAGTGGTTTCCCGCAGGGATTGGTGCAGGCTGGAAGGGAAGGCAAAAACCGCAGTGGATCTCTTATTTGTAATCTCCAATAGACGCCAAAATGCCCATCGGGTGGTTCCGTGGGCATTTTGGCGTGTCCATTTTTTGCGGCGTTTTCCCGGTTTCATACAAGAATGGCTATTTTCAGTGATACCGCAAGGTGTTATAATGAAAGAGATCATTTAATCAAATGCTGGCTATTACGATGCGCAAAAATGGAAAGAAGGGCTGTCATTCATGAAGTTGTATCGCCACCTGTTGGCGTCTTATCTGTTGGTCTGTCTCATTCCATTTTTACTCTCGCTGTTTACCACCCTTCGGCTGGAACAAAACATTCAGAATACCATTTTGTCGGACAAAGAGAGCATCGCCGAAAATATTCGGTGGGAGATTGACCAGAAATTGGAAAGCGCCATCCGGACGGCTGGAATTTTGGCGAACGATTCGACCATTCTGTCTCTCACCAATGTCTATACCTTTTCCGACGCCCAGAGCATCTCGCAGCAGGATGTAATCAAGCTCTTAAATCAGACTGTGGAGCAGCAGCAGTCACTGACCCATACTTTTGTCTATTTCTTCCGCAGCGGCCGTCTCATCTCCAATTTACGGGGATACAGCGAGCCCATTGTCGATACCTATGCCAAGAGCCTGTCGATTCCGTATTCGGTTTTTAATAGCCTTTTGCAGTCGTCCAATGACCTTTACGCCGTTCAACCGGTAATGGATACCCACGGCACCCCCTACCTGCTGGTCACCTATAACCTTTTCAGCGGCGATTACCGCAGTAAGCTGGCCTGCATTGGATTTTTGCTGCGGATTCCGCAGAATCTGGTCCAATGGGATGATGAAAATTCGGAAGTTTTTCTAGTCCAGGACGGGGTCAAGATTTACGGCAGTTCTCTGGCCACCCAGGCAATCCGTCAGCTTTCCGGGAACTTACAGAGCAGCCGGTTGACCCTGGAGGGGGAAAGTTATATCTGTTCCCTTCAAAAATCCACCCAGTGTACAATCTATTATGGTCTGCTGACCAAACAGTCGGAGTACTATGCCAGCGTTCGGCTGTTGCAGCAACAGATTATCTTTGAAATTGCAATTTATATCCTCTTCAGCATACTGGCTGCCGTTTTCTTTAGCCGCCGAACCTGGTCGCCGTTTCAGAAAATCATCAACTTTGTCGGCTCCCGGCGGAAGGAGGAAGCCGGGTTTGAATCCTTTGACAGTGTCCAGCGGGCCATTCAAAGCCTGGCGGAGGAAAAAGACCTCTTGGAAAACCGCCTGCTGCAATCCCATCAGCAGAATTGTGCCCGGTATATCAGCCGCTATCTGTTGGGCTTTTCCAGCGACTCTTCCACCCTTTCCCAGTATATCGAGGATGGACAGCCTTACCGGCTGCTGCTCTTTTCCTTGATTAAACCGGAAGGTTCGGAGTTTTTTGCCAATGTTCCGCAAAACCGGTATGCAGAGACCCTGGAAATGCTTTATTTTGCCGTCCGGAATATCCTGGAAGAGATTCTTTTGGAAAACCGCAACGGGGTTAGCGTCATGGTAGAGGATTGCGTGGTCCTTGCGGTACAGGATACCCCGTCTCTGGGAATACCTGAAGAGATTGCTCTGGCGGTACATACAGCCGAGCAGGCGCTTTCCCTTTCGATTGCCTGTTATATCAGTCCGGTTTGTTATCATCTGAGCGAAGGACCGGTGGCCTGGAATCAGGTCCAGGGCCTTTACCGGGAAACCGGTTTCTGGCAGAAGGAGCGTCAGCCTGGCATCTGGCAGGTTCCCCTGTCGGAGGACAGTTACGCAGAGGATGGTTATCCCGGCCGCATCCGGGCGTTGTCTCTTCATCTGACCGAACAAAATATTCCCCAGGCCAAGGCAGACTTTGAGGAGATTCTGCGGCATGATTTGCAGGGACAACCGGCCGAGTTGATTCGATACCGGCTTATCGGTATGACCGAACTATTGGCTGCCTATCTGCCCGGTAGCGAGGACTATCTGCAAAAGGTCATGACTCCAGGGCCGGCGGAAGAAAAGCGGCAGCTGCTGCAAGAGCAGTTTGAAAAAATCTGCGCCGTTTGTGCTCCTGAGAACGAAGGCTCCGAGGTTGTCCCGAGTCCGGATAAAAATGCCCAGTGGGCGGTGACAGTGCGGCAGTATATCCAGGATAACTATGAAAATCCTTCCCTCAATGCCAGTATGATCGCCGATCATCTGGGGCTATCCCTTTCTACCCTCAGCCGGCGGTATAAAAGCGCGGCCGGTCACGGGGTACTGGATGAGATCCATCTGACCCGCATCCAAAAGGCCAAGGAACTTCTGCAAAGGGGTATGACCGTTCGGGCTGCGGCAGAGCAGACTGGATATATTGAATCCCGGGCTATGATTCGCGCCTTTAAGCGGTACGAGGGCATTACCCCGGGTCAGTATGTCGGCAAAGAATAAGTTTTATTGGAAGAAATTCTTTTTAGGCCATGCTCTTTGGTATGGCCTATTTTTGCATCTTTCTTTTTGCCTTTTATTTTTATAGGTGGATTATGTCCATTTTTTCGCTGTTTTCCCGCGAAATTATTGGTTCTATCCATCAATCGTACGCCATGTTATACTGAAGATGCCTTCAGAGTCCGGCAACAACCCGCAGGACTCCCAGTTCCGGTTTATTTTGGATAGGATGGGTTCAAACGTAACTTTGAATCCGGCGTAATGGTTGACGCGGTCAGAGGATGACCTTTGTCACCAAATTTTTCTTAAGGAGGATTATTTTCCATGAAAGCTTCCAAGAAACTTTTTGCCCTTCTGCTGGCGGCCATGATGACCACCACCCTCGCAGCCTGCAATTCTGACAGCTCCAATAATTCCAGCGCGTCCACCTCCCCTGCCGGGGAGGAGAGCACTGCTACGGCGGATGCATCGGAAAGCTCTGAAACCGTTTCTGCCGAACCTGCGGAAGTGACCCTCCCCATTGCGGACGGCGAAACGCTGACCATGTTCGCCAGCCTGGACCCCAACGCCACCATCGTGGTCACCGACTATAACGATAACACCTTCTTCCAGGAGCTGGAAAAACGGACCGGCGTCCATATCGAATGGCAGCTGTCCTCTTCCGCCGATGTCACCACCAACTTCAACCTGATGATTGCCTCCAATCAGCTTCCCGATCTGGTTTCCGGCGCCCAAAACTATTCGGACGGTCTGGACGCAGGCATTGACGACGGTTACTATCTGGATTTGACCGATAAAGTGGACGAGTATATGCCTCACTATCAGGCGGTCCGTAAAGCCAACCATGACGTCGAAATCGACACCATGACCGACTCCGGCCGAATCCCTGGTATCTATCAGATCTTCACCGAGACCCAGGGCCCCTTCCTAGGGATGCAGGTTCGGCAGGACTGGCTGGATAAATGCGGACTGGATACCCCTGTCACCTTTGACGACTGGGAAGAGATGCTGACGGTCTTCAAAGACGAGATGGGAGCTTACGCCCCCCTTAGCCTGACCTTCAACGGGTTTGACAACGTAACAGGCGGTATGGCGGCTGGTTTTGATGTTAAGGCGGACTTCCAGCTGGATGAAACGGGCAAGGTTATTTATGGGCCTTACTCCGAAAATTGGAAAGCCTACGTTACTAAGATGCACGACTGGTTCGAGAAAGGGCTGATTGACCCCGACTTTATGACCCAGGATTCGATGATAGTCGATACCACCGCTGTTATCACCGGTAAGACCGGCGCTTGGCAGTCGATGTACACCATGGCCGCTCTGTACGAATCTTCCAGCGAAGATCCCGATATGAACATCGTACCGGTGGTGGCGCCGGTTCAGAGCGAAGAGGATCAGCTGCATGTCCGGTTCCGGGACCTCAACCTAGGCACCTGCGTTGCCATTTCCGCCAAGAGCGATAAATGGGAAACGGCCATGAAGTGGATGGATTACCTCTTTACCGATGAAGGCTCCTTGCTGGCAAGCTATGGTATTGAAGGCGATACCTATACCCTGGATGAATCGGGCAATCCTGTCTTTACCGATAAGATTCTCAATAACCCCGATTATTCCTTCGCCCAGGCCATATCCAACTTTACCCTTCCCAACGGCATTTTGGGCTGTGATTATGACTGGACCCGTGAACTGTCTGCGGTTCCGGAAAAGGACGTCGCTTCCTTTGACGTCTGGGGTTCTGCCGGCCAGGATTACACCTTGCCCACCCTGTCGTTGACCAAGGACGAATCGGTTGAGCGTGCCGGCCTTGTGACTGATATTCAGACCTACGCCAAGGAAAAGACCACCCAGATGATTACCGGTGTTCTGGATATTGAAAGTGAATGGGATACCTATATGAGCGACATTGCCTCGATGGGTATTGATCGTGCCATTGAAATCACCCAGGCGGCTTATGACCGTTATCTGCAGAGATAATCGCTTTCTTCCTGTTTTACAGTAAAAAATTCCCTGGAGCTCGGATGAGCCCCAGGGAATTTTTCTATTTGCGCCTTTACGTGGAGCCTTACAGTTCGGCAAAATACTGAACCAAAAAATCCTTGAATTCCCAGGCCGCAGCGGGATGGTAGCGATGGTTATTCCACGAAAGGTTGATGTATCGGATGCAGTTTACATTCCGCACCGCTAGCAGCCGGATAGACTCGTCCTCCAATCCGGGCCAGGTGAGCTCGGGGATGAAGGCAATCCCCAGCCCCAGATGAATCATATTGCGGATGGTGGAGGGACTGTCGCTTTCAAAGACAATGTTGGGTTGAAAGCCGCACAGCTGACAGTAATAATCGGTGATGGAGGAAAGGCCGATTCCTTTTTGCAGGCTGATGAAGGGCTCATCCCGCAGGTCTGCGAGATTGACCGAACTGCCGGAGGAGAGGGGGTGTTTTGCCGGAAGGGCTACGAGGATATTTTCTTTGAGCAGGGTGCAGCTCTCTTTTCCGGAAGACCGGATCAGGGAGGATTCGATGGTGAAGTCGCAGTCGGGCTGACCAGAGGGGGTGGGAAACTGGCTGACCGAAAAGCGGATGCCGGGATGCAGCCGGCTGAAAGTCTGTAAGATGTCCGGCAGCAGTCGGGAAGCGGCCTTGACGTACAGCGAGATGGTGCAGGCCGAGCCGTTATAGTCTTTCAGCTCCGACCGGGCGTTTTCCAGGGCACTGAAGACCTCTCGGACGTATCTCAACAGAATCTCTCCGTTTCGATTGAGGCGGATGTTCTTTCCCACATGGTCAAAAAGCGGATAGCCCAGTTCCTTTTCTAAGGCGTGGATATTTTTGCTCAGTGCGGGCTGCGAGATGGACAGTTTCTGGGCAGCCCGGGTGATATGGGACAGCTCAGCGGCTGCCATGAATTGTTCCAGCTGATAAAGTTCCATCTTTTCCCTCCTCGCCGGTGTCTGATATTCATAACCAAAATGACATAAATATATGAAAAACAATCATTTGACAAAATAATAGGGCCATTATATCATAAAGGTAGAAAACTTGTCAATCGCTTGGACGCGAAAGGATGTGCATAGTAGCATGGCGGATGAAAAATGGACCTAAAGAAGACGGGCTAAAGAAGAACGGCTGTCCCGTTCGGCCTCCTTCTGTAAAGGAAAACGAATCCAGACTGAAAAGATGACCGAGTTTCTCGAAGCGGTGTTAAACCCTGGGGACACGGTGATTCTGGAAGGGGACAACCAGAAACAGGCCTCTTTCCTGTCGGCTGCCCTGGAAGCCTGCGACACCGAGAAGGTGCATGACCTGCATATGGTGATTCCCAGCGTCTCCCGGCCGGAACACTTAAACATCTTTGAAAACGGCGTGGCGTCCCTGCTGGACTTCTCCTATGCGGGCAGCCAGAGCATGCGAATTGCCCACATGCTGGAGGACCAGACCCTTCGGGTGGGGGCCATTCACACCTATGTGGAACTGTACGCCAGACTGTTTGTGGACCTGATTCCAGACGTCTGCCTGGTGGCGGCGGACGAGGCGGACGCCGAGGGTAATCTCTACACTGGACCCAATACTGAGGAGGCCCCGACCCTTGTGGAAGCGACTGCCTTTAAAAATGGCATTGTCATCGCCCAGGTCAACAAAATTCGGGACAAGGTCAGCCGGGTGGACATCCCCGGGGACTGGGTCGACTTTATCGTTGAAGCGCCGGAACCTTACGAGATTAAGCCCCTCTTTACCCGGGACCCCCGCAATATCACCGAACTGCAGATTCTGATGGCGATGATGTGCATCAAGGGCATCTATGCCAAACACGGGGTACAGTCTCTAAACCACGGGATTGGCTTTAATGCCGCGGCCATCGAGCTGCTGCTGCCGACCTATGGGGAACAGCTGGGGCTCAAAGGAAAGATCTGCAGCCACTGGGCTTTAAACCCCCATCCCACCCTGATTCCCGCCATCGAGAGCGGCTGGGTCAAGAGTGTGACCGCTTTCGGCGGGGAGCTGGGAATGGACCAGTATATCCGTCAGCGGCCGGATATTTTTGCCACCGGCGCGGATGGTTCCCTTCGCTCCAACCGAACGCTGACCCAGCTGGCGGGGCTTTACGGCATCGACCTGTTCATCGGGTCGACCTTGCAGCTGGATGAGTACGCCAACTCCTCCGCCGTAACCAACGGACGGCTGTCCGGTTTCGGTGGGGCGCCGAACATGGGGAACAACCCCGGCGGCCGCCGCCATTCCACCAAAGCCTGGCAGGATATGCGCAGGGGAGACGACGAGCTGGGCATGGGCCGCAAACTGGTGGTCCAGGTGGTTGAAACTTATGGGGCCGGGGTTACGCCGGTATTTGTGGAAAAGCTGGACGCGGTGGAAATCGGCAAGACCGCCCATCTGCCCAATGCTCCGGTCATGATCTACGGGGACGATGTGACCCATGTGGTGACGGAACAGGGAATCGCCTATCTGTATATGACCGACGACAAGGAAAAGCGCAGAAAGGCGCTGCCGGCCATCGCCGGTGTCACCCCCTTTGGCCGGCAGATCAGCCGCGCGGAAGTGGAAGCTCTCCGGCGGGAAGGGATCGTCGCCTATTCCCAGGATCTGGGCATCAGAGTCACCGACGCCAAAAGAAGCCTGCTGGCGGCCCAGAATATGGAGCAGCTGGTGGAATGGTCCGGCGGTCTTTACCACCCGCCGGTGCAGTTTAAGAGCTGGTAACGGAAGGAGAAATACACGATGGAAATTTTACAGTTTCATTTTTCCGGGGAAAAACCGGTCCGGCAGAAAGCCCATGCGGGCGTAGTGGGTTCCGGCAATTTGGAAATCCTTCTGGAACCGGCGGAGGCTGGACAGGCGGAAGTGGTGGTGACCACCAGCCTGGATGGTAATGGTGAGATTTGGCGGTGCGTGCTGCAGCGTTTCTTTGAAGAAAATCCGGTGTGCGTCAAGCTGGAAATCAATGATTTTGGGGCCACGCCGGGGGTTGTCTCGCTGCGGCTGATGCAGGTGCTGGAACTGGCTGAGGAAGGGAGCGAAGCGGAATGAAGATCAATGAGAGTTTTACCGAGCTTTCCGCCAGAGAGCGGGCCGAGGCCCTTCTGGACCGGGAAGGCAGAGTGGAGCTGTTGGGGCCCTTTTCCCATCTGAAGTCCCCCCATTTGCTCAAACAGGGGATCGTCCCCCAGAACGACGACGGGATGATCGTGATGAAAGGCAGCCTGGAAGGGCAGGACGCCGTGGTAATCGCGATGGAAGGCAAGTTCCAGGGCGGCGGCATCGGGGAAATCTCCGGGGCAAAAATTGCGGCCGCTTTGGGGCAGAGTTTGAGGGAAAATGAAGCGGGTCACAAGGTCTGTCCG
>CALXHB010000043.1 GCA_944387995.1 uncultured Clostridia bacterium | reverse complement strand
GACCGGCCGGACGCCCTCTTCTACCTCGATCCGCCCTACCACGGCACCGAGAAGGTCTATCAGGAGGTATTCTCCGCCGCAGACCATCACCGGCTCCGGGAAGCGCTTGAGAAGGTCAAGGGAAAGTGGATCCTTTCCTATAATGACGATACCTTTATCCGGGAACTGTATGCAGGGTATCGGATTGAGAGTATCGGCAGGAGAAATCAGCTCAGCGGGAAGGAAACAGGGGAGTTTCGGGAGGTTATTGTCCGGAATTTCTAAGGCTTATGTTTCCACCATTCTGTATGCGGATGACAGCCCCAATACTATAATTGGTGGAAAACTCCTCTGAAAAAACTTTAGGAAAATGTAAGTCGGGTTGGTAACTGGTTGGTAACAAAAACCGGGAAAAAGCCCGTAAATACGGGGTTCTTACATTTCTCCCCAAAACGCACAGATCGCCGGTACGGTCCCATTCTGGGATGCGGTACTGGCGCTGTGCCATTTTTATGCCTTTTTTACGCAAAGAGTAGCCCCCCGGAAACAAATCGTTCCCGGGGGGCCAGCGCGATATAAGGAAGGTGGAGAAAAACAATTGTTATTTCTTTGCTGCTTTGGTTGCGGCAGCGGCTTTATACGCCTCTTCAAACTTGTCGACATAATCGGCGATTACATCCACTGAACCGTCAATGCCGATGCGGCCGCTGTTGATGCAGAGGTCGTAGTTCTCAGCCACGCCCCATTTGCTGTGGGCGTAGAAGCTGTAATAGTTTGCACGTTTTTTGTCCATCCGCTGGATTTCCTTGGCGGCATTGTTCATATTCAGTTTATAAACGTTGACACAGCGGTTAATCCGGTCGGTCATGTTGGAGCGGACGAAGACGTTTACGACATTGTGCATCTCTTTAAGGATGTAGTCGGCGCACCGCCCGACGATGACACAGCCGCCTTTCGCCGCTACGTCTTTGATGATCTTGGTCTGGACCAGAAACACCTTGTCATTCAGCGGCAGATCCGTCATACCGCTCAGACCGCCATGCATCAGCCCAGGAGTAACAGAAAGGGTATACAGTAAGCTGCTGGATGCCCGTTCGTCTACCTTTTCAAAAATTTCTTTGCTGAAACCGCTCTCTTCAACAGCCAGCTCAATCAGTTCCTTATCATAAAAGGGAATGTCAAATTTTTCTGCGAGCTTCTTACCGATTAACCGCCCGCCGGAGCCATATTCACGGCTGATAGTGATGACTGTGCTTTTTGCCATAATGATTCCTCCTGTCCAAACGTATGTCCCATGCGGACCTATGTACCGTTCAGATACAGGCCAACGTAGGTAAAACTGTATATGGACTTGGTACACCTCTATTATGAACGATTTTTGGGTGGTTGTCAAGAAGAAAATGATAAAATTTCCACAATTGGTCAAAATGACGATGATAAACTAGTCGTTCTGCACAAGATTCACCTTTCCTTGACAGCTTCCACGGGATTGTGCTACACTGAGAGCGGTATCAAGGGAGGTTATGGCAGATGAGCGTATTTTTCCCTGTGTTTATTCCACTGGAAGGGGAACCGGTGCTGATTGCAGGCGGGGGTAAAATCGCCCTTCGCCGGGCGGAGGTACTCTTCCGATTTGGGGCGAATTTGACGGTAATCGCCCCGGAAATTTTACCGGAATTTGCTCCGATAGCCCGGTGTATCTTCCGGACGGTGGAGCCGGGGGACATAACGTCCGATTACCGGCTGGTGATCGCCGCCACCTCCGACCGGGCCGCCAATCGGATGGTGGGGGAGCGGGCGAAGGCGCTTTCGCTGCCTGTGTCGGTGGCCGACGCCAAAGAGGAATCCACCTTCTATTTCCCGGCGGTGATGGAAGGGGGAGGCGTGGTGGCGGGACTGATCTCCCGGGAGGGAGGCAACCACAAGCTGGCCGCCCGCCGGGCTGCGGAAATCCGGGCACTGTTGGAGAAAGATTGCTGATTCTCTTTCCGACTGAAAAGGGTTTGACTTTGGATAAAAGGACGTGCAGATTATGAAGACAAAACTGCGGGTGGGCAGCCGGGACAGCAAGCTGGCCCTGATTCAGACCGAAATAGTCATCGATGCCATTCGGGCTTCCCACCCCGAGATGGAGATCGAGCTGGTGACGATGAAGACCACCGGGGATAAAATCCTTGACCGGACGCTGGATAAAGTAGGGGGCAAGGGCCTCTTTGTCAAAGAGCTGGACGAGGCGCTCTTAAGCGGCAGGGTGGACCTGACCGTCCATTCCTATAAAGATATGCCGATGGAGATAAACCCCCTGCTGCCGGTGGTGGCCCTTTCTCCCCGGGAAGACCCCCGGGACGGGTTGGTTCTGCCGGAGAGCGGGGAATTTGGCACCGGCCCCATCGGCTCCTCCAGTCTCCGGCGTCGGTGGCAGCTGCCTGACCTCTTTCCGGACCATGATACCAAACCGGTCCGGGGCAATGTTTTGACCCGCCTGCGCAAGCTGGAAGAGGAGGACTTTTCTGCCCTGGTACTGGCGGTGTCGGGAATGAAGCGTTTAAATCTCCAGGACCGCATCAGCCGGGTTTTTACCCCTGACGAGATGATTCCGGCGGCCTCCCAGGGAATT
>CALXHB010000042.1 GCA_944387995.1 uncultured Clostridia bacterium | reverse complement strand
TGGGGAAGCCCATGTTGTCCCGCATCTTTTGCAGCGCTTCAGCGGGGGTTTTGGGCTTTTCTTCGTTCTCATCCTTCGGCCGGGCGATCCAATGCATCTTCTGGCTGGCATCTTCGTGGTGGTCAACGCAGCCGGGCCGCGGTTCGGTGGGGGAGCGCTTGATGATGAGCGGCAGTCCATTTACCATCTCGGGCGTTTGTTGGAGGGCCAAAAACTCGGCGTCCCGCTTATCATATTCTCTCATAGGGTAACAGTCCTTTCTATTTTAAAATCGTGGGTGGAAGATTGGAACGCAGGTTATAAAAGAAACTTGCAAAACGTTTCGCCATACCTTCCAGTTACATCTCATTCATTATAGCATAAACTTCCATAAAAATCCACTAAAATCCGGACATTTTATGTTGAAATCCGGATTTTTTTTGGGCAATCCGAGGCAATTCCGATATATAGAACGATTTCATATTATGAAAAACCTTGATTTGCATTTTTGCGCTGCATCGTATATAATAGAGGTAATGTTGCGCCCTGAATTTGGACATATTTTTCTTCCGTGGGGCTGTAAGGGGGATTGCGGATGGTTGTTTTGATTGTCGACGATGAGCCGGATATTATAGAAGGAATTATCACCGGCGTCGACCTGAAAGGGCTGGGCTTCCGGCAGGTGCTCACCGCTAAAAACGGCGAACAGGCGATGGAGATTATGCGGAACCACCCTGTGGACGTGCTGATTACCGATATTGAGATGTCGGATATGAACGGTTTGTCGTTGCTGGAGTGGGTCCGGAAACAGTCCTATGACACTGTGACCATCTTCTGTACCGCCTATCCGGATTTTAATTATGCCAAGAAAGCGGTGGAGCTTCAGGCCTTTGACTACTACCTTAAGCCGATTCGGTATGAGGAGTTGACCGCCAAGCTCTCGGCTGCTGTTTCGAAGGTGCGGGAGGTGCGCCAAGAGCGGCAGCACAAACTCTACGGGGATTATTGGCTGGAGTCCCAGCCGGAGAACCGGGCGGACTTTTGGAACAGGGCCCTCAGACGGTATGCCGAGGAGGGGACAGGCCCGGAATGGCTGGTACAGGACGCTCAAAAACGGCGGCTGCCCTATCGGCCGGAGGACTACTTCACCCTGTTGATTTTTGACCTTTACCGGGAAAACAAACTCCAGGAGTGGAACCGGGAGCTGTTGGACACCGCCTTTGAAAACGTTTTGGAGGAGCTTTTCTCGCTGCCGGGGTGCAGTCTTGAGGTGATTGCCTCCGCGGGTCCGGGTGCTTACCAGATATTCTTGCGCCAATCGGGTATGATGGACCGGGAGGCGCTGCAAGAAGCCTGCCAGCAGTTTATCCAGTTTTGCAACCAGCATATGGACATCGGGGCGGACTGTTATTTTTGCAGCGACGTCCAGCTGAAGGCTATTGGCACGATCATTCAGAAAGCCTACCGGATTTTCCGGGACGATGTAACCCGCTGCAACCAGATTTACGATATCTTCCCCTATAAAAAGAAGGACGAGGCCTATGCCATTCCCACCTTCTCTGCCCATCTGGAAAAGCTGATGCTGGACGGGCAGTGGCAGCAGGCGGAGATGCTGATTCGCACCAACCTTCGGGAGGCGATGGAAGAGGGGCGTTTGACCCGATCTGCACTGCTGGCCTTTCAGCAGGACCTGATGCAGGTGGTTCATGCGGTTTTGCAGGCGGACGGCGTTCCGGCCCACACCCTCTTTTTTGGGGCGGATTTCGACCGGATGGCGGCGGAGGCCGCTGGAACCGTCGACCAGATGATCGATTTTTCCCGTTATCTCATCCAGGAGACGATGCGGGCCGTTGGAGAACCCGCCGAACGGCCGGAAGGGGAGGCGGCGGTGGAAAAGGTCCGGCAGTATATCGACGGACACCTTTCCGAGATGCTCAGCCGCAGTGTTCTGGCTGGGACAGTTTACATGAACCCCGACTATTTTGCCAAGCTGTTTAAGGAAAAGACCGGTCAGTCGCTGACCGCCTATATCAAGCGACGCCGGATTGAGTGGGCCAAGGAACTGCTGGTGCAGACTGCCCTGCCGGTCAGCCAGGTGGCCCAGCAGGTGGGATACGACAACCTTTCCTATTTTTCCAGTGTGTTCCATGACCAGACGGGACTGTCCCCCGGGGAGTACCGCCGCAAGCGGAAGGAGAAATAAACGTGCTGTTGACCAAAAGACCGTCGCTGCTTAAGATTTTGCGGTTGGTGGTGGCACTGTTGGTGCCGGTGCTGATTATCCTGATTCTGTCCTTTTTGTACAGCTTTCAGCGGTCGGCGGACGCCGTCTCAAACCGGATTGACTCCATGTTTGCTTATCAGATGGAGCAGGTGGACACCTCTTTTGACCAGATAAACGGCTATCTAACTGACACCCTTCTGACCAATCGGTATATGGACGAAATTCGGCGGGCCGAGCCGGAGGATATCGGCTACTATCAAGCCGCCCGGAATATGTCCAGCGAAGTGGGGATGCTGCAAAACTTCATCAACAGCGGCTACACCTTTTTCTTCTACACCCCCCGGTTAAACCTTTCCTTCCGCTCCAGCGGCGCCAGCGAAGGGTATCTCACCGATTATAAGGTGGTCAACCTGATCCAAGGGAAAATTGACGCCGGAGAGTATGATTACAACGATACCCGGTGGCGGTATTATGACGTGGACGGAACCGGCTATATGGCCCAGGTTTTGCAAAGCGACGGGATGTATTTCTGCTGTTGGATCAGGGCGGAGAGGATTTTCTCTTTCTTTGACGAGATTATCCAGTCGCCCGACGGCTTTTACACGGTGATCGACGAACATGGAGATCCGGTAAACTACGCTGACCGGGTAGAGGAACTGAATATCCGTTTGTCGGCGGCGTCCACCACCTGCGATTCCCATGGATACGATTGCTCCTATGTTCTCCTGCCCCATATGGCGGTGGGGGTTCTCGCCGTTGACCGGCAGGTGCTGGACATGGGGGACGCGGGGTTTTATCTTCTGTTGGTTGTGGTTATCTTCCTGATTGTTCTATCTTTCTGTCTTTACATCATCTACTATTTCCGCCGGTATATCCAGGAGCCGCTGGAGTTTTTCCAGGGGCATGTCAACAGCTACCTTCAGGAGCGGAAGTTCTCCAAACGGTACGGTTTTGCGGAACTAAACGAGGTGGAAAACGCCTTCAGTGCCCTGGAAGCCCAGGTGCGGGACCTGAAAATCGACGTCTATGAGGAAAAGATCCGCCGCACCCGGACCGAACTGGAGTATCTGCAAAACCAGATCAAGCCCCACTTCTTTGTCAACTGTTTCAGCATCCTTTACGGGATGGCCGAACGGCGGCAGTATGACCGGATTCAGGAGTTTTGCCTGGTGCTGTCGGATTATGTCCGTTACCTGCTGGCGGGAAGTTTCCACAAGGTCCCCCTGGCCCGGGAGATTCATCAGATTGAGGAGTTTCTGACCATCCAGAACATCCGCTTCCATGCGGAAAACGTCATGACCCAAGACGTGGACGAAGATCTGCTGGACTGCCTGATTCCGCCGGTAACTCTGCTCACCTTTGTGGAAAACACCGTTAAGCATAACAAGTTCAAGCGGGAAAACCTGTCGGTCACCGTCTCCGCCGAAGAGGTGGCGGTGGACGGAGGGTCTAGGCTGCGGATGAAGGTGGCCGATAACGGCATCGGCCTTTCTACCGAAGCGCTGGCGGACAGCCGGGAGATGCTGGAGAGGATTCGGACAGCCGTCTTGGAAGGCGGGGAGGATCCGGAGAACAACGGCGAACACATCGGGTTTGCCAACGTCTACCGTCGGATTCTGCTGCTGTACGGGGACGAGGCGAGCATGGATATTATGAGTGAGGCGGAAATCGGCACGGTGGTGACCATGACCATTCCGATTGAGCGGGAAACGCCTCCGCCAGAACTGAACGGTTAAGAATTCGGGGCGGCCTTGCAGGCACCGCCCGTTGCCCATTTTACTTATATAATCGCAAAAGCCCTTCCCCGGACCGTTCCAGGGAAGGGCTTTTGTGTAGAATATGGAGAAGATTGCGATTAAGCCAGGGTTTTGACCACTTCACAGCATCCGCCGGTGGCCGATTCGACTTTGACGGTATACCGGCTGCCCGCTTCTGCCCGGACAATCCATTTGACTGCCTTCTGCTGGAGGATCTTGGAGTGGGTGGTGAATCCGGTGGGGGTGAAGGCCGTCTCAACGCCGGAGGTGCCCTGTAAATGGCCGATCTTCTGAACCGAACCACCTTCCGCCGGAAGGCTGACCGAAACCTTGACCGGGCTGTCAACACCTAGCTTGCGGGCTTCCTGGGTCAGATAGGTGGGCAGGTAGCCACGGTTTCCCGCCACCGCCGTGATTTCGTAAACGCCTTCGCCCAGCTTGCGGGAGTCGACCCGATCGATGACCACCCGCGGAAGCAGGGTGACCGCCCGGAGGATATACCGGATGTGCTTTTCGGCTTCCTGCCGGAGGAATTTGGGCGGGCAGTTCTGGAACATGAACTTGTAGTCAAAGCCGCCGTACTCCACAAACCCCAGCTGGGGATGGATCGCCGGCGTCCAGCCGGAGAAGCCGCTGCCGTCCAGGTTTTCGTCGTTCCATTTCATCAGCTTGGCCATCTCATCCGCCTGTTCGTCAGGGGAGAGGGAAGCGGGCTGGGGCCAGACATGGGGAATACCGGCCCGGGGCTTTAAGTCCCAACATTCGATGGTATAAGCGGGGATGCCGCGGTTATAGTGGCACCAGTCGTCCATCGCGCCGGAGGAGATGTCCACCCCTTCGGGGGTGTATTCGTCAAAGAGGTTGACCACCGGATAGCCGGTTTCCTCAGTGGCGATTTTGCCGATCTCATGGTAGCGGGCCATATCTTCCGGGTCGGCCTTTTTGGAGGGGATGAATCCGGGAGGGAAGAGGAACATTCCGCCCCAGGTGTGGAAGGTGATGACGCTGCCGATATTTTTGTGGGCGATGATGAAGTCCGCCACCGTTCGGGTTTCAATGTTGCAGAGGGGATAAACTCCGGCGCCCTTCTGACCGGATTCCGGCGCCCAGGCGATGGGGTAGTTGCGGTTGAAGTCGTTGCCGTAGGGAGAGGGGGCCTCTTTGATTTCTACCCCGTCATAGTTGGTGATGTACCCTTCCGGATAGACGTTATAAAATTCCCCTTCGGTCTCATCGGGACGCCGCTGCACCATCAGCCGCGGGTCGATGGGGGAGACCTTCCATTTGCCGTAGGGGGATTTAACCCGCATACTGCGGATAACCCCGTCTCCGTCCATATCGGCCGCACGAAGGCCCGGCAGTGCTTCCTCGTAGGGGTAGGGACGGTTGACGCTCCGCACCCGGTCGGGGGTTGTTAGGTAGTACTCGGCCCCATCGGGAGAGATGCGGGGGAGAACGTAGAAGGCGTAGGTCTTCAGCAGGCCGGAAACCCGCGCGGAATCACTGTTGGTCAGCAGGTAATCGGCGAGAAAGGCAGCCGACATTGACCCAGTGACCTCGCCAGCGTGGTGGCTGCCGTCGGTGTAAAAGGCGGGCTTTTCTTCAGCCGTGCCGGTGGCGGGGTCGGTGATGGTCATCGCCCAGATGTCCCGTCCCTCGGGGGTTTTCGCCAGCGACTCCAGTTTACAGAGCCCGGGCCACTTTTCGGCCAGTTTTCTTAAATTGGCCGAAAGTTCCTCGAACTTCCAGTAGTGGTCGTAGGAGAACGTCGTGTTCATGATGGTACCTTCTTTCACGGGGAAATTGTTATGTAATTTCGCTGCCCTTAAGGTCAGCGCAGGTCTGCAAAGCAGACTATCGCAATCAAAGATTGCGACCAAGTTTCAATTGGATGGACCAGAGACGCTGTCTCTGGACTCTGCCAAGGGCTCTGCCCTTGGATTCCGCAAACCCTTTAAAAAGGGTTTGATCCTAAACTTCTATTCGACGCGGCGTAGGTGTCTCGCTCCAAAGCCGGCGGACCGTTCGACAAGCGAACGGTCTTCAGAAAAGACTTGGACGTTCGGTCAATCTTTTCTACACGCGTTTCGACTTAATAGCCTAACTTTCCTTGCGGCCAGGTCTTTTTCGAAGACTGCGAGCTTGTCGAGCAGTCAGAACCGTTGCCCCGCGGGGACTGCGGCCGCGTCGGACAGCGGGATTGTTAAGGGCCGGCGAGGTCCTTAACCGGGTTCCAAGGGCTGGCCCTTGGCGCATCCAGGCGCGGAGCCTGGCGGGTTCCAAGGGCGGAGCCTTTGGCCAGTCCAGGCGGGAAGCCTGGCGGGTTTTAAGGGCAGAGCCCTTAAATCAGAGCACTTTGCTGAGAAATTCAATGGTTCTGGGCTGCTGAGGATTGCCGAAGATTTCTGCGGGCGTGCCTTTTTCGGCAATCACCCCGCCGTCCATAAAGAGTACCCGGTCGGAGACCTCTCGGGCGAACCCCATTTCGTGGGTGACGATGACGATGGTCATGCCGGAGCTGGCAAGGTGCTTGATGACGTCCAACACATCCCCAACCATTTCTGGGTCGAGGGCGGAGGTGGGTTCGTCGAAGAGAATGACCTTTGGCTCCATGGCCATAGCCCGGACGATGGCCAGCCGCTGTTTCTGTCCGCCCGAGAGCTTGCGGGGGTATTCGTCCCGCTTGTCCTCAAGGCCCACCATCTTTAAAAGCTCCATTGCCTTGGCTTCCGCCTCCGCTTTGGGAACCTTTTTCTCCAGAGTCGGGGCAATGGTGATGTTTTGTAAAACGGTCAGATGGGGGAAGACGTTAAAATGCTGGAAAACCATTCCCATCTTCTGCCGGTGGAGGTCGACGTTGACCTTTTTCCCGGTCAGCTCGGTCCCTTCAAAGAAAATCTTGCCGGAAGTGGGTTTTTCCCGCAGGGTTAAGCAGCGCAGAAAGGTGGACTTGCCGCCGCCGGAGGGGCCGATGATCGAGACGACCTCTCCCTCGTGGATATCTTCGGTGATGCCGTTGAGAACGTCCAGTTTGCCAAACCGCTTGGTCAGGTTTTCCACATGAATCAGTACATTATCGGTCACTTGCTCTCAACCTCTTTTCCAACAGATTGACCAGCCGCGAAAGGACAAAGTTGATGACCAGATAGATCAGTCCGGAGATCAGCAGAGAGGGCACCGAAAGATAGGTGGACGACTGCACCGTTTTGTAGGCGGTCATCAGCTCGGGCACAAAGAAGGTGGAGGCCAGCGAGGTTTCCTTAATCATCGCGATAAACTCGTTGCCCAGGGCCGGCAGGATGTTTTTGATTGCCTGGGGGAGGATAATCCGGGTGAGGCAGTGGAAGTCGCTCATCCCAAGGCTCTTGGCGGCTTCGGTCTGGCCGATGTCCACCGCCTGGATACCGGCGCGGATGACTTCGGCGATGTAAGCGCTGGAGTTGACGATCAACGCGACCACCACGCAGGCGGTATTGCTCATATCCAGATGGAGGACGTCGGGCAAGAACAGCCAGAAGAAGTAAAGCTGCAACAGCACTGGCGTTCCGCGGATCACTTCAATATAAATATCGATGAGAATTTCCAGCGGCCGGAAGCGTGAGATTTTCCCCGCCGCCAGGATAACCCCCAGCAGCGTTCCGGCGATAACGGTTACAAAGGAAATCCAGATGGTTCCCCATAACCCCGCCAGATAAACATCCCCGTAGGTGGCAAGCAGGTCGATCATGTCGTAAAGCATAGGGTTTAAGTTCCTCCCAGATTAGTCAAGGCCCAGCGTGCCGGCGTATTCGGCGTATTCGTCATACCATTCGTTATACTGGCCGCTTTCGTTGAGCTCTTCAATCACCGAGTTGACCACGTCCATCAGTTCGGTTTCTCCTTTGGGACCGCCAACCCGGGTCCCGGCGTATTCGTCCGAAACGGGGAAGTTGATGGCGTCGGGAATGGTGGTCAGTCCGCCGTTGGCCTCGGCGTACAGATCGCCGTTGACACCGGCACAGACGCAGGCGTCTGCTTTCCCTTCCGAAACCATCAGGTAACCGTCGGTGGTCGCCGAAACATAGAGCAGTTCTCCTAACTCATCGACATCAATCGCGTCCTTGAGCAGCTGTTCCTGCAGCGAACCCGACTGGCAGACCACTTTCTTTCCTTTTAAATCGTCAATGGAGCTGTAAGAGGCCGCGTCCTCCTCCCGCACCAGGACGGTGTAGAGGGATTCATCATCAAAGTGATAGCCAATGCTCATCTCCATCTGTTCTCCCCGCAGAGGGGTCCAGGCCAGGGCGGAAATCGCCAGGTCATATTTACCGCTGGTGACCGAGGCCAGCACCGCTGAGAACTCCAGCGGCACAATCTCCAGGTCCACCCCAATTTCATCGGCAATGGCTTTTGCCAGCTCAATGTCGGAACCGACATACCGGTCTTCTCCCTCTTTGGTGGGGTCGATAAACTCGTTGGGGGCGAAATACGGCTCGGTGGCCACCTGCAGCACTCCGCGTTCCTTGATTTCTTCCAGACGGTTGGAAGTAGTGTCGGCGCTGGAGGCGGAGCAACCAGCCAGGGAGGCACTCGTCAGGGCGGCAAGAGCGAGGGCGGCGATGCGGGCAAAATTCTTTTTCATAGGGTATCCCATCCTTATGTACAAGTGTTTAATTTACTATGCTAATATGGTAAAGTGCTACCAACTGAAAACATCATTATTTTATCAGAATGAAGCGGCTTTGTCAAGGGGTTTGGAAGATTTTTCCTGGGGAGATAATATGTTTTCTTAGGAAAGACACTTTTATGAAAAATTCCGCAATCTGTATTGAAAGCCGGGGAAAACTTTGCTATAATATAAAAGATATGAAGTTTTGGAGGGTGCTGCCATGCCGATCAATATACCCAACAGCCTGCCGGCCAATTCCCAGCTGCGGCGGGAGAATATCTTTGTTATGAATGAGGAGCGGGCTTCCCACCAGGACATCCGGCCTTTAAAAATCGCGATCTTAAATCTAATGCCCAAAAAGGTCGAAACCGAGACCCAGCTCTTGCGGGTGCTTTCCAACTCGCCTTTGCAGGTGGATATTGAGCTGCTCCAGACCGAAAGCCACGTCTCTCGCAACACGTCGGAGGAGCATCTTTTAAAGTTTTACAAAACCATCCGGGACGTAGAGGATGACTACTTCGACGGGATGATTATCACCGGCGCGCCGGTGGAACAGATGCCCTTTGAGGAAGTGGATTACTGGCCGGAACTCTGCTACATCTTCGAGTGGTCGAAAAACCATGTCTATTCTACCTTCCACATCTGCTGGGGGGCCCAGGCGGGGCTTTACTACCACTATGGGGTGCCGAAGTACGATCTGCCCCGGAAGATGTTCGGTATCTTTCCCCATCATGTGCTGCTTCCGTTCCATCCGCTGGTGCGGGGGTTTGACGAGACCTTTTTCGTCCCCCATTCCCGCCACACCGAGTGCCGGAAGGAGGATATCCTGGCCACCGGCAAGCTGGAAATCCTGACCGAGTCCCCGATGTCCGGCGTCCATATCGCCGCGTCGCTGGATGGGCGGCAGTTTTTCGTCACCGGTCACAGCGAGTATGACCGGGGAACATTGGCGGCGGAATATTTCCGGGATTTGGACAAGGGGCTGCCGATTGACATTCCTTATAATTACTTTGATGGGGACAACCCCGAAAACGAGCCGAAGTTTATCTGGCGGGCCCACGCGAATCTTCTTTACGTCAACTGGCTGAACTATTTCGTTTATCAGCAGACCCCCTATGATTTACGGACCCTGCGGGACGAGAAAAATCAGAAGAAATTGTAAAAACCCCTTGATTATTTTGTCAAATCGGGTATAATAGAGGTGTACCTTAATTCCTACTGATTTGAAAGGAGATAATACCCATGACCATTACCAAAGAAATGACCATCGGCAAAATCCTCGACGCATATCCCACCACCGCCCCGCTGTTTATGGCGATTGGCATGCACTGCCTCGGCTGCCCTGCTTCGAGAGGGGAGTCGCTGGAAGAAGCCTGCATGGTTCACGGCGTCTCGGCGGACGAGCTGCTGAAGAAGATCAACGAACATATCGCTTCCCAGCAGTAATCGAAAAAATGACAACGGAAACGGGCTGGGGTTCCTAGCCCGTTTTTCTCTGTCTGCGGGTTTAACGGCGGGCAGACCACCAGAGAGGAGAGCACCTTTGATGCAGCATTTGGACAAACGGCTGTCGGTGATTGCCGGGCTGTTCACCCCGGGGGGCCGGGGAATTGACGTCGGCACCGATCATGGATATCTGGCGGTGGCGCTGGTGCAGGGAGGAAAGGCCCAGTCGATGTTGGCCACCGACGTAAACCCTGGTCCGCTCCAGTCGGCCCGAAACTGTATCGCTGAAAACGGGCTGACCGACAGGATTGACACCCGTTTGGCGGACGGATTGGAAGGACTGCCCCTTTCGGGTTTTACCGACATCATCATCGCCGGGATGGGCGGTCAGCTGATATCCTCCATTTTGTCCCAACGGGTGGGAGAACTGGCGGGGAAAAACCTGCTGCTCCAGCCGATGACCCAGGCGCCTGCTTTGCGGCAGTGGCTCTGTGAAAACGGGTTTTCGATTCTGCTAGAGCGGTGCGCGGTGGCAGCGGGGAAAGCCTATACCGTCATCCAGGCCCGGTTTACCGGAGAGAAGACCGATTGTTCGCCTCTTTTCGCCCTGGTGGGCCGCACTCCGGAGGACGGGGGAGAGGACGCCGGAGTCTATCTGCAAACCCTCCTCTCCCGGGAACAGAAGCGGCTAAAGGGGCTAAAGGCGGCGGCATCCCCCGATGAGGCGGAAATCCGGCAGTCGGAAGAGCTGGTTGCCGGATTAAAGGAAATCCTCGCCCGCCGTGAAAAGGAGAAAGGAGCGTCTGTATGACCACCATTCGCGATTTATATGCAGCCGTCGACCGGGCGGCTCCCTTTGCCAGCTGTGAGAGCTTTGACAATGTGGGGCTGCTGGTGGGGGACCCCGACCGGGAGGTTTCCAGGGTTCTGCTGACGCTGGATGTTACCCAGGTGGCTGTCTCAGAGGCGGAGGAAAAGGGCTGTACCCTGATTCTCAGCCACCATCCGGTGATCTTCCATCCTCTTAAGTCGATCTCCTTTGGCTCGGTCCAGGGGCGGCTCTTGGCAAAGGAAATTTCGGTCCTTTCCGCCCACACCAACGTGGACAAGGCGCTGTTAAACGCCGCCCTCGCCCAAAAACTGGGGATTCGCAATTTCCAGCCATTGGAAGAGGACCTCTGCGCCGGGGAAGGAATCCTGCCCTTTGAGGAGCCGGTGCCGCTGGAAAAGGTGATTGCCCGGGTGGCCGAGGCCCTTTCCCTTAAGGGGCTGCGGGCTTATGACGCCGGCAAGCCGGTTTGGAAGGTGATGCTCTGCTGCGGCGGAGGCGGGAGCATGATTCACGACGCCATCCGCCGGGGCGTCGATCTTCTCATCGCCGGGGACTTTAAGCACGATCAGGTGATTGACGCTTCCAACGCCGGGGTCAGCTGCATTGACGCCGGGCATTTTGAGACCGAGCGGCATTTTCTGCCGTTGATGGAGAAACTTTTGGCGCCTCAGTTTCCCGATGTGACCTTTATGCAGGCGGAGAGCTGCCAGCCCTCCTTCCAGTTTTATACCTTTTAAATAGAGGGAAATCCGTCCACTAAATCCGTCCGAAAGGGGCGGATTTTTTGTTTATCCGACAAAAATATCGGGAGAGCTTTCATTATTCTTGCAAATGCAGAAGAAAATTGGTAATATAAAAAATATGAACGAGATTTTACCGGCTGTTCACCGTCCGGTAAAGTCCCGGTAAACTTTCAAGATAAAAGGAGAATGCTCATGTCCGAAAACACATCTGCTCCCAGTATGGAAAACGCCTATAAACTGGATGGGCGGGTTCCCTTTGGGAGCGCGGCACTTTTGGGGCTGCAACACGTGCTGGCGATGTTCGCCGGCAACCTGACGCCGGTCATCCTGATTACCGGTGCCTGCAACCTGCAAGACCTGCAGGTCTCCCTCCTTCAGAACGCGATGCTGGTGGCCGGTATCGTCACCCTGGTTCAGCTGTTCACCATCGGCCCGATCGGCGCCAAGCTGCCGATTGTCATGGGGACCAGCTCGGGATTTATCGGGATCTGCAACAACATCATTTCGATGATGGGCGGAGGCGT
Organism: uncultured Clostridia bacterium; assembly: GCA_944387995.1. Taxonomy (GTDB): domain Bacteria; phylum Bacillota; class Clostridia; order Oscillospirales; family Ruminococcaceae; genus Faecivivens. The sequence goes on along the minus strand of CALXHB010000042.1, from coordinate 33,744 downwards.
CCTGGCTTACGGCACCCTAATGGGGGCGAGTTTGATTGGCGGCCTGATGGAAACGGTTTTGGGATTCTTCATCAAGCCGCTCTCCAAGTTCTTTCCGTCGATTGTAACGGGAACGGTGGTTTTGGCCATTGGCCTTTCGCTGATTTCGGTCGGCATCACCTCCTTTGCCGGCGGCAGCGGAGTTGCCGATTACGGCGCCCTGCCCAACATGGCAGTGGGTGCGATTGTCCTGGTGGTCATCATCATCTTCAAGCACTTCACCAAAGGGGTCACCAGCAACTCAGCCATCCTCTTCGGCATCATCGCCGGTTACATCGTCTGCGGCATCATGGGCCTGTTCCTTCCCACCACCTTTGTGGACGCCGACGGCGTCACCCAGACCTATGCCTGGGTGCTGGACTGGAGCGCGGTGGCAAAGGCTTCCTGGTTTTCGCTGCCCAGCATCATGCCGGTCAAGATGCACTTTGAACTGACCGCGATTATCCCGATGTGCATCATGTTTGTGGTCTCCACCGTCGAGACGGTCGGCGACACTTCGGCCATCACCGAAGGGGGTCTGGGCCGGGCACCCACCGGCCGGGAGCTGTCCGGCTCGATCACCTGCGACGGCCTCGGTTCTTCCCTGGCCTCCCTGTTCGGCGTCCTTCCCAACACCTCCTTTGCCCAGAACGTCGGTATCATCACGATGACCAAGATCGTCAACCGGTTCTGCATCGGCATCGGCGCCTGCTTCCTGATTCTCTGCGGCCTGCTTCCGAAACTGGCGGCGCTGGTTTCGATCATGCCCCAACCGGTTTTAGGCGGTGCAGCGGTTATGATGTTTGCGTCGATTATCATGTCCGGTATCCAGCTGATTACCAAAGAGCCGGTTACCAGCCGGACGATCACCATTGTTTCGGTGGCCATCGGTTTTGGTTATGGCCTCGGCAGCAGCGCAGGGGTTCTCTCCTTCATGCCCCAGGCAGTCCAGTATGTCTTTGGCGGTTCGGGTATTGTCCCGGCGGCTGTGGCAGCGATTATCATGAACCTGGTAATTCCCAAGGATAAGCCGGCCGCACCGGTTAAAAAGCCTGCTGAACAAGCGGCGGAAAAAGCAGAATAATATTTTACCCCCGGAGTTCATACTCCGGGGGTTTTATTGTCTATGTATCCTGCGTATCATCTTCAAACAGGGAGGGTCTCTGCTGCACGTTTTTCTATTTTAGAAAGTATCTTCCTTATAAATGTATAAACATGGGTGCCCTCAGAGTGATCTCCGAGGGCTTCTTTCATTTCCCCCAATCAGCAAAATAAAACTCCCCCGGAGCTTTTCCGGGGGAGAGGGGAAACAGGGATTAACCTTTGACGCCGCCGAGGGTGATGCCCTTGACGAAGTTGTTCTGGATGAAGGGATAGATGACGATGATCGGGATGACACCGAGAACCGCCATTGCCATACGGACCGAAGCGGCCGGGATGGTGGACAGGCCTTCCTGCGCAGTCGACAGGTTCTGCGCGTTCTGCGACAGGTAGGAGATGTTCTGCATCATCTGGTAGAGCAGCGCCTGGATCGAGTACCACTGGCTGCCGCCGGTGGAAGTCAGGTAGACGATCGAGTTGTTCCAGTCGTTCCAGTAGGCGATGCCGACGAACAGGCCAATGGTGGCGATGATCGGTTTTGCCATCGGGAGCGCGACTGCCACGAAGGTCTTAAACTCGGAAGCGCCGTCGATGGAAGCAGCCTCGAGGATTTCGCTGGGAACGCCGGTGACGAAGTAGGACTTGGTCAGCAGGACGTTATAAGCGTTCATCAGCAGAGAGGGGATAAGGATAGCCCAGAAGGTGTTTTTGATGTGGAAAACGTTGGAGTAGTTGATGTAGGTGGGGACCAGGCCGCCGTTAAAGAGCATCGTGAAGAAGACGAGGAAGGTGAGAACCCCTCTGAACGGGAGGCCGGAGCGGGCCAACGGATAGGCCAGCATGGTGGTGATAATCAGGGAAGCGACGGTGCCGACTGCGGTCAGCAGGAAGGATACGCCGTAGGCCCGCAGAACCGAGTTGCCGGTGGAAAAGACGTAGGAGTAAGCTTCGGTACTGAAAACGGTGGGGATAAACCGGTAACCGTTGCGAATCAGGGCGGCATTGTCGGTGAAAGAGCTCGACAGCAGCAGGATCAGCGGAATGATCGCCATCAGAGCACCAATCATCATGATGATGTTGCCAATAATCTGGAATATTTTTTCTTCTCTTGTTCTCATGACTTTCCACTCCTTCCCTTAGAACAGTGCGCTTTCGGGGTCTACCTTACGAACCAGCAGGTTGGCGCCCAGTACCAGGACAAAGCCGACCAGCGACTGGTAAACACCGGCTGCCGAGGACATCGAAATGTTGCCCAGCTGCATCAGGCCGCGGAATACGTAGGTATCAATGGTCTGGGTGACATCATACAGGGAGCCGGACTGCATCGGGACCTGATAGAACAGGCCGAAGTCGGAGTAGAAGATGCGGCCGACAGCCATTAAGGTCAGCATGATGATGGTGGGTTTCAGCATCGGCAGGGTGATCTTGGTGATCTGCTGCCACTTGCTGCATCCGTCGATGATAGCGGCTTCGTAGTAGGCGCGGTCAAAGCCCAGAATGGTTGCCAGGTAGACGATGCAGTTGTAACCGATCGACTTCCAAGCCGAAACGAAGACCAGGATGAAGGGCCAGTATTTCTTTTCGGTGTACCACATCACCGGGTCCTTACCGAGGGCGGGCAGGATGGAGGTGTTGACGAAACCGGTGTCGACGCACAGGAAAGCGTAAACCAGGTAGGCGACGATAACGGTCGACAGCAGGTGGGGGAGCAGGATTGCGCTTTGGTAGAATTTCTTGAACTTGCTGGTCAGTTCCGAAAGGATAATCGCAACGGCGATGGACATCACGGTGTTGACCAGGATGAACGCGAGGTTGTAAAGGATGGTGTTTCGGGTGATGATCCAGGCGTCCGGGGTCTGGAACAGGTACTGGAAGTTGGAGAACCCACACCAGGGGCTTCCATAGATACCAGCGCGGGCGTTGTAGGTCTTAAACGCGATAACCAAACCCGGCATCGGCATGTAGTTGTTGATGATTAGATAGGCGAGGCCGGGAATCATCATTACATACAGGGGAATGTACTTTTTGATCCTTTTGAAGGTCACTTTCTCATGTGCCATACGGGCACCTCCTTTAAAAAATGGTGGCGTGTATGAATCTGCCGGCCGGGGGAGTGGCCCCGGAATGTTGATGTATCAAAACGGGGCAAACACCGTCTGCCCAATGCATCACCGCTTTCAGAAAGGATGTAAATTTTTCGAAAAGATATTTTAGTTTCTTACACGTCATATTATAGCAACAATTAGGAGAAGATTAAATAAAATTTCTGCGATGTTTTTGCACAATTCTGCGGTCTTCCGCTTTTTGGATAATATCTGCGGATATTTTTGGCTTGTATTGACGGTCCATCCAAAGGCTTTTTTCTGCCTGAAAAGGAGGGAATTGAAAACCTGTCCATTTTATGAAGGCTAAAATCAAAAAAAATTGGCGTTTTTCTTTACATGTGGAAAATAGGGTGTTATAATTTATCTGAAATATTTAGTTCCCGTCTTCGCAGGTGAAAGTATGAAGAAACAAAAACCCTCATTGGCTTCCCGCCTTTATCTGATTATCGGCTTAATTTCGGTGGGAATCGTCAGTATTTTTATCCTGACCTATGTATACGCTGTCTCGGCTCTTCGGAATCAGGCGTTTCGGACCAACCAGGCCACTCTGTCAATGTACTCCGATTTGGTCACCACCAGCTTCCATAATGCCGAAAAGTTTCTTTCCGGCTTTGCCTATAACGACCCCGATGTGGCGGCGCTTCAAAATGACAACAACCTAACCCGTTATCTGGCCCTCGCTCGGGAGCAGCAGAAGATGGAGGAAGCGGTGCCTTCCCATTCAGGCATCGACGGATTTTTCCTGTATGCCCCGCGGCATCAGCTGTTCAGCTCCTCCGCCCAGCTGTGGGTGGACAGCATTGAGCACAAGAACTTACAGGTCCAGCTGGAGGAGGATTTGAGTGCCGGTGATCTGGGCCCAGACGGGAGCGGCAACTGGGAAACCTATCAGGTGGGGGAAGATTACTACCTGTTGCGCATTATCCTTCATTCAGGGGTATATGTAGGCTGCTGGGTGAATGTGGAAAACCTGCTGGCTCCGTTGTTGGAGTCCACCCTGGAACAGGATGGCGGGGTCTTTATGTATACCGCCGAAGGGGTGCCCCTTTCGTCTGAAGCGGCAGATGTAGGCTCCTTTGATCCGGCGGACGCCACCGAACAGTATAACCTCATCGGGAAACATGAAAGCCTGCTGGCGGTTTCCTGGATGGGTGGGGAAGGGTACTACCTGGTCGCTCTGATTTCCGATGAATCCATCCGCAGTGGGATGAGCGGTATCTACCGGATGATTATCCTGACGGTCATTCTGTTGGCGGCGCTTCTTCTTCTATTATATATAGCGCTGCGCCGGATGTTTATCGGTCCGATGAAACGATTGGTCGGAGCCATTCAGCGGCTGCGGGATGGTGAACTGGGGGTGACCGTCGTTGATACTGGCAGCGTCCGGGAATTTGCCGAGGTAAACGCTTCCTTTAACGATATGTCCGCCCGGATTCAGCAGCTGACCATCAGCGTGTACGAACAGAAGCTGAAAAAACAGCAGATCTATCTGGAATACCTTAAGCAGCAGATCACCCCGCATTTTTACATCAACTGCCTCAACACCATCTACTCGATGGCGGGCCTGGGGAAAAATGACCTGGTGCGGCAGCTGGCCCGGGAACTGAGCCAGCATCTGCGGTACACCATGAACTCCCGAGATACCGTTCAGCTGGGCCGGGAGCTAGACCATGTCCGCAACTATATTTCAATGACCGCCCTCCGTTATCCCGACACCATCCAGTTTTTTATGGAGATTGCTCCGGGGGTCGAAAAGGCGCTGGTGCCGCCGCTGGTGCTCCAGAGCTTTATCGAAAATACCGTCAAGCACGAGGTGGTCATGGGGGAGACGATGGAAATTCATCTGACTGCGGAAGAATATCAGCGGGATGGCACCCGTCGAATCCACATTTGTATCTGGGATACCGGCCGGGGATATTCCCCCGACGTGCTGCGGCGGATTCAGTGGGAAGCCTCCCACTCCAGCGATGAATACGCCCTGGGGGACGGCTCCCACATCGGCATCACCAACACCATCCAGCGTTTACAGATTCTCTTCGGCGAAGAGATGCAGATCCAGTATTCCAACCGGCCGGGAGCGGGCGCCCAGTGCGATTTATATTTCCCGCTGCTGGTTGAAGGAGAGGAGAATATATGAGAGTTTTAATCGTAGACGATGAAATCTATGCCGTCGAAGCCATCCGGGAGATGGTCGACTGGGAAAAGGTCGGGGGCACCGAGGTCATCCCCGCTTACAGTATGCAGCAGGCGCAGAAAATCCTCCTGGAAAAGCCCTGTGACATCCTGGTCTGTGACATCGAAATGCCCCGGGGGTCGGGGCTGGAACTGCTCTCCTGGATGCGGGAGCAGGGGATGGAGGCAGTGGCCATCTTTTTAACCAGTCACGCGAATTTTAACTATGCTAACCAGGCCATTAAACTGGACGCCTTTGACTATGTATTAAAACCTGCCGATCCGGATGAGCTGCAAAAGGTGCTGATTCGGGCGGCCGAAAAGGTGGAGGAAAACCGGGCCAGTGAGCAGCGGCTTAAACAGGCGGAATATTGGAACGATTCCGCGGTTCAGCGGCTGGAGGATTTTGTCCTGCGGATTGCCGATGGCCGCCTGCCCGCCGATCGGGAAGAGATTGTCCGGCAGGCCACCCTCTCTCATCTGGAGGGGATGGATCTGGAGGGAAATTTTTACCTGCTGCTGATTCAGCTGCGGGCTGAGACCGACGATGAAAAGGAATGGGGAAAAGGGCTGGTGGAATACGGCCTGAAAAACATCCTTTCGGAGGTACTTTTCCCCGCCCCTTGGCAGCGAAACCGCTTTCCGGTGATTCCCCAGATCGCCTCCCGCTATTATATTACCTTTGTGCAGGCGGATCAGCTGGATTGGGAGGATTTTCTCAGCCGTTGCCAAAAGGCCCTCACCGCCTGCCTGTCGGCAATGCCTTGTGCGGTGACCTTTTACCCCGGTCAGGCGGTCCCGGTGGAAGGGTTTGCAGTCGCTACCGAGTCTTTGCTGCGGTTGGCATCGGACAATATCCTCTATGACAACACCCTTTATCTCCCGCCCCCTTCCGAAACCCTTTTGCAGGAGGAGGAAAGTTGGCAGCGGGTGCTGGATGACGGCGCCAACGCCGACGAGCTGGGAACATTGCTTGATCGGGCGGCTCGGAGTGGTCTGCTGACCCGGACCTACCTGCGGCAGATGTACACCCGTACGCAGGAATATATTGACCAGCATGCCTCCGCAGACCCTTCTCAAGAGGACCCACGGGAGGATCTCGAACAGATTCAGGCTACAGCTTCTTTAGACGGCATGAAGGATTGGCTCTATCGTGCGCTGACCCGGCTGCCGGAACGGGATGTAGATGAATGGCAGGACACCCGGGATGTGGTGGAGATTCTGCGGCGGTATATTCGCAGCCATCTAAATGAAGAGCTGGGCCGAACCGAACTGGCACAGCTGGTTTTTTTAAATCCCGATTACCTTTCTCACATCTTTCGGGAGCGGGTTGGGATGCCGCTGGTGGATTTTATCACCGCCGAGCGGATGAAAAAGGCGAAGGAGCTGCTGCTCACCACCGACCTGCCCATCCGTGACGTAGCCCTGGCGGTGGGTTATGCCAACATTTCCTATTTTTCCCGCCAGTTTAAGCGCTCCCAAGGACAGACTCCGCTGGAATTTAGAAAGAGCGCTGGAAAAAATGTATAAAAAGAGATTGTAAAATTTTACGTAAAAATTTATACAATCACTTGAAAAACGGCGGGTAATCCCCTATAATAAAGTTAAGGAGGGCTATTCCTTTGAAAGCGAGTATTAAACAGATTAGCGAAATGACCGGTTTTTCACCGGCAACCGTGTCCAACGCCTTAAACAACAAAAAAGGCGTCAACCGCGAGACCCAGGAGAAAATCCTGGCCGCCGCCCGGGAATGTGGTTACCTTTCAGAAGGCGGACCCATCCATTCCATCCGGTTTGTAATCTATAAGGATTCCGGCCAGATTGTCGCCGATACGCCCTTCTTCTCTGCCCTGATCGAAGGGGTGGAATCGGAGAGCCGGCGGGGGGATTTTGAAACGGTTATCTGCAATTTAAATCGCAGTGCCCCGGATTATGAGGAGCGCTTAAACCAGATTTTGACCGACCCCACCAGCGGCATCCTTCTGCTGGCGACTGAGCTTTCAGAAGCGGAAGCCGCCCGGTTTAAAGAGGCGTTGGCGCCGGTGGTGGTGCTGGACAACTGGTTTGAAGAAAGTTCCTTTAATTCGGTTCTCATCAGCAACACCGACTCCACCTGTGCCGCCGCCGAGTACCTGATCCGCCGGGGCCATCGGGAGATTGGCTATCTGCAAAGCGAAATCCCGATCAAGAACTTTTTCTACCGGATTGAAGGGTACGAGCGGGCGATGAAAGCCCACGGCCTGGAGATTCCGGAGGGAGGTATCATCAAACTGCCGCCTTCGATGGACGGAGCGCGGGAGCAGATGAATCGGCTTCTGCGGAACGGGAAAAAGCTCCCCGGAGCGTTTTTGGCGGATAACGACATCATCGCCCTGGGCGCGATGAAGGCGATGCAGGACAACGGCATCTCCATTCCCGACGATGTTTCGATCATCGGGTTTGACGATCTGCCCTTTTGCAGCATCACCACCCCCGGCCTGACGACCATCCAGGTTTTCAAGCAGGAGATGGGACGCACAGCCGTCCGGCGGCTCTTGGAGCTGGTCCGGTACGGGGATCAGTTTGTCACCAAGTCCCAGATTTGTACAGCGTTTGTTGAACGGGGAAGTGTGCGGGTCTGCCCGTCCTCCCCGGAGGAAGTATAAACCGGTTTTTCCGGATGAAAGTTTTATTGGAAGCAGAAAGGAAGGGTACATATGACTCCTGCTAAAATTAAACTGGGCTATGCCCCCACCCGCCGCAGCATCTTTTCGGCGCCTGCGGCAATCGAATACCGCAATCTGACGGCTGACCGCCTGCGGGAACTGGGCGTTGATTTTGTCGATATCACCGATATCAACGCCGAGGGTCTTCTGTATGACGACAACGACCTGCCGAAGATCATCGAAAAGTTTAAGGCGGAAAAGGTCGACGGCCTCTTCTTCCCTCACGGCAACTTCGGCACCGAATATGAGGTTGCCCGCCTGGCCAAAGAGATGGGCCTGCCGGTCCTGCTCTGGGGCCCCCGGGATGAATGTCCCGATGAAAACGGTGTCCGGCTGCGGGACTCCCAGTGTGGTTTGTTCGCCACCGGCAAGGTCCTCCGCCGGTTCAGAGTGCCCTTTACCTATATGACCAACTGCAACCTGACCGACCCCGAATTTGAACGGGGGGTCAAGGATTTCCTGGCGGTCTGCAACATCGTCAAAAAGTTCCGCCACCTGCGGGTTTTACAGATTTCCACCCGTCCCTTTGACTTCTGGAGCACGATGTGCAACGAAGGGGAACTGCTGGAGAAGTTCAATATCCAGCTTTCGCCCATCCCGATGACCGAACTGGTCCAGGCGGTGAACAAGGCAAAGGAAGAAAAGACCCTGGTCGAAGCCTGTGTCGCCTACATCCGGATGAAGATGGACGTTCGGGTAACCGAGGCCGAGCTTTATAACGTCGCTGCCATGAAGGTCGCGATGGAGACCCTCGCCGCCAAGTACGGCTGCTCCGCTGTGGCCATCCAGTGCTGGAACGCCCTGCAGGACGAGCTGGGAGTTATGCCCTGCTGCGCCAACTCGCTGCTGACCGATGAAGGACTGCCGGTTGTCTGTGAAACCGATATCCACGGTGCAATCACCTCGATTCTCCTCCAGGCCGCCGCCATGGACGAAAAGCCGATCTTCTTTGCCGACTGGACCGTCCGCCATCCCACCAATGACAACGCCGAACTGCTGCAGCACTGCGGACCCTGGCCGCTGTCTCTGGCCAAGGAAAAACCCCAGCTGACCTACCCGCTGGCCTTCGACCATCCCGGCGCTGTTGCCGCCGAATGCAAACACGGCGAAGTGACCCTCTGCCGGTTTGACGGGGACAACGGAGAATACTCCCTCCTTCTCGGCACCGCCAAGGGCATCGACGGCCCTTACACCAAAGGCACCTACCTCTGGGTTGAGGTCAAGAACTGGAAGAAGCTGGAAGCGAAGATTGTCGAAGGCCCGTACATCCATCACTGCGCCGGCGTTCATGGCGACGTGGTGGCGAGACTCTACGAAGCCTGCAAATACATTGGCGTGACCCCCGACCTGTACGACGACAACGACGAAGAGATCAAGGCCTACCTGCGGGGCGAATGAACCATGGATGAAAGGAAATGCGTTATGAATCTGAAAGCAAATTCCTACCGACTGCGCCAGGACATCCTGGACATTATCTACCGGGCGAAAACCGGCCACATCGGCGGTGACTTCAGCGTCACCGATATCTTAAATGTCCTGTATAACAAGGTGATGAATATCACTCCCGAAAACTTTGGGAGCGTCGACCGTGACCACTTTGTCCTCTCCAAAGGCCATGCGGTGGAGGCCCTTTACGCGGTCCTCTGCCAGAAGGGCTTCTTCCCCCGGGAAGACCTCCTCACCGTCTCCCAGTACGGCTCCAAGTACATCGGCCACCCCAACAATAAGGTAAACGGTATCGAGATGAACTCCGGTTCCCTCGGCCACGGTCTGTCGGTGGCCATCGGCATGGCGCTGGCCGGCAAGATGGACAAACGGGATTACCGGGTCTACGTCGTCATGGGCGACGGGGAACTGGCAGAAGGCAGCGTCTGGGAAGGCGCGATGGCTGGCGGCCATTATAAGCTGGACAACCTCTGCGCTGTCATCGACCGCAACCATCTCCAGATTTCCGGCACTACCGAGTATGTTATGAACCAGGAAAGCCAGGAAGAGCGCTGGGCCACCTTCGGTTGGCATGTGATTTCCGTCAACGGCAACGATGTCGACGCATTGGAAAAGGCGTTTGAGGAAGCCAAGACCGTCAAGGGCAAACCTACGATGATCGTGGCCAATACCACCAAGGGCTGCGGCGTTTCCTTTATGGCAAACCAGGCCGGTTGGCACCATCGGGTCCCGACCGCCGAAGAGTACGAACAGGGTATGGCGGAACTGAAAGCAAAGGAGATGGCGGCAAATGAATAAGATTGCCAACAAGCAGGTTATCTGCGAAGTGCTGATGGAAAAGGCAAAAGAAGATAAGGACGTCGTCGTCCTCTGCTCCGACTCCCGGGGAAGCTCCTCGCTGACCCCTTACGCGGACACCTATCCCGAACAGTTTGTCGAGGTTGGCATTGCTGAACAGAGCCTCGTGTCAATTTCGGCGGGGCTTGCCCGCTGCGGCAAAAAGCCCTATGCGGCCTCTCCGGCCTGCTTCCTCTCCACCCGGAGCATGGAACAGGCAAAGGTCGACTGCGCGTACAGCCATATGAACGTCAAGCTGATCGGCGTCTCGGGCGGCATTTCCTACGGGGCTCTGGGCATGACCCATCATTCTGCTACCGACATTGCCGATATGGCTTCGATTCCCGGAATGCGGGTTTACCTGCCCTCCGACCGCTTCCAGACCCGCAAGCTGATGGAAGCCCTTTATGAGGACACCGATCCCGCTTACGTCCGTGTTGGACGAAACGCCGTCGAAGATGTCTACACCGAGGACAACTGCCCCTTTGAAATGGACAAAGCTACCGTTCTGGGGGAGGGGACCGACGTGGCGATTATCGCCTGCGGCGAGATGGTGAAACCCGCTGTGGACGCGATGGAGATGCTGAAGAAAGAGGGAATTTCCGCTGGCGTTCTGGACATGTACTGTGTGAAACCGCTGGACACGGCAGCTGTTATCAAAGCAGCCGAAAAGGCCAAGGCGGTTATCGTGATTGAAGAGCATACCCGGATTGGCGGTCTCGGCAGCATGGTTGCCCAGGTGTTGGCGGAAAACTGCCCCCGCAAGATGCGCTCTCTGGGTCTTCCGGATGCTCCTGTCATCGCAGGCAAGAGCCAGGAAGTCTTCGATTACTATCATTTAAATGCCGACGGCATCGTCGCCGCCGCTCATGAGCTGTTAAAGTAAGGGTCGCTGCCCTTAAGGCAGCGACCAGGCTTCCAGCCTGGACTGGCCAGAGGCTCTGCCTCTGGACTCCGCCGGGGACTCTGTCCCTGGACCCTGCCAGCCCTTTAAAAAGGGCTGGACCCTAAACTTCTGTTCGACGCGGCATGAGCGGCCTGCTCCCACGCCGGTGGACTGCGGAGCCGCGGGCCCGCAGTCTTCGAAACAGACTTGGCCACTCGGAAAGAGCTAGTTATAAGCCGGAAAGCTTTGGGGGAATGATTAAACCCGAAGTTTGGTCGTCTATTGGGTTAATAAGACGAAATAAAGACGTATAACCCATGAAAAAACGTGGTTTCTCGCCTTGGCGAGAAATGCCAGCCAGACTTACCGGCTGGCAAGCGGTTTATCCGGCATGTCGGCTTACAGCTACATGCCGGCGGCCAAGTCTCTATCGAAGAATGCGAGCTTGCCCGGCATTCCGCTTATTTGGGAGCGTGAGTTGCGGCCGCGTCGAACAAGAAAAATTTCGCCAGCCTTTTTAAAGGCTGAAGGGAGGAGATTCGATGAAATATCTGCTGGCCATTGACCAGAGTACCTCCGGAACCAAAGCCCTTCTATTTGATGAGGAGGCGAGGCTGATCGCCCGCAGCGACCTGCCCCATGAACAGAAGATTTCCGAAAACGGATGGGTTGCCCACGACCCGATGGAGATCTGGGAGAATACAAAGGGCGTTGTCCGGGCGGTTGTAGAGAAAGCCGGCGTCGATAAAAACGAGATTGTCGGCCTCGGCATCAGCAACCAGCGGGAGACCGCCCTCGTTTGGGACCGGGAGACCGGGCTGCCGGTATATGACGCCATCGTTTGGCAGTGCGCCCGGGGGGCCAAAATCTGCGAGGGACTTGCCGATCACGCGGAGATGATTCGCCAGCGGACCGGCCTGCGGCTGTCCCCGTATTTTTCCGCCGCAAAGATTGCCTGGGTGCTGCAAAACGCTCCCGACCTTGCGGGAAGGAAGTTGTGCGCCGGCACGGTTGACGCCTGGCTGGTCTTTAAGATGACCGGCGGAAAGGAGTTCCGCTGCGATTACTCCAACGCCTCCCGCACTCAGCTGTTCAACATTCGCACCCTTTCTTGGGACCCGGAAATCTGCGCCCTGTTTGGCGTTGATCCCGAGATGCTTCCCACTGTCACCGATTCCGATGGACTGTACGGATATACCGATCTGGACGGCTATTTTGAGAAGCCCATCCCGATTCACGGGGTTCTGGGCGACAGCCACGGCGCCCTTTTCGGCCAGGGCTGCCTGACCCCTGGTATGATTAAAGCCACCTTTGGGACCGGTTCGTCGGTTATGATGAATATTGGCGAGAAACCCATCTTCTCCGACCAGGGGGTCGTCACCTCGCTGGCCTGGAGCATGGGCGGAAAGGTCAACTATGTCCTCGAGGGGAATATCAACTACACCGGCTCTGTCATCAAATGGCTGGTGGACGATGTGAAACTCCTCACCGCCTCCAAGGAATCGGGGGCATTGGCCGCTTCGGCCAATCCGGAGGACACCACCTATCTGGTTCCTGCCTTTTCGGGGCTGGGCGCTCCCTACTGGGACAGCGAAGCGAAAGCCGCTATTGTCGGCATGACCCGTTCCACCGGTAAAGCGGAGATTGTCAAGGCCGCCGAAGATTGCATCGCCTACCAGATCACCGACCTGGTGCTGCTGATGCAGCAGGCTTCCGGCCTGCCGGTTCAGGAGCTGCGGGTGGACGGCGGCCCCACCAAGGACCGTTACCTGATGCAGTTCCAGTCGGATATGTTGAATATCCCGATTGCGGTTCCGAAAAATGAGGAGCTTTCCGGTATTGGGGCTGCCTACGCCGCCGGATTTGCCCTGGGATTCTGGGACCGGTCGGTTTATGAAAAGGAAAACCGCACCCGCTATACCCCGCAGATGGACGCCGCAACCCGCAAACGGAACTACGACGGCTGGAAAGCGGCGGTAGAGAGCGTGCTGACGAAATAACCTTTTTGTCTTTTTCATCAAAGGAGTGTCATTATGAAATTCTTTATTGATACCGCCAACGTAGACGAGATTCGCAAAGCCAACGACATGGGCGTTATCGCCGGCGTCACCACCAACCCCTCGCTGATCGCGAAGGAAGGCCGGGACTATGCCACCGTTTTGAAAGAGATCTCCGAGATTGTGGACGGCCCCATTTCCGGTGAGGTAAAGGCTACCACTGAAGACGCCGAAGGGATGATTAAGGAAGGCCGCGAGATTTACGCCCTCGATCCCAAGCACATGGTCGTCAAAATCCCGATGACCGCCGAAGGCTTAAAGGCCATTAAGGTTCTCTCTTCTGAAGGCATCCCCACCAACTGCACGCTGATCTTCTCGGCCAACCAGGCGCTGCTGGCTGCCCGGGCCGGCGCCACCTACGTCAGCCCCTTCCTGGGGAGACTGGACGACATTTCCCAGCCCGGTATTGAACTGGTCGAGACGATTGCCACGATGTTTGCCAACTATCCTGACATCACCACCGAAATCATCTGCGCCTCGGTTCGCAACCCGATTCACATCACCGACTGCGCGCTGGCCGGAGCCGACATCGCTACCGTTCCCTATAAGGTCATCGAACAGATGCTCCATCATCCCCTGACCGATCAGGGCATTGTCAAGTTCCAGGAAGACTACCGTAAGGTTTTCGGCGACTAATTATAAAGAAAAGGGGCACTGACACCAGCGCCCCATATGGTTGAAAATACATAAAAGGAGGCATACCACATGAATTACAGCTATCCCGCTACCGCACCCCGCTGGGGCGTATTTGAAGTGACGATGCCGGGCAAATCCGACGGCAACCCCTTTACCGATTACACCATCACCGCCACCTTCACCGGTAAAGAGGGAAGCGTCACCGTTGACGGCTTCTACGATGGCGACGGCGTTTACAAAGCCCGTTTCATGCCTTCGTACGAAGGGGAGTACACCTTTAAGGTAAGCGGCAGCTTCTCCGACACCGAGTACACCGGTTCCTTTACCGCCACCGCTCCTGAAAAGGGCAACCATGGCCCCGTCCGGGTAAACGGCTACCACTTTGCTTACGAAGACGGCACCCCTTACTTCTCGGTGGGCACGACCGCATACGTTTGGCCCCTCCAGGGGGAGGAAATGGTGCAGAAGACCCTTGAGGAACTGGGAAAAGGGTATTTTAACAAGATCCGCTTCTGCGTCTTCCCCAAGCACTACATCTATAACCTCCATGAGCCCACCTCTTACCCTTATGTCGGCACCCCCTGCCCGTCGCCCACGAACATTGATTACAGCAACCCGGCGGCTCTGTTCGGCGTCCACGAGGGGAACGACTGGGACTTTTACCGGTTTAACCCCGCCCACTTCCAGCAGATTGAGCGCTGCATCAAGGCGGTCGGCGACCTCGGGGTGGAAGCGGACCTGATCGTCATGCACCCCTATGACCGTTGGGGCTTCTCCCATATGAAACCCGACCAGGACGACCTCTACTGGAAGTATGTCATCGCCCGTTTTGCCGCCTACCACAACGTTTGGTGGAGCCTGGCCAATGAGTACGACCTGCTCAGAGATAAAACGATTGCCGACTGGGAACGGTATGCCTCGATTATCCTCGATAAGGACCCCTATAAGCATCTGCGGGGCATCCATCATTGCACCACCCCTTACGACCACACCCGTCCTTGGATCACCCATGTGTCCTACCAGCGGATTGACCTTTATAAGTGTGCCGAACTGGTGGACCAGTACCGGATTCAGTACGGAAAACCGGTGGTCCTGGATGAAATCGCCTATGAAGGCAACATCGACAGCGGCTGGGGCAACATCACCGGTCAGGAAATGGTCCGCCGGTTCTGGGAATGCTCTCTCCGGGGCGGTTATGCCGGCCACGGCGAGACGATGGACGTTCCCGAAGCAAACGGCAAGCTCTGGTGGAGCCACGGCGGCCCACTGCGCGGCGAAAGCCCTGCCCGCATCCGCTTCCTCCACAAGATTCTCTGCGAGACTCCCGGTGCCGGCCTGATGTACCGGCAGATGTCCTGGGACAGCGTCTGCGGCGTGCCGGAAGGGACCCGCGGCCCTGCCCGTTATATGATTGAGTACTACGGCTTTGGCCGTCCCAACAAGCGCACCTTCCGGATGCCCCAGGGGATGAAGTTCAAGGTCGAAGTGATCGACACCTGGGATATGACCATCACCGACGCCGGCGTCCATGAAGGGTTCTTCACCATTCCGATGCCGTCCAAGCAGTATATGGCTGTCAGACTGATTGCCGTCGACTAAAAACGCCTATGAATTTGCCGCCCGTTCTCTCCATAATAGGGGAGAGCGGGCGGCTTTTTGTACCAATATAATTGACAAAATAAAGAAATTATAGTAATATAATATAAAGCCATTATATGGACAGAAAGAGGGCGTTAAAATGGAGAGATTTACCAAATGGCTGATGCGGAACAACCGAAATCTGATAACTATCCTTCTCCTTTTGCTGTCGTTTACGCTCATCCTGTCCACCGGGCTGCGGATTTATCAAAACGACCAGGAGAACCTTGTTCGCAGATATTTGTATCATCAGTTTGACCCGGATGAAAATACCGCTGAAGGGAGCGACCAGTATTTGGACCATGTTCCGATGGAGGAGATGGACTTTTCCGCATTGGGAATTCACTATGCTTATGCCCCAGTTGGGTTTGAGCAGTTTACAGTAACCATTACCCTTCCCAGTGACCTTACCTACTATCGGGAGGAGCAGGGAATCAAAATACCTGCCTTAACGCTGAAGAAAGGGTCTTTGATTTCGATCGAGTATAAAGCCACGCAAATGATTCCATTTGGTTATGGTTATCGTACTTATCCGACCTATGAACGGGGTTGGCGGTACGCAATCCCGTTTCAAACTGGCGAGGAGCCATATGAGGGGACACAGATAGGAAAACCGTTCGTTTCCCAACAGCAAGCGGATTACTATTATGTCAAACTTTCCGATATTGAAAAAGTCCTCCGCCTTTTGCTTGAAGCGACGGACGAACAGCAGGGAGAAGCATCCTCTGCGTCGCAGAAGTTCGGGCAGAGGATGTATAATTCCTTGTTTAACATCGATCATTGGTTGGCCTCCGAGAACATTTACCTTTCCCCCGATATTGGCGGTTCTGTCTTCACCAAATGGGATTATATTCTGCTGGCCGCTTCCGCCGGGTGTTTTCTTCTGGCGCTCCTTTCCTTATTCTTCTCCTACCGAAAAAAATGTAAGAACTATCCCCTAGACTGTGAGGAGGCATGAACATGTCATCTTTTATCCGATGGGTTACGCGGAACACCCGAAATCTGATAACCGTCCTTCTCCTTTTGCTGTCGTTTACGCTTATCCTGTCCACTGGACTGCGGATTTATCAAAACGACCAGGAGAACCTTGTTCGCAGATATTTGTATCATCAGTTTGACCCGGATGAAAATACCGCTGAAGGGAGCGACCAGTATCTGAATCACGTTCCGATGGAAGAAATGGATTTTCCAGTGTTTGATATTTCTCTTGGGACTGGTCTTTTAGGTTTTGAGCCGTATATTATATCCGCTACTCTCCCGCATGATATAGTCTATTATCGGGAAGTGATGGGGATTAAAGTTCCTGCCTTAACCTTGAAAAAGGGGTCTGTGGTTTCTTTTCAACTGGAGTCAGGACACTCAATTCCTTACGGATATGGTTTTTTTACCTTCCCCACTTATGAACGGGGATGGCGGTATGCGGTTCCTTTTGAAGTAGATGGAGAGCCGTTTCAATGGGAAGGCGATTTGGATGCAATACTCTCTCAGGAGACAATGGATTATTATTATGTTAAGCTAAGCGACATTATAGAGGTTGTACAGCTTCTCCTGTCAGATGATCTGGATGAAACGGTGAACACGCAATCAACAGGTTTTGGGGTTTATAATGCGGTTTTTCGTATAGACCATCTTCTTGCATCTTACAACATATATTTATCTCCGGATATTGGCGGGTCCGTTTTCACCAAATGGGATTATGTCCTGCTTGCCGCTTCCGCCGGGTGCTTCCTCATGGCTCTGATTCTCCTGCTCCTATCCTTTCGCAAAACCGTTCGTTGAAAAAAGCCGCCTGCCTCCAAGAGGTAAGCGGCTTTCCGTTTGGGTTCACAGAATCAGGCAAAGCAGGCCGTTGCAGCCGTCGTTGATGATTCGTTCGATGGTTTCGGAGAGTTTGAGTCGGGCGTCCTGGGGCATCCGTCCCAGTTTGGCCCGGAGGCCCTCGTTGACCAGGGCATGGAGGGATTTCCCGAAGATGTTCGACTCCCAGATCTTGCTGGGATCCTCCTCGAAGTCCTTTAAAAGCCCCATGACCAGTTCCTCCGACTGCCGTTCCGACCCGACGATCGGGCTGACTTCTGTCTGGATATCCGCCCGCATCATATGGATGGATGGGGCGCTGGCCCGCAGCCGGACACCGTATTTGCCCCCCTGTTTGACGATTTCCGGTTCTTCCAGGTGCAGTTCGTTCATCTCCGGCATGACGATGCCGTAACCGGTCGCCTCGACTTCGTCCAGCGCTCCTTTGAGCCGGTTATACTGCCTCTGGCATTCGGCCAGCTCCTTGAGCTTGGGAATCAGTTCCGATTCGTCCTGCAGTTCCACCCCGGTGGTTTCCCCGAGAATCTGGTAGAACAGCTTAGGCTGCAGGGTGATTTGCAGCCTGGCGGACCCTTCCCCCGGGTCCATCCGGTCAATCCAGGCCCGTTCCACCGCCTCGCAGTCCCCGAGGGCGGCGGCTGTCTGCTGGACGTCCCGCAGTTTTTCCACCGGTTCCGCCACCTGTCGGACAGCGCTGAAAACCTGGGTTCGCAGCCAGTGGTCCGCTGGAAGGGAGAGAATCCAGCGGGGGAGGAAGACCTCCATCTCCCGCAGGGGGAATTCGTAGAGAATCTGCTGCATGATGGCGGTGATCTCTTTTTCCCCCAGCTCGATGCAGTTGACCGCCTGGACCGGCCGGCCGTATTTGGCCTCCATCTCCGCCCGCAGTTTCTGGGTCTCTGGGGAAGAGGGGTTTTTGGCGTTTAGCAGGACCACAAAGGGTTTGTGCAGCCCTTCCAGTTCGTGAATGACCCGTTCTTCCGCCTCGGCGTATTCCTCCCGGGGGATGTCGCTGATGGAACCGTCGGTGGTGACCACCAGTCCGATGGTGGAATGGTCGGTGATGACCTTGCCGGTGCCGATTTCCGCTGCCATGTTGAAGGGGATTTCTTCGTCAAACCACGGGGTGCGGACCATCCGCGGCTGTTCGTTTTCAAAGTATCCCAGCGAGCTGGGGACGATGTACCCGACGCAGTCGATCAGCCGCACCCGCATGACCGCGTGGTCGTTCAGCGGCACCTCCGCCGCCTTTTCGGGGACGAATTTCGGCTCTGTGGTCATGATGGTCTTGCCGGCTGCCGATTGGGGCAGTTCATCGGTGGCCCGTTCCCGCAGTGCGCTGTCCTCCATCCGGGGGAGGACCAGCGTCTCCATAAACCGTTTGATAAAGGTACTCTTGCCGGTCCGGACGGGACCGACCACCCCGATGTAGATATCTCCGCCCGTCCGCCGGGCAATGTCCTCGTAAATATCCGCCATTTCCCTACCTCCTTTTTATTCCGAAAGCATCGGAATGAGCAGCATCTGCCGCGACTCGATTGTTTCCCCTTCCAGCCCGTTTTCCTCGATGATTGCGGGGAGGGAGGTCCGGTACCGCTTGGCGATATCCCACAGGTTTTCTCCGGGGTTGGCATAGAGCAGCCGGATGGCGGCGCCGGAAGACTGAACCGGCTTTTCGGTATCCAGGTTTAAACCGGTCAGCAGTCGTGCTGGACAGTTTTCGTAGAGGGTACCGCTGGCGGTCAGAGCTGCCTGGATTTCCAGCCCGTCGGCGGTGATCCGGCCGGAGATCGACTGTAAATCCACTGCCGGGAAAAAGCTCATTCCGGCGCTGCCGAAGGTTTGGATTTCCGATTCGTACAGGAGAGTCTTTTCCACCGTGTCGATTTCGCCGTTCCGGGAGATGACCGCCGTCACCTCCAGCGCCCCCGAAAGAAGCAGCTTTCCGTCCTCCACCCGGCAGTTGTACTCGCCGATGGTGGGCAGGAGGGCTTCGAGGCTGCTGATGCCGCTGGCGGTGATGCTTCCGGTGACCGAAACCGGCTGGCTCATAATCGAAAGAACCTTTTGCAGCGGCAGGGTTTCACCGACCGGTTCAGAGGCAAACTGGCAGGAGTAGCCGTCGTCGGCTAGGGAGAGGGTCTCGTTTTTGTCGCAGCAGACGCTAAAGGTAATCGTCCATTCGGCCGACAGTGTCCGGCACTCGTTGTCATTACGGACTGGTTCAAAGCTGCCGGTAATCCGCCCAGCCTGAACCGAAGAAAGCCAATTTTCGTCTACCTCCGGCAGTTCGAGAATCTGGCTCACCGGTTCGCTCCATTCCATCGACTCGGGACCTCCGCCTCCTTCCGGGCAGTAGAGGATGCGGGTGGTTAGGTCTCCCCGGCAGATCAGCTTCCCGGCCACCAGTTTTTGTTCCGTAATGGTGATCTGGTAGACGGCGTCCAGGAGGCTGTGGAAGGGAGGTTTTGCCTCTCCCAGCTGCAAATCTTCGCTCAGGGTACAGCTCTTTTCAGCGGTAATCCGTTTGCTGCAGCAGGTAATTTCCTGCCGGTGGAGCTGGACCCCGTCGCCGGTCGCGTCGGTGAGAACGGGGTGGGGCATCTGGCGGACAGCCCGCACCCGCAGGCTCAGCCCACAGCGCACCTCCAACCGCCTACCGCTGACTGCCCGGGTGTTGACGTGGTAGCAGCGGGGGATGCACTGGGCCGTTACCTCTCCCTCGCCGCCGGGCAGGTCGATGGATTTGGAGAAGGGGACCGTCTGACGGACCGCGTGGAGGGCGCCAGGTTCCTCCCCCAGATAGAGGACCGAGACGGTACAGACTCCGCTTACCTCCAGCCTTCCCCCGGCGGCCCGCAGCTGTTGGACCGTCGGGGAGACCCGGGTTTTCAGCACCCGGAAAACCTCCGGCTCGTAGTCCGGCAGCAGGAAATCCAGGTCAATGGATTGTTCAGCGGCGGTGTCCAGTACAGTTTCGGATACATACAGATCAGTTGTCTTCAGTTCCGGCACATCGATCCATCCTTTCAAGCGATTCACTTACTCGTCCGGCCAGTCTGCCGGGACTGTCCTACCATATGCCGGAAAGGTAGGGGATAGAACAGGCAATGAGAAAAGCCGCTTCTAAAAACAGAAGCGGCTTTGAAAAAGCAAACTGTTATCTTCTTTTATAGCAGACAATCTCCGGGTCGGAGCCATTGCAGCCATATTCACAGACCAGCAGATACCGCTCGTCCGCCACAACCCCGTAACACCGTTCCCGGTTTGGGACCTCAATCTGGTTTCCCAGGTAGACGTCGGCGTCGTTTAGCAGCTTGACCGTCTGTCCGTTGGGCAGGGTGTAGGGGAGATTGACGAAAAATCCGTTTAACAGATTCAGGCCGTCAACCTTTAGATTCGGGATTTTGAGGGCGTTTATTTCCTCTATGAGTGTCTGTTTAAACTGGGAATATCCTTCAAATCCGCCCTTCATGATGGATTTTGCCTCCACGCAGTTTCCGCCAAAAGGATGGCCGCCGGTTTCCCGGCAGCCCCCGCACCGCTTCCGGTGGGAGCATGCGCCGCAGCAGTCCTGACCACAAATCGACTTCATGGAGTCTACCTCCCTCGAAAAATCAATGGGTGAGAGCTTTGGTTTTCCACTTGCCCCGGCGGAAGACCAAAACCGTGATAACCGCGCCCGCAATCCAGGAGATTAACATCGACAGGAACAGGGCGTAGGGTTCGCCGTTGGGACGGGCTTCGTTGCGGGTCATATAGGCCAGCAGGTAGGCAATCGGAACCCGGATAACGACGGTGGTCACCAGGGAAATCCACATCGGGCTGACGGTGTCGCCGGCTCCCCGCATGGCGCCGGAGAGAATCTGGGTGATGGCCATTCCGATATATCCCACAGCCAACAGCCGGAGCATCTGGACGCTGAGGTCGATCAGGGCTCTGGTCTGGGTGAACATTTCGATTAAGTATACGCCGAAGAAGATCAGGCAGAGAACCAGCACAATTGCGGTACCGATGCCCAGTTTGAGGCCATTTTTGGTTCCTTCTTCCACCCGGTCCATACGGTTTGCGCCGACATTCTGGCCGACGAAGGTGGTCATAGCCATGCCGAAGCTGAAGTTGGGCATCATCGCGAAGCCGTCCACCCGCATGATGATGGTGTTGCAGGCGATGACGTCGGTGCCCAGGGAGTTGGTCAGCGACTGGACCACCAGCATCGACAGTGAGAAAACCGCCTGGGTTGCACCAGAGGGGAGTCCCAGGAAGATCAGCTCTTTGCAGAGCGTGCCATCGATTTTAAACGCCCGGCGGTTGAGAACCAGTTCATCCCGCATTCGGATGATTTTGATGAGGCATAATACCGCCGAAATGGCCCAGGAAAGGATGGTGGCCCAGGCTGCGCCGGCAACCCCCATTTTGAGGCCCGCTACGAACCAGACGTCCAGAATGGTGTTCATCGCTGAACATACCAGCAGGAAAACCAATGGCATAAAGCTGTCCCCAAGGCCTCGCAGGATACCGGAGAGGATGTTGTAAAAGGCAAACCCAATGATGCCGATAAAGACAATCTGTAGGTAATCCGCCGCCATGTTGACAATTTCCGGCGGGGTGTCCAGCAGCTGCAAAAACGGCCGGGCCAATAGAGTTCCGCCCACCGTCATCAGGATACCGACCAACAGGGTCAGCACCAGCGTGTTGCCGATTGCCTGGGAGAGCTTTTGCTTCTGCCGGGCGCCGAAATACTGGGAAACCATAATACCTGCGCCGGTGGAAATACCGACAAACAGCACCAACAGCAGGTTGGTGATGGGTCCGCTGGCGCCGACAGCTGCCAGGGCGTTGTCGCCGATATAGTGCCCTACGACAATGGAGTCAACGGTTGAATAAAGCTGCTGGGCAATGTTGCCAATCAGCAGCGGAACCGTAAACTGTACAATTGCACTGGTTGTCCCCCCGGTCGTCATATCTCGGGGCGAGAAAAACTGAATGAGCTTGTTTTGAGCCATTTTATCAGTCCTGCCTTTCAAAGTTAATTTTGGAACATCCATTTCTCCTATTTCCGACAAAATTATACCACTTAAGTAAAGATTTTGCAATAGTTTTTAGACTGTTTTAAAATACTATTACAAAATATGAAAAAAGAAGTACTTTACACAAATATTCTTTTATCCCTTGCAAAAGGGTCCCATTCAAAAAAACCGGCGTTTTGGCAGCATAAAATCTCCCAAAACGCCGGTTTGCGGCAATTAAATTTTCTCTGTAAGTTTCCGGTTTATTTCAGATTAAGGGGTTTGCTGTTACCCTTCCAGATCGCAAAGCATCTTCATCAGCCGGTCGCCTTTGGGAATAAATAGCCCTGTTTCAGCCGCCGCCTTTTCGGTGAAGGAGCTGGCTCCTGGGCCTTCGTTTCGGCTATCGTAAAGGAGGAAGGGGACCGGGTCTCCGGTGTGGGTCTGAACCAGCAGGGGAGTGGGATGGTCGGGGAGGACCAAAATACGGTACTCTCCCATCTCGCAGAGGGCCTTTTCCACCGGTCCAAGGATTTTTTCGTCGATCCGTTCGATGGCTCTCACCTTGTTTTCCGCCTCGCCCCGGTGACCGCATTCGTCCGGTGCCTCCACATGGAGATAAACGAGATCGTTTCCCTCCTGAAAGGCGCGGATGGCCGCCTCTGCCTTTCCGGAGAAATTGGTGTCGATATAACCGGTTGCTCCGGGAACGTCGACAACCTCCATCCCCGCCAGGGTGCCGATTCCCTTGATGAGGTCCACCGCTGAGATCACTGCCCCTCGCAGACCGGTCATTTCGGTGAAGGAGGGAAGGGTAGCCTGCCGGCCCTGTCCCCAGAACCAGACGGCGTTGGCAGGGTGTTTGCCGGCCGCTACCCTGGTTCGGTTGACCGGATGGTCCGCCAGCAGGGCGGAGGACTTCTCCATCCATTCCCGCAGCGCCGCGGCCTTTTCACCCGGAAGGTATTCCCCAATTTTACGGCCGGGGATGTCGTGGGGCGGGGTCAGTTCTCCGAGGTCCTGTTGGGGGTTATCCCAAACCAGGCAGTGGCGGTAGCTGACTCCGGGATACAGCCGGAAACCCTCCGGGAGCTGCCGGTCGAGAAACCGAATCAGTTCTGCCGCTTCTTCGCTGGAAATATCCCCGGCGCAGTAGTCCACCATTTTCTTTTCGGTAAAGGGCTCATCTTCACTGAGGGTAACCAGGTTGCACCGGATCGCGTACTGGTCGGCGGAGAGCTTAATGCCCATGCTGGCGGCCTCCAGCGGGGAACGGCCGGTGTAATAGCGTGCGGGATCGTAACCCATCACTGACAGGTTCGCTACGTCGCTGCCCGGCTTCATCCCTTCCGGAACCGTTCGCACCAGCCCGACAGTGGCGGTTTCCGCCAAGGCGTCCATATTCTCCTTCCGCGCCAGCTCCATCGGCGTTTTATTTCCCAGCATAGGGGATGGAGTGTCGGCCATCCCGTCGCAGAGCAGCACCAGATATTTCATATGCAAACCACCTTCCTGTGAAACTGTTTTTCTTTAACGTACAACTGTTATTGCGATTAGCATCATCTTATCATATTGATCGGCGTTTTGTCAAGTTTTACCGGCCTTTTTCCCATATGCAGGGACGATGAGAAAGATGCCTTGTCAATTTTTTGAAAAAAAAGAGAAAATTTTATTGACATAGTATGCTATCTATGCTAGAATAAAGTACAGAAAACGAATTGTTTTGGTGCACATGTGCTCGAACACGTTATAAGGAGGTCTATTTATGCAATTCCGTAACCCCATTGTACCTGGTTACAATCCCGACCCTTCGATCACCCGAGCAGGGGATACTTTCTACCTTGTCAACTCTTCCTTTGAGTTTTTCCCCGGCGTGCCGCTGCGCCAGAGCAAAAACCTGGTAAACTGGACTTTCACCGGTTACGTCCTGGACCGGGAGAGCCAGCTGCCTCTGACCGGCTGCAACCCTTCCGGCGGCATTTTCGCCCCGACCATCCGCTACCATGACGGGATGTTCTATATGATTACCACCAACGTCAACCGGATGTTTGGCAAAGGCGAGCCCGGCAACTTTATTGTGCACGCGAAAGACCCTGCCGGCCCCTGGTCGGAACCCGTCTGGATCAACCAGATCGGCATCGACCCCTCGATCTTCTTTGACGACGACGGCAGCTGCTGGTACACCGGTACCGGTGACGATGGCGACGGACACCAGGGAATTGTCTGCTTTAAGCTGGACCCGATGACCGGCGAGATTCTCTCGGATAAAAAAATAATCAGCAAAGGTTCCGGTGGAAAATGCCCCGAAGGGCCTCATATGTACAAAAAGGACGGCTGGTACTATCTGATGCTGGCCGAAGGCGGCACCGAGTTTGGCCATATGGAGACCATCGGCCGCAGCAAAACGATTGACGGTCCCTACACCTTCTGTCCCAACGGCCCGATCCTGACCGCCCGCAACGAAAACGGCAACGGCAGCCCCATTCAGTGCACCGGTCACGCCGACATCGTCGATGACGAAAACGGCAACTGGTGGATTGTCTCCCTCGGCACCCGTCCGATTGGCCCGATGGCCCATCACCTGGGCCGTGAGACCTTCCTGGCCCAGCTGGAGTGGGTGGACGGTTGGCCGGTGGTCCGCAACGGCGGTCTGATGCAGCTGGAAGCGGAAGGAGATCTCCCGCAGGCTGAGACGGTACAGCCGGTCTCCGACGATCTGCACTGCGATCTCACCAAGATGGACAAGCTGCCCTTTGAATTTAACTACCTCCGCAATCCGGTATTTGAAAACTACCAGTTTGACGGCGGTCTGGTGCTGAACGGGACTTCCCAGCGGCTGTCTACCCCCAACACCACCCCGACCTTCACCGGTGTCCGGCAGACCCAGTTTATCAGCTGCACCACCGCAGTCCTGGCGGGGGATATCCCCGAAGGATGCAGCGCCGGCATCACCGCTTACGGCATCCACACCCATCACTATGATGTGCTGATTACCCGCCGCTACGGCAAACTTTACGCCCAGCTGCGCAAGCATCTCTATGATATGGAGATGGTGGCTTCCGAAATTCCGCTGCCGAAAGCGGATACCTTCAGCCTGCGGATTACCTCCAACCGGAACGAGTACACCTTCTCGGTGGATTACGGCGAAGGCTATGTGATTCTGGGCCATGGACTAACCATCGGCCTCGCCACCGAAGTCACCGAACTCATGACCTTTACCGGCGCCTATCTGGCGATGTTTGCGGAGAACGGCAAGGCCCGCTTTACCAGCTTCGACTATGAAGCCGAGTGGGAACCGGCTCCCAAACGGATGAGACCCTGATTGATAGTATCCCCTCTGTCCCTCGGAAGGAAGTGTCCTTTCGGGGGACTTTGTCATCTTTTGCCCTTTCTTGACGGATGGGGGAAAGTATGTTACATTTAATATAAAACCTGTGGCTACCGCAAAAGATAGCTGCACCGAGGAGGTATTGGCATGGAGTTTCGGATCGTAAATGGCGTTTTAACCCGTTATCTGGGACATGGCGGCGTCGTCAATGTCCCGGAGGGGGTGGAACGCATCGGCCCTCGGGCGTTTATGGGTTGCGGGAGCCTTTTTGCGGTGACGCTGCCCCGGGGCCTTACCGCCATCGGTCCAATGGCCTTTTATGACTGTGTCAATCTCCAGCAATTGGAACTTCCGGACACCCTTGGGGAGATCGAGGAGAGCGCTTTCACCGGATGCGGCCTGCGGGAGCTCCGCCTGCCGGAGGGCCTGTTGACCATCGGTCCGTCGGCTTTCTCCGACTGCCGCAAGCTTCGGGTAGTTTCTCTGCCGGACGGCCTTCAGGTATTGGGGGACGGGGCCTTTTCTGGCTGCACCCTCCTCCAAGCTCTGACCCTTCCTCCCGCTCTTGTTCAGTTGGGACGCTCGCCCTTTGAAGGGTGTGTCAACCTGCAAATCCGAGTTGGCCCCCGCAGCCGCCGTTTTTCTGCGGTGGATGGAGTCCTGTACAACCGAACTCTGACCGAACTGATCTTCTATCCCTGCGGCCGGCGGGAAACCGCCTTTACGATTCCGCCCACCGTCGTGAAGATCGGCCCTGAAGCGTTTATCGGCTGCGAAGGGCTGACCGGCGTGGAAATTCCCGACACGGTGGAGGAGATTGGCGAAGCAGCCTTTTCCGGCTGCACTGGCCTGAACACTGTCCGCCTGCCCGACAGCGTCCGAACGCTGGGCAGCTGGGCCTTTGCAGGCTGTACCGGACTCAGCACCGTATGGCTGCCGGCTCACCTCTCCCGGATTCCGGCTTCCGCTTTTAAAGATTGCCGGAGTTTAAACGCGGTGACCGTTCCGGAAGAGGTCACCGAAATCGGTGATCGGGCCTTTGCTGGATGTTTAAAGCTTTGCTCGGTCAATCTTCCGGGCAGTCTGTGTTCCATCGGTTCTGCCACCTTCCAGGGCTGCCGGGAACTGATCTTTGCCGCTATTCCGGCGGGGGTAACCCAAATCGGCAGCCGGGCCTTTGAGGGTTGCACCGATTTAAGCGCGGTTCAGCTGCCGGATGGCCTCACGGAAATCCCCGAGCGGGCCTTTTGGGGTTGCGCCCATCTGCGGGCGTTTACAGCCCCGAAGTCATTAAGTAAAATCGGCCGGGGAGCCTTTGCCGGATGTACCGGAATGCGCTGGGCCATCCTGCCGGAGGGGCTGACCGCCCTGGAGGCGGAGACTTTTGCCGGCTGCACAGGCCTTACCAGCGTCCGTCTGCCGGATTCGGTTACCTCCATCGGTTCCCGGGCGTTTCAGCGGTGCACCGGTATTCGTTCTCTAATTCTGCCCCCTTCGGTTGTCCGGATTGAGGAAGGAACTTTTGCCGAGTGCACCGCCCTGGAGACAGTGACCGCTGAAAAGGGGCTGAAGGTCATTGCCGACGCCGCCTTTTCTGGGTGTATCAAGCTGACGAAAGTCCAGCTGCCTCGAAGCGTCACCACAATTGCTCTGGACGCCTTCCGCCGCTGCCCGCTGTTGCAGATTGAGGCGCCGGTGGGGAGTGCGGCTGCCATTTATAGCCGTAAGCGCCGGGAGCACAGTTTTGATACCTAAACGGGTGGGGGATGGACAGATGGAGGACAAGAGAGAAAGATCTTTTGAAGAAGCGGACTTTATCCTGCAAAATCCCGAGCTTCCCAACGGCTGCGAGGTGACTAGCCTGGCGATGGCCCTTTCAGCGGCGGGGTATCCGGTGGACAAATTGGTCCTTTTTACCCAATATATGCCGTCGGAGTCCTTTACTCTGTTGGATGGGGTGCGGCACGGTCCCTCTCCGGAGGAGTTTTACGCCGGAAACGCCGCCAGTCAGCGGGGTGGGTGGTACTGTCTGGAGGGGCCGGTGATGCGGGCGGGCAGCCGCTGGCTGACGGAAAATGGGGCGCCGTTTCGAATGGAGAGGTGCTCGGGGCTCACCCAGTCCACCTTGGAGGGGTATCTTAAGCGGGAAATTTCGCTGATTATTTGGGTTACCCGGGATTATGCCCCGCTGGAATATGCGGACTATTTTCACTGGACCCTGCCGGATGGCACCGACTACACCCCTTATAACAACCTCCACTGTGTTCTGCTGGTAGGGGAGACGGAGGAAGGATACCAGATTGCCGATCCCCTCGCGGGCATCCAGCTGGTGGAAAAAGAAAGACTGTGGCAGAGCTTTGTGAGCCTGGGCCGTCGGGCAGTAGCGATTGTGAAAAAATAGAAAAAGCGTGCGCAACTCCTTTTTGATGGGGTGCGGCACGCTTTTTTATGGGCAAAAATGTCCCCCAGCTGCTGGGAATTCCGGCCGTTGGGGGTGTTTTTATATGGAATGTTTAACGGATGCCGTATTTTTCAATGACGAAGTCCAGGTCCTTGTCGCCCCGTCCCGAGAGGTTGATGAGGACCGAGCCGTGGTCCATCCTCTTGGCCATCTTCATGGCGTAAGCGACCGCGTGGGAGCTTTCGATGGCGGGAATAATCCCTTCCAGACGGGAAAGTTTGTAGAAAGCGTCGATGGTTTCCTCGTCGTCCACCACGTCATATTTGACCCGTCCGATGTCCCGCAGGAAAGCGTGTTCCGGGCCGGAAGAGGGATAATCCAGACCGCTGGCCACCGAGTAGACCGGCGCTGGGTTGCCGTCTTCGTCCTTGAGCATGATGCTGTTAAAGCCATGCATGACTCCTTCTGTCCCGTATTTGAGGCTGGCGGCGTGGTCGCCCAGTTTCGGCCCACGGCCCAGGGGTTCAATGCCGTAGATGTCGACCGGGTCATTGAGGAAACCGGCAAACAGCCCCGCGGCGTTGGAACCGCCGCCGACACAGGCTACAATCGCGTTGGGAAGATGCCCGGTCATGTCGAGAAACTGTTCTCTTGCCTCAATGCCCACGACGCTCTGGAAATCCCGGACCATCATCGGGAAGGGGTGGGGCCCCAGGACCGAACCGATGCAGTAGATTGCATCCTTGTACTCTTTGCTGTACGCTTCAAAAGCGGCGTCGACGGCCTCTTTGAGGGTTTGCAAACCATGGGTGACCTCGACAACATTGGCGCCCAGCACCTTCATGCGTGCGACGTTGGGGGCCTGCTTCTTGATGTCCACCGAACCCATGTAGATGTCGCATTCCAGCCCGAAATAAGCGGCTGCGGTGGCCAGAGCAACACCGTGCTGGCCAGCGCCGGTTTCAGCGATGACCTTTTTCTTGCCCATATACTTGGCCAGGAGGGCTTCGCCCATGCAGTGGTTTAACTTGTGGGCGCCGGTATGGTTTAAGTCCTCCCGCTTGGCGTAGAGCTGGACCTTGCCGCCGAGGGCGTTGGAAAGCCGTTCCAGATGGCTGACCGGGGTGGGACGTCCCTGGAATTCCTGGCGAATCCGGCGCAGTTCGGCGATAAACCGTCTCGACTGGCAGATGGTGAAGTAGGCTTCTGTGATTTCAGCCATCGCGGCTTTTAGCTTCTCGTCGACATAGACGCCGCCGTACCGGCCAAAGTAGCCGTCTTTGTCGGGGTAGTGGTTGAAATAGGTGTCAAAATCGATGTTGTTAAAGACCATCTCTTTTCCCTCCAGACGATGAAATTGTTTTTTCCATTCTACCATAAAAGAAAAGCTTTGTCCAGTTTTTTCAAAATTCATTTCTTTTTATGGATAATACCATTCAAAATGCGCAAATCATCTGGAAAAATGAGGATGGGTTGATAGCTGGTTATTAAGGCTCATTCACTCGTTTTTTTCGAATAGCGGTTAAAGACGGACAAGCGGAGCCTGTTTATCCGGCGGTAGACAAAGATAAGCCTTCTCATGTAGACGTGGAAGATTCATCCCAATCCTAAACCACCGCTATTCCTTCTCAGTGGATAGCGGTGGTTATTGATCTTTCGTTATTGCCGGAAGGTGAGGGCCTGAAGGCGCTTTATAACCTCAGGCTGTTGGTGGATTAGATTGTGAAGTTCACAAGGATCTCCAATCAGGTCGTATAGTTCGTCTTGATCGTTCCAATTGCGGATCCATTTGTAACGTCCATCAAAGATCATCTGACAGTTGATGAGTTCGCTTAACTGAAACGGTTTAACCTCTTTGACCTGCCCTTTGAGTATGGGAACCAGAGAAACCGCCTCCATTTCTGGCGGAATGGGGACATCGGCCAGCTCCAAAAAGGTAGTGGCTAGGTCGGGCAATTCTGCCAACGCGTCACTTTCCCGCGGAAGTCTATCCTCAGGTAAAGAGATAATCAGCGGAATCCGCAACGCTCCTTCGTACATAACAGATTTTTCCACCAAACCGTGGTCGCCCATCATCTCTCCATGATCGGCGGTAAAGACAATAACCGTCCGTTCCCATTCTCCCCGTTGACGAAGGGTGTCCAGAATATGTCCAATCCATTCGTCAATGACGGCAATCGAACCGGCATAATGGCGTTTCATATTTAGTTCACCCTGAGGATCCATTGTTCCCGTATGTTTTTGAGCCCGCTTTAGGATCCATTCTGGCTTACCGTCGGGGGAAGAGGGAATAGAAGGAGGAAATTCCGCATTCTGGTATCGCAGAAAATATTCTTCTGGGGGATCCCACGGATCATGGGGCCCCACAAAGCTGACAAAAAGATGCCAGGGACTGTCTGTGGGCAGAGATTGCAACATTTTACAAGCCTGTTCGCCTACAAACCGGTCGTGAAACAATTCAGGCGGAAGGGCCGAAGGGTGAGCATACCAGGGGGGTCGGTTTTTTAAGCGTTCCAGATAGTCCTCCGTCAGCGACTGCATCTGTTTGGCTTGGAACAGTTGTTGTTGATAAGGACCTGCAGGACTGGGAACGCCATCCCGCATAACTGGCCAGGCGGCGTTCATTTTTCCTTCTGTTTCAAATATATCCGTAAAACCCATGTGATACATATAAGGAAGATCGCCCCGCGAACCATAGTCGTGCAAATTTTTATGCAGATCTGTTTTTCCCACTGCAGCCACTCGGTAACCGTTTTTACGTAAAAGCTGATAGTAGGTAACAGCGTCCAGCGGCAAAGAGGCGTCATGAACGGGGACTCCGGTGTTATGGGGATAACGGCCGGTGGCCAAAGAGGCGCGGCTGGGGGTGCAAAGAGGGGATACGCACGCGGCCCTTGTAAAGCGCGTTCCTTGAGCGGCGATTTGGTCGATGTTCGGCGTGTCAATGGGAAACCCTGTACATCCCAGCCAGTCCGCCCGAAATTGATCCGCCATGATCAGCAGAATATTAGGACGATTGTTCATAATAGCGCCTTCTTTCCAAAGTAGAATTTAATCTGATTATAACGAAAACGCAGAAGCATTTTCCATGGAAAAAAGACGGGGAAATATGTAAAACCTTTAGAAAATTGATGCAGCATCTGGTTTGACGGGCAGCGTTACGGTCACCGTTGTGCCCTCTCCTTCGATACTGTCAATGTGTAAACCGTATTCCGCCCCATAAATTGCCTGGATCCTGCTTTGAATATTGGCCAGCCCAATGCGATCAGTTTTAACGCTGGCCCTACGGGCTTTTTCCGGATCGGAGAAGGATTTGCGGATTTCAGATAACTGGTCCGCAGAGATGCCGCAGCCGTTATCGATGATGGTAAACACCGCTTTATTGTCCATCTGGACGCCATATAGCTGAATCAATCCTTCCCGATAGGTATTTTCCAAACCATGCAGTACGGCGTTTTCCACCAGCGGCTGAAAGATCATCTTCTGGCAGGGAATATCCAATAATGCATCGTCCACTTCGATTTTGTACTTATATTGTCCCATGAATCGGACTTCGATGATTTTTAAATACTCCTCGGTGATGGAAAGTTCCTGCCGGACGGTGATATTTCCTTGCTGCCGGGCCACATAATGGAAGATGCGGCTTAAGGAAAGGGATATGTTTACAATGGCCTGATCCTCGTGGGCAGCGGCAATCCCGGCGATACATTGCAGAGTATTGAAAAGAAAGTGTGGATTGACCTGGGCCTGTAATGCGTATAATCTCGTTTCTTTTTCTCGCAGCTCGGTTTCATACATCTGGTCTTGCAGTTGAAAGATATGCCGGGCCATCTGTTGTAAACGGTCCAACAGATGATTGATGGACCGCGCCATCATACCGATTTCACCCGGATACCGGCCGGATAACCGCCCGGAGAGACCGTTTCGGTCCAGTTCTCCGATTTCCTTGTTAAGGGCAAGAAGGGGGCGGGTGATGATCTGCTGATTGAACACAAACCAGCATACCAACAGGAACACCATGGTCAGAGCAGTTCCCAGAGCGGCCAGTAGGACGGAAAAATAGTGCCGCATTAGGCTGTGAGGGTTTAGGTTGACGACAATTTTCCAGCCGGTATAGTTCATTTTTTCCACCCGGGAAAAATCGTTTACCAGTACCGAAGAGTTGGTGGCGGGGAAAATGATACGGTCATTTTGATCCAACAGAAAGATCCCCTGATCTTCCTTTTCCCAAAACAGCCCATTGATGGTATCTTCGTTGAGGATTAAGAGGCTATAACCCATCAACTGGCCGAAATTTTTTCCTAAAAAGGTCCCAATTACCGGCCGTATGCAGCAAAGGTAAGAATTTTTCTTTTTGTCCTGGGTGACTAGAAAGGTGGAATAAACGGTATTTTCAGCCGCTCGCAGGAGGTCGCTCTCTTCGATGCCGATCGTAGCGGCGGAGAGGGGTTGATCGTTGAGAGGGGTGTAATAATACGCTGTATCTCCATCTAACTGGATCAGCAAAATGTTCGATACCCCTTCCTGTACCTGAATCATAGTTGCGCCGATTTCACTGACTGCGTTATAATCCAGGTAACGGCTGTATGGGTCGGAATCCACCAACAGATTTTGCGCATCGCGGCTTTGTCCCAATTGCCATAAAGCGTGATGATAGTTGTCAAACAGCTGTTGGGTGACAGAACTGACCTGCTGGGCTGAGAAGTCGGCATATTCGGCAGCGGTTCGACGGTTGGTCGACAGTACATTGAAAAAATAGAGTGTCTGAATGCCTAAAATAGCCGCTAGAGCCATAAAGAATATACCCAAAGACCTTCGACGCAGACTGTGTTCACCTTTCATTTTGCCGTCTCCTTTTTGCGATATTCCCCGGGGGAAATTCCCGTCGCTTTTTTGAATACCTTTCCAAAGTAAAAATAGTCCTCAATTCCCACTGCAGAGGCTATTTCCGCAATGGACAGGTTGCTTTTCTTGAGCAGTACACACGCTTTTTCAATTCGGAGGGCGGTTAAATATTCGGGAAAGGTTTTTCCGGTCGTTTTGACAAACAACGTGCTGCAATAGCCAGGGTTCAGATAGAATTTATTGGCCAGATCTTTCAGCCGCATCTTTTCACAGTAATGGCTTTGGATATATTGTAGGATTGCTTGCATGGAGGCATTGCTGGAAGTGTGGGCAGGCGGTTCCGGGGCAGTCTCTTCCGGACCAAGGGTTTCTGCCAAACGTTTGAGAAGGGAATCTGCCGTTTCCGGGTCAATGGGTTTGAGACAGTAGTCAAAAGCGCCCAAACGCAGGGCCTGCTGGGCGTAACTAAAATCGGCAAAACCGCTGACGATGACAAACAGCGCTTCAATCCCCAACAGCTTGGACTTCTCCATAAGCTGTAACCCCGACAGTTCTGGCATCCGGATATCGGTGATTACAACATCTGGGCATTGTTCCTTGATGAGCCGGAAGGCTTCTGGGGAACTGCTGCACTGGGCGATAACCTCAAAATGGTATTGCTCCCAGGGAAATTGCCGGGTGAGGTAGGTTAAAACCCATGGTTCATTGTCCACTAGAATGACCCGATATGCCATATAAATCA
>CALXHB010000041.1 GCA_944387995.1 uncultured Clostridia bacterium | reverse complement strand
ACACCGCCCTGCGGCGGATGATCGGGGAAGCGGCCCTTCTGGCGGAGGACTATGAGACGGCGGAAGAGGCGCTGTATGGGGCCTGCAACTACGGGCGGGCCTTCTATGCGGCGTCGATGATTCCCTCCGACGACCGGATGGCCGAGGACGGCGCCTGCCATCTGCTTTATGACCGCCATAAACAGCCGGAAGTGGTGGAGAGCTTTGTCCGGTTGGCGGCCGAGGCCGGAGACCTGTCGGTGTTCCGGCGGTTTTTGGAGGATGAAGGGCGGGATTATCCTGAACTGATCACCCGCTGTCTCTGCTATCTGGCGGTCCTCCAGAAGGATTACCCCACCTTCGGCAAAGACGGCCTGTACAGCCCCTCCGGCCGGGCGGCCCTGCTAAAGGTCTTCCGGGAAGACTACCCTGACCCGGAGAACAGCCAACTGGAACAGCTGGAGCAGCTGGACGACACCGTCCAGAGCCGCACCGACCGGGAAGGAACCACCTTTAACGGCGAAAGCCTTCCGGAAACGGAGGAGGAAAAGGGGCTGAAGGGGATTATCTTCTCCTATAAACCAGACCATAAGATCGGCTTTATCCGTTCGGGGGAAACCGACTGGTTCTTCCACTTAAATCACATCGTCGATGAGACCCTGATCCGCCTGTTGGATGAGGAACCCGATGGACGGTACCTGGTGACCTTTGACGTCGGCTACAACAGTCGGGGCCGCTGCGCCATTGAGGTGCGGCTCCAGGACCCGGACCATCCGATGGAGGACCCGGACCCCGCCCTCTCTTACCTTCACACCGGACATCTGACCCGGTATTATTCCTTCTACCAGAATGGTCAGGTGACCGAAGATCTGGACGGGGAGGAAAAGGTCTATAACTTCCGGCTCTCTTACGTCACCGACCCGGAACTGAAAAACGCCTGCGAGCTGCATAATGATATCGCCCAGCAAAAGCTGCCGGTGACTTTCTCACTGAAAAAGCTCAAGGACGGGAAATTGGTGGCCACCAATATTCAGTTGAACCGAGAGGCGATCGCTCCGACGCAGCCAGAACAAACGGAAGCGGAGGCTAATGGGTCTTCGACAGAGGATAATTCCGGGCAAACGGTGGCTGAACCGTAAAAAGCTCTTTTTTCGGCGGAAAATCCCAATGTTTTATAAGGAAAAAGAAAAAATAATTGGATCGACCGCCTTCTCCTCTTGACAATAAAGCCGGAATTCTCCTATAATAGGGATTAGCGGTTTATAACCGGGAAAGGCGCCCTTTCTCCGGGGTTCACCTGGAGAAAGGGCCCTTTTGGTTTAATGAAAAGTTAGACGTGGGAAACCCCGCAGTTTTACAGGAAAAAGGATGAAGGTTGAATGGGAAAGATGCGCAAACGGCTGACCGCTCTAGGAATGGTGGCAGTCCTCAGTTTTTCGATGGTGGCGGCCGGTTACTCGGTGAAACCGCAGCCTGGCACCAGCTTTTCGCTGATGACCTGGAACGTCCGCTACGGAGCTGAAGGAACCAGCCAGCAGCGGCACCAGATCGCGTTTTATAACGCGGATATTGTTCTTTTGCAGGAGACCGACTTCGGCGTTACCCGCAGCGGCAAGGTCAACCAGGCGGAGTTGTATGCGGATGGACTCTATGACTACTACCTCTACGGCAAGGACGATGATTACGACACCGGCACCATTGGCACCTCGCTTTTGACCAACGGAAAGATCGCCAAACGGGACGATTATAACGATTTGGGACAGATCGAGATGCACGACGGCTATTTCCACGCCGACGTGGAGGTCCACGGGGTGGACCTGTCGATTTACAACGTCCATCTAAACTACCTGCGGACCGACTGGCGGGCTCAGCAGCTGTACGAACTGGCTTTGGATGTGGACGAGGACGAGAGCGACTATATCATTGTCGCCGGGGACTTTAACATCCAGTCCTTTGACGAACTGTCGGTTCTGCTGACAAAATTGGACAGTGTCAACAACGACGAGACCTACTACGCCACCTACCACGGCCTTGACTGGCCCACCCAGGCCATCGACAACGTCCTCTACACCGGGGACACCCTGGAAGTGACCCAGGTGGTGATGCCGGTCAACGGCAACTCCGACCACAACGCCCTGTTTGTGAATTTTAAAGTGAAATAAACGGGGAAAAGTGGACAAACCCCCTTGCAAAGGGGCGTCAGGTATGCTATACTGTATTAGAATCCGTATTGATTTTCACAGGATCGGTTCGCATCAAGTTTGGGCCTTTCCGGCCGCAACCGGAAAGTACCTCTAAGGAGCTTTTGCGCCTGCGCTGTCCGGGGCAAAAGACCCGTACCGGAAAGGAATGTTAGAGTCTTATGAACGCATTTGAGATTGTCGCAGGGGTTTTCCTGCTGTTGGCCTGCCTGCTGATCATCATCACGACGATGTTGCAGAAGCCCAAACAGGGGGGCCTTGGTTCCAGCTTTGCCAGCACAGAATCTTACTTCGGCAAAAACAGCGGTCGCACGATGGACGCTGTTTTGGCCCGTCTGACCAAAATCGGCGGTGTGATTTTCCTGGTGCTGACTGTGCTTACGGCCGTTATTTCGGTTTATCTTCAATAATGCATAGGCCCTGCGTTCTGGATGCGCAGGGCTTTTTCTTTTTCGGGCTGAAAAAGGACAGTTGCGTCCCGGGATGAACGGGACGTTTGAGGGAAAAATGATAGGGACAAAAAGTACGAAAGTGAGGAAAAAAATTGAAAGGAAACAGAAAAGGAAAGCCTCCCCGGCGGGACAAGACCGGCGGGAAGGCCTTTGGCGCCCAGTACGGGCGTTTTTATGAAAAGCTGCAGAAGGCCGGGGATGAGGGCGTCTCCTTCTCCGGACTGCAAAAGGTGTTGAAAATATCTGACGGGGCGCTGGAAAAGCTGATCGGCATCGCCCTCAGGTCGGGCTCGGTCCGGAAGGAAGAGGGCCGCTACTACCTGGTCCGGAAACCTACCCTGGCTCAGGGGCCTGGGAAGGTCCTCACCGGCAAGCTGGTCCGCCTCAAACCCACCTTTGGCTTTGTGCAGGTGGAGGAGAAGGGGGAGACCCGGGACATCTTTGTGCCCGGCTCCAAGTTAAAAGGGGCGCTGCCGGGGGACACCGTTCAGCTCAGCGTCATCAAGGAGCAAAACGGCCACGAGGAGAGCGGCGAGGTGCTGAAAATCCTCGAGATGGGTTCTCCGCTGTACGCCGGAGTGGTCCATCGGTTCGGCTCCCAGTATACCGTCACCCTTCCCGGCGCCTGGGACGGGGAACTGCCCCTCCGGGAGGCTGACGAGGCCGAAGAAGGGGACCGGGTGCTGGTGGAGATTATCCGCCGGGGAGATAGTCACCGGGATTATTGGGCGCGGCTTGTGAAGCGCTACGGCGACGGGGATAAGGCGGAAAACTGCGCTGCCTCCATCCTCGAAGCGGCGGGCATCATCCCCGACTTCCCCGAGGACGTCCTCTCAGAAGCCAAATTTCTCTCCGGCCGGGGGATTCTCCCGGAGGAACTGGAAGGGCGGATGGACCTGCGGGATGAGGATATTTTCACCATCGACGGGGCCGAGTCCAAGGACTTAGACGACGCGATCTCCATTTCCGCCCGTCCCGACGGCTTTACCCTCGGGGTCCACATTGCCGACGTCTCCCACTATGTGACCGCTGGTTCCGCCCTCGACCGGGAGGCCTTCCGCCGGGGGACCAGCGTCTACTACGCCGACAAGGTGGTGCCGATGCTGCCGCCGGAACTGTCCAACGGCATCTGTTCGCTGAATCCTGGGGAAGACCGGCTGGCCTTTTCGGCTCTGATGGAACTGGACGCCACCGGCAAGCTGACCCAGTTTCGGTTTGTCAAATCGGTGATCCGTTCCCGGGTCAAGGGGGTTTACAGTGAGGTAAACCGTCTGCTCCAGGGGGAAGATTCCCCGGAGCTGAAAGAGAAGTACCAGTCGGTGCTCCGGCTGCTCCCCGACCTGCACCGGCTTTACACCCTGCGGGAAAAGATGCGGTTTGAAAGAGGGGTTCCGGAGATCGACTCTTCCGAATGTAAGCTGCTGATCGGTCCCGACGGACGTTGTGTCGGCGTAGCCCTGCGGGAGCGGGGAGAGGCCGAAAAGATGATCGAGGAGTTTATGCTGCTGGCCAACGAGGCGGCAGCCACCCTCGGCCGGGGGATGAACCTGCCCTTTGTCTACCGGGTCCACGAAAAGCCGGACGGGGAGAAGATCGAACAGCTGCGGCAGGTGCTGCTGGCCATCGGGGAGGACCCGGGGGAGCTGGGCGGAGAGGTTCCGGCCAGCCGGCTGCGGGATATCCTGCTGGCGGCGGCAGACAAGCCCTACCGGTCGATGCTTCACCGGCAGGTGCTGCGGTCGATGATGAAGGCCAAGTACGACCCAAGGCCCCTGGGGCACTACGGATTGGTGCTGGACAACTACGCCCACTTCACCTCTCCCATCCGCAGGTATCCCGACCTGTCCATCCATCGGATTATGACCGCCGCCCTCGGGGCTGTGGAAGAGGGGGAAAAGGGCTGGACCCTTTCCGGTCCTGCCCGGGGCCGGCTGGACAAGCAGTTTACCACCTTTGCCTCCCAGTCCGCTGCCCATTCCTCCGAAACCGAGGTCCAGGCCGCCGAAGCTGAGCGGGACTGTGAGGACTGCTACAAGGCAGAGTATATGAAGGGCCGCCTGGGCGAGGTGTTTGACGGGGTTATCTCCGGCGTCACCGCCTACGGCTTTTATGTGGAGCTGCCCGACGGGGTGGAAGGACTGGTCCGGCTGGAAGCCCTGCCGGAAGGGGAATACACCTTCGACGGGGTCATGACCCTCATAGGGCCCGGGGTGCAGTACCGGGTCGGCGACGGGGCAAAGGTCCAGTGTGTCCGGGCGGACGTCAGTTCCGGGCAGGTGGACTTTGTCCTTACGACGGACGATGGGGACGGAAATGGATAACCTTCCCTTCTCCTACGCCGTCCAGCGCCATCCCCGCCGCAAACGCCCCCAGATTGTCGTCACCCCCGAAGGGGAGGTGATCGTCAAGCTCCCCCAGCGTTTTACCGACCGGTACGCCCGGCGGCTGGTGGAGGAAAACATCCCCTGGATTCTGGGGGCCCTCCGCCGGGCGGAAGAGCGGCGGAATGACGATTCCCCGGACTTTCGGTGCGGGGAAGGGGACGTTCTCTTCCTGCTGGGGGAGCCCCACCCGATCTGCCAGTCGGGTCCGCCCGGCTACCGGGAAGGGGCCTTTTACCTGCCGGGGGAGAGCCTGGAGGAACGGCGAGCCGAAGCCATCCGCCTCTACCGGCAGCTGGCCCAGCAGCTGATGGAGCCGCTGGTGGCCCATTACGCCGCCCAGATGGGGCTTCATCCCACTGCCGTGAAAATCGGCCGGGCCGCTGGCAGCTGGGGCTACTGCAAGCGGGACGGCTCGATCACCTTCACCTGGCGGCTGGTCTGCCAGCCGGAAGCCTTTGTCCGGTATGTGGCGGTACATGAACTTTGCCACCTTCGCCATTTTGACCATTCGCCCGCCTTTTGGGCGGAGGTGGAGCGGGTCATCCCCGATTGGAAATCCCTCCGAAAGGACCCCCAGGTCCGGGAGATCGGCCGGAAACTGACCCTCTGGGGATTTTAAATGAGGGCTGGGAAGGAGGAGGCCGATGGCCCATTGGGAGATATCCGAAACGGATTTTTTGTCGGCCTGTGCCAGCGTCCACGGGGGCGCTGACGGCGGGGTCGGAACCCTCTCGGAAAAGACGGTCCACGCGGTGCTGAAACACTGCTGCGCCCCCTTTTCTGACAGCCGGGAGGTGCAGATTGGCGGGTTTATCGCCGACGCCGTCGGAGAGGAGGGCATCATCGAGATTCAGACCACCGGTTTTTACCGGATGCGGAAAAAGCTGGCGGTTTTTCTCTCCGCCTGTCCGGTGACGGTGGTTTGGCCCTGCGTCGAAACCCTCTGGCTGCGGAAACTGGACCCGCTGACCGGGGAGGCCGGCGCCCGGCGGAAAAGCCCCCGCCGCCAATGCCCGCCGATGCTCTTCCGGGAGCTGTACAGCCTCGGGGAGCTGGTGGCGGAGCCGGGACTGCGGTTTAAGGTGGTGCGGCTGGAGGCGGAGGAGCTACGCAGCGCCGAAAAGGTCCGGGGCCGGAAGGGCCACTGGCCGACCTACCAAAAGATCGACCGGTATCCCATCCGGCTGCTGGGCGAGGTGGACGTCGACTGTAAGGAGGAGCTGTGGAAACTGCTGCCGGTCCGGCCGGAAGAGCTGCCGGAGACGGTCACGGCGGCAGAGTTCGGTTCCCTCTGCGGGACCGGTGCCGACCTGGGGCGGATGACCCTGAAGGTCCTCTGCCGGGCGGGTCTGGCCCAGGAGGCGGGGAAGAAGGGCCGGGCGGTTTTGTACCGGCTGGAACGGAACGAATCATCAATCAAATCACCCCCGCTGGGGGAAAATCAGAAAGGAATGAGCATTATGCCGGTTATGCCGAGCAGAGAGGAAGCCTGGGCGCTTCTGTGTCAATACAACGAGGAACCTTTCCACCGCCGCCACGCAGTCACCGTTGAGGGGGTCATGCGCTGGTTTGCGGACCAGCTGGGGTATGGCGATGAGAAGGACTTCTGGGGCCTGGTGGGGCTGCTCCACGACCTGGATTTTGAGCGCTGGCCGGAGGAGCACTGCATCAAGGTGCAGGAGCTGTTGACCGAGCGGGATTATGACCCTAAGCTAATTCACGGGATTGTCAGCCACACCGGACGTATTCCGGGCTTTGCACCCGAGCATCAGATGGAAAAGGTGCTGTTTGCCACCGATGAGCTGACCGGGCTGATCGGGGCGGTGGCGCTGATGCGGCCCTCCAAGAGCGTCCAGGATTTGGAAGTGAAGTCGGTGATGAAAAAGTTCAAGACCCCGAAGTTCGCCGCCGGCTGCTCCCGGGAAGTGATTTCCGAAGGAGCCGAGATGCTGGGCTGGGAACTGTCCGACCTGATCGAAAAGACGATTCTCGCCATGCGAAGCTGCGAGGCGGAGTACGAAAAATATTAACACCGCTTAAAATGGTTTAAGCTGGAAAAGTTGGTACATTGTTTCTTTACTCTATTATTGGATGGTCGCTGCGCGACGAGTAATCTTTCAGAAGATAAACTGTGATAAGTAAATTTTCATCATAAATCCGCGCTTGGGAAGGGGCCTTGCCCCTTCCATTCCCACAACCCCTTTAAAAAGGGGTTGATCCTAAACTCCAATTTGTCCCCAGTTGTTTGGTAACTTTGGAGTCAGCGTCGTTTGTAACATTTTTAAATTGTTTTTTCCATACAGGATTGCTCTGTTCCGATTGTGGACGGGGCTTTTTTCTTTTCCGTATAATTTTTCCCTTCCGGGGCAAAGTAAGGGCAAAGACTACCGGAAGGATGGATGCAAATGGAAAAACATATGCCAAAACCGGACGAATACCAACGGATGGTCAAAGAGGCCTCCCGCGGTTCCAAGTCCTATAAAACGGTGCCCCTGGCCTTTTTGGTGGGCGGGGCGATTTGTGCCGCCGGGGAAGGGCTGCGAAAGCTCTACTTGATGGCGGGGCTCTCCCCCGATTGGGCGACGGCGATGGTGTCGGTCAGCCTCATTGCCGCCAGCGCCCTGCTGACCGGGCTGGGGGTCTATGACAACATCGCCAAGGTGGGCGGTGCCGGAACATTGGTGCCGATCACCGGTTTTGCCAATGCGGTCGTCTCCCCGGCCCTGGAATTTCGGTCGGAGGGGATGATTCTCGGAACCGGCAGCAAACTGTTTGTCATTGCCGGACCGGTCATTGCCTATGGGCTGGCGGCTTCCTGGGTGTATGGCTTTATCTTCTGGCTTATAAACCGCTGAAGGAGGGGATGTAAGATGGCGAAACTTTGCGGGCGCTCGACCTATCGGATGGAGCGTCCTCCGGTTGTCCTTTCCTTTGCGGCGGTGGGCGGCAGTAAAGAGTCCCAGGGACCGCTGGCGGACCGGTTTGATTATTTGAGCCAGGACGACCTGTTCGGGGCGGATTCCTGGGAAAAGGCCGAAACCAAGATGCAGCGGCTGGCGCTGAAAACCGCGATGAACAAAGGCGGACTGAAAAAAGGGGACTTAAACGTCCTCTTTGCCGGGGACCTGCTCAACCAGTGCACCGGTTCCAGTTACGGCCTGCGGGAGTTTATGATCCCCTTTCTGGGGGTATATGGCGCCTGTTCGACGATGAGCGAGTCGCTTTTGATGGCGTCGGTCTTTGTGGACAGTGGGCTGGCCAAAAGGGCCGGGGCGATCACCTCTTCCCACTTTTGCTCCGCCGAACGGCAGTACCGGTTCCCGCTGGAATACGGCTCTGTCCGGCCGCCCACAGCCCAGTGGACGGCGACGGCTTCGGGGGCGGTGATTCTGGGCGAAACCGGCCCCTTTCCCCGGGTGGAGGTGCGCCACGTCTGCGCCGGCGTCATTGAGGACCCCGGTATCACCGATGCCAACAACATGGGTGCGGCGATGGCCCCGGCGGCGGCCTGCGTTTTAAAACGGTATTTTCAGGAGTCGGCCACTGCCCCCAGTGATTACGACCATATCTTCACCGGCGACCTGGGGGAGGTAGGGAGCAAGCTCCTTTATGAGCTGTTGCAGCGGGACCACATCGACATCTCCGACCGGCACCAGGACTGCGGGCTGATTCTCTTCGACCAGCAGCGCCAGGACGTCCACGCGGGTGGGTCGGGGTGCGGCTGTTCGGCTTCGGTGCTCTGCTGCCACATCCTGCCGGAGATGCTGGCGGGCCGGTACAAGGACGTGATTCTTGCGGCCACCGGCGCCCTTCTCTCTCCGACGATGGTGCAGCAGGGGGATACCATCCCCGGTATCTCCCACCTAGTGCATCTGCATTTTGCCGAAAAGGAGGGGGACTGATGGATTTTCTGAAGGCATTTGTGATTGGGGGATTGATCTGCGCGGTGGGGCAGCTGCTGATTGACTACACCAAGCTCACCCCTGCCCGGATTCTGGTTTCCTATGTGGTAGCCGGGGTTATCCTGGGCGGTTTTGGCCTTTACCAG
Source organism: uncultured Clostridia bacterium (assembly GCA_944387995.1). Lineage (GTDB taxonomy): Bacteria > Bacillota > Clostridia > Oscillospirales > Ruminococcaceae > Faecivivens. The sequence goes on along the minus strand of CALXHB010000041.1, from coordinate 933 downwards.
CCGGTGATCGAATTCGCCGGCGCCGGAGCCACCGTCCCCCTGACCGGATTTGGGGCGCTGCTGGCCAAAGGGGTCCGCAAGGCGGTCACCGAGCTGGGCCTCATCGGCATCTTTTCCGGCGGCCTTACGGCGGCGGCAGCCGGGGTCACGGCTGCGGTGGTGTTTGGGCTGATTGTCGCCCTTGTCTTTAAGCCGAAATCCAAATAATGGCCTTAAAACCAAAAACAGCACCGGCGCGTCTACCACGCTGGTGCTGTTTTTATGTCGGTAATCCCGGCGTTGTTTGGCAAAATCACTGGCCGCACGGAATTATTTTTTTAAGAACTGTTTTCGATAAGCGGCCGGAGTGACACCGTTTTCCTGCTTGAAGATTTTGTAGAAGTAGGAGTCGGAGGAGAATCCCGTCATCTCGGAGACAGAAGCCACCGGCGCGTCAGTCTCCCGGAGAATGGTTCGCGCTTTATCCATCCGCACCTGCAAAATTCGTTCGAGGATGGTGATGCCGGTGGCCTGTTTGTAGATGCGGCCGGTATAACTGGCCGAAAGGCCGAGGGTCGCCGCAATCGAGTCGATGGAGAGGGAGGGATCGGAAAACCGGACTTCAATCTCCCGGTTGATTGCTTCCACCTGCTGGCCGCTGCGGGGGCTGGGCGCGGCGGCAGTGTAGATGGTGATGGCCGAAAAGATGGCGTAAAAGGTTTCGTGCAGTTGGTCGAAGGTCTCGATCTTTTCAAGGTTGATGAAAAAAGGAGGGCGGCTTTTCAGCTGGGGGATGCCGGTCGCCAGGCTGTTGCACATACTGACCAGCCGCAGCACAGCGGTGTTGACCGCGTAGATGGGCGCTCCCCGGAAGTCACCGATCAACTCCAGATACAGCTTTTTGGCTTTTTCCAGATTCCCATGGAACAGGGCGTCGGAAAGGGCCTTTTCCTT
>CALXHB010000040.1 GCA_944387995.1 uncultured Clostridia bacterium | reverse complement strand
CGCCTCGGGCGGGGGAGGGGGATGGCTGTTTACCCCTTTTAAGGGGCTGGCGAGGGTTTATGGCCTTCCTTCGGCTGCTGCTTCGGCCCTCTGCCTGGGAGTGATCGGCGGATACCCGGTGGGGGCGAGGATGGCATCGGGGCTTAAAAGAGAGGGAGCCCTGTCTGCTTCCGAGGCGTCCAGCCTTCTCTGCGTCGCCTATGGCCCCAGCCCCACCTTTTTGACGGGCATTGGGGCGCTGGTCTTCGGAAGCCGGGGGTTGGGACTGGTGATCTGGGGGTGCTTATTGGCGGCCAATCTGCCGGTGGGGCTTTTGACTGCCCGGGGACTCCGCCGCCATGGGGAAAAGACCGTTCCCGCCCATCCACCTGTCCCTCTTTCCCAGCGTTTTGTGGACAGCGTCCTTTCGGCCACCCGCGCCATGGGGGTGATCTGCGGGTTTACCGTCGCCTTTGCGGTGCTGCGCCAGTATCTTCTGCTGTTGCCCGGGGACCTGGGAAGATGGGCCGCGGCCTTTTGTGAGGTAAGCGTCGGCTGCATGACGGCAGGAGAAGGAAACTACCGCTCGGCCCTTCTGTTGGTGACCGGCTGCTGTTCGCTGGGCGGGGTGTCGGTCTGGATGCAGAATGCCTGCTTTTTGCGGGGGAGCGGGATTTCAATGAAACGGTTCTTCCTCTCCCGGGGGCTGCATCTGGTTCTCTCCCTGGCGCTTATTTTGGCGCTGGACCGGATTTTTTCCTTCTCCCAATGGACCGCAGCTTCGGTCTTCTCCAGCTTTTCGGAGGCGGTACCAGCGATGGGTGCCGGATCGGCGGTTTCTTCGGTGTTTTTGGTCATATCCTGTCTGCTGCTCTTGCAAGGGGGGCGGGGAATATGCTATAATACATCTGATTAACCAGATTGTATAGAAGGAGGGCTGCGCATGGCGTTATTTGGAAAGAAAATTGATCCGTCCTGCGCCTACTGCGAGTGGGGGAGCCCGGATGAGGAAGATGGAACGGTTTTCTGCCGGAAAAATGGGGTGGTTCGGATGGACGGCAGCTGCCGCCGGTTTGAATACGCTCCGCTCCGCCGCAAACCGCGGGTACAGAAGCTGCCCAAATACAGCCCGGAGGATTTTAAACTGTGAAAGAGTGGATCATCGCGCAAAACGACGCCGGTCAGCGACTGGATAAATTCCTGCAAAAGGCGGTTCCGGCCTTGCCGAAGTCGCTGATGTACAAATTTCTGCGCACCAAACATATCAAGTTAAACGGCAGACGGGCGGAAATCGGGAGCAAACTTTCTCCCGGCGACACCGTCACCCTCTACATCAAAGACGAGTTTTTTGTGAAGGATGAGCGGCATCTGTTTATGCAGGCGCCGCCGGAGGTCAATGTCGTGTTCGAGGACGAGAACATCCTGCTGATCGACAAGCCCTCTGGACTGATTGTCCACGAGGACGATCAGGAGCAGGTGGACACGCTAGTCAACCGGGTGCAGCATTACCTCTATCAAAAAGGAGAGTACGACCCCGAGAAGGAAGCCTCCTTTGCCCCGGCCCTCTGCAACCGGATTGACCGCAACACCGAAGGAATCGTCATCGTCGCCAAAAACGCCCAGTCGCTGCGGCTGCTGAACGAATGCATCAAAAACCGGGAGCTGCACAAGTTTTACCTCTGCCTGGTGAAGGGGGTTCCCAAGCCGAAAGAGGCGACCCTGAAGCATTTCATGCGCAAGGACGAGCGGGAAAACAAGGTGACCGTCTACGATAAACCGGTTCCCGGCGGAAAGACGATGATTACCCGCTACCGGGTGCTGAAAACCCGGGGGAAGGTGTCCCTCTGCGAGGTGGAACTGCTGACCGGGCGTACCCATCAGATTCGGGCCCATATGGCCTATATTGGCTGCCCGCTGGTGGGGGACGGGAAGTATTCGGATAACCGCACCGAACGGCCGCTGGGCTTTACCAGCCAGGCTCTCTGTTCCTATAAATTGATCTTCGACTTTAAGGAACCCTGCGCCCTTTCTTATTTAAACGGGAGGGTGTTCGAGGTCAGAGATGTACCCTTCGCCGCTCCGGCTGTGATGGACAAGCTGGCGAAGGTGATTCGCTAGAGAAAGTTTAATCGCATTAAATGGTCGCTGCGCGACGGGTAACCTTTAGAATCAGCAACTGTGAGAAGCGAGCGTTCACTTTGGGGTCATCCCTGGCAAAAGGCTCAGGCATCCCAGCTAAAGCTGTCATGCCAGAAAAAATATTTGCGGGCCATTCTGTCCGGCCCGCATTTCCTGCTGAAGCAGGAAACCATATTTTTTCGCAGGTGAGGGAACCACTGAAAGGAAACGCACTTCCTCCGCTTGAAATCGCGTTTACGCGATTTCAATAGGCTTGCGAAGCAATGCCGAAAGCCCTTTAAAAAGGGCTTGCGCCTAAACTCCAAATCTGCCCCCATTGTTTCGTAACTTCAATGTCAGCGCCGATTGTGATGTCAGATTGAGATAACTTTTGATAGACTAAAACCTCCGGTTTCCTTTATGAAAATCGGAGGTTTTAGTCTGCAATAACCTAATTAAATATTTCGAACGTCGAATAGAGTTCATACTCTGCCGAAGAAGGTGTCTGCATGGCAGATGCTTTCGGTTTATCGTCTTTCTTCCGGCGGCTGCGGCCTTTCTGGCTGCCGTCGTCCATGGGCCCCTTTGACGAAGATCGCGTCCTCTCCGATGACCGCAATTTCCTCCCAGGGAATGAGGATATCCGGTTCCCGGCCGAACAGCCCGAAAAACCGCCGCCTTCCTTTGACCACCAGCGCCTGCACTTCCGCCTTCCCCGGCGGGCCGGGCGGTTGGCCGGAAGAGGACAGGAGCAGTTCGTCGGCGTACCCCAGGCACTTTCCATCGGCCATCGAGAAGATTTCCCGTCTGAAAATATCCCCGCTGCGCAGTTCCATCCGCTTCACCCCCTAGGGGAGGATATGCGCCGGGGCTGGGGTATTATGCCCAAAACGTTTCCACCCCATTTGGAAACCCTTGCAACCGGCGGGTGGCTGTGGTATAATATTTCCATAACAAT
>CALXHB010000039.1 GCA_944387995.1 uncultured Clostridia bacterium | reverse complement strand
TTGGTGACCCGTGCGAGAATCGAACTCGCGTTACAGCCGTGAAAGGGCCGTGTCTTAACCTCTTGACCAACGGGCCATATGGTAGCGGTAACTGGATTCGAACCGGTGACACTTCGGGTATGAACCGAATGCTCTAGCCAACTGAGCTATACCGCCATGTTTTCTTGTCCCAGCGGCTTTCGCGTTGGTGTCCCGCGGAACGTTTATTATGATACCACAGCTTTTCCGGTTTGTCAACACCTTTTTTCAAATTTTTTTGATTTTTTTTCGAAAGGCCGTGAAACGGGGAATTTATCCTGCTTTTAAAGCGGCAAATTCCCCGCTCTTCTATTTTCCCTTAACTGTTATCCTCTTCCGACAGACACAGCGGTAGCGGGAACCAGGCTTTCTCCAAAGCCGGCTGCCGGCCGCTCACTCCCATCGTACCCGACACTGCAAACAAGAAATCGGTCATCTGAAGATGGGAAAGAACGATGTCCGCCGGGGCGGCTTCCGGCATAACCTCCGCTTTAGCCTGTCCATTATAGAGGCTCAGCCGTACCTTTTCGGTGCTGTCACCCCGCTGCACCCCAAAGGTATAACTTCCCTCCGGCAGCGGCTGCATATCCGCCTTCAGCTGCAAAAACGCTTCTGCCACCGGAGCGTAATGCAGCACATCCACCCCGTAGGGGGAGCTGAGCCGCCCCTCCTCGGCAATGAGAGTGAGGGTGTGAAGGAGCGGCTGCTGGAACGGCAGCGCCGACACCGTCAGTTCCCTTGCCCCCTTCTCCACCGCCAGATCGAGGATGGCCAGAACCGCCCCCATGGGGTCGACGCCATCCCGCAGCACCAGTTCATGAACGGTATACCCACCGTAAGCAAGGCTGAGAGCTGCATAACCGGCAAACTGCCCCTTATGCAGCAAAACCCGTACCTCACCGCTCCAGCTGGAGGCCACTTCCCAGAAGTCCACCCGCTCAGCCCAAACCGGCTGGGCCTGATACAGCGCCCGGCAGTCCTGTTCATAAGCCCGGCCTGCTTCGGAGGTGAGGACCTCCCAGCCCTCTGTCGAAACCGGCGGGGTAATCCCCTCCACTCCAAACTTCCGCAGCTGATGGGAAACCGACGGGACAAGATCAAAGTTATAAATACTGCCGCACTTTTCAAAGCCGTAATGCTGGTACCGCTGTTTGCGGCCGGAGAGGATAACGAAATCGTACCCTTCCGCCTCGGCCCAGCGGACGCAGCCGCCCACAGCCTCTTTCATGTATCCCTTTCCCCGGTCGTAAGGATGTACCGAAACGGTGCCGACCCCGGCACCTTTGAGCTTCCGCCCGCAGACGGTCACCGGAATCGGGAACAGCCCCGACATGCCGCGAATCCGTTCGCCCCCTGCCCGGTTTTCGGTGACCAGCAGGTGCTCGGCCGCCCGCTCGGGGTGGTTTTGATATATTTTCGGCAGTAAAGCGGCAAAATCGGTATGAAAGACGTAGTTTCCAAAGTCGATGATGTCCTCATAATCGTCGGGCGTACCCCGGCGGACGATGTAATCTTTTTCCTGCTTGTCCATGGCCAAAGCCTCCTTTATGTTTGGTAAATTATCCTTTTTCCGCACCAAGGGCCGGCTGCAGCAGCCCGCTTAACCGGATCATCTCTTCCAGCGACAGCTCCTCTGCCCGAGCAGAGGATTTAAGCCCTGCCTCTGACAAAGCCGCGGCCACTGCCCCTTTGGACACCCCCAGGGAAGAAGAAAGGTTATTCTGCAAGGTTTTCCGCCGCTGGGAAAAGGCCCCCTTGACCAGCCGGAAAAAGTCCTCGGCCTCTTTCCCCGTCAGGGGCGGATTGTCGCGGATGTTTAGCCGGATGACGCAGCTGTCCACATTGGGCGCCGGCATAAAGCTCCCCCGGCTCACCGGGAAGAGGGTCTCCGGTTCGGCGTAAAACCGCACCGCCGCCGTCACCGCTCCACATTCCCGGGAAGGCATCGGCGCACAGAGCCTGTCCCCCGCCTCCTTCTGAACCATGACGGTGATGGTGTCCACCGGTAGCCGCTGTTCCAAAAGGGCCATGATAACCGGAGAGGTGATGTAGTAGGGAAGGTTTGCGCAGACCACCACCCGCATCCCCGGAAATTCGTCGGCGATCAGCTGCCTAAGGTCTACCTTGAGGATATCCTCGTTTACGATCTTAACGTTGTGATGCTCGTGGAGGGTATAATCCAGCACCGGCAGCAGGCGTTTATCCAGCTCCACCGAGACCACCTTGTCCGCCCGTTTCGCCAGCTCATGGGTCAACACCCCAAAGCCGGCGCCGACTTCCAGTACGCCGGCGCCAGGCCCCGCTCCGCCCATCTCGGCAATCCGGGGACAGACGGTGGGGTTGATGAGAAAATTCTGTCCCAGGGAATGGGAAAAGGAAAACCCAAACCGCTGACAGATCTCTTTGATAACCGAAATATTTGATAAATTTTCCACTTTATCCGTCCTCTTTTCTCCCGGTCCCCGGGGCTTTGCCGGTACCCGATTTGCTTATCCGAAACAGCCTTCCAGCATCTCCTGGAGGGAGCCTTCTTCCCCCCGGGCAATCCGCGTCAGCTCATACAGACTATCCCGTCCTTCGATCACATTCCAGAGGGTTTCCGCTTCAGCGGCGGGCACCCCTTCGCAGAGGGAAACCGCGATCCCATACTGGTTTAACACCCCATCGGTTTCCTCCCCTTCGCAGCCTGCCGGGACCAAATAGGCGTCCGCCTCGTGGTAAAGGGTCTCCCGCAGCTTTTCGTCCATCGTCATAAGGTCCTGGGGAAGGGAATCCTGGTAAAACTTAATTCCCTCATCCGAAAGGATTTTTCCGTCGCCGTTTCCAAATCCAAGGAACGAAAGGAACGACGAAAGCTGCCCCTTGGGAGGTGCCTCTTTCCAGTCGGCCAAATCTTCGGTAAGGCTGTACCCCATGCTGGCGATTTCCACCGCCTCCGACCGGTCCATCTGGGCAATCTGGTTCCAACTTAGGCGGGAGGAGTCAATCTCCTTTTCGACGCTGCCGGAATAGAGATCGGCTTCCGCACCCAGTACGCCCACTGCCCCTTTGGCCCCCTGCTCCCGCAGCTGCGGCCAGACGACGGTATAAAAGCTCTCATACCCTCCGTCAAAGGTGAGCATAACCGCCTTTTCCGGCAGTTCGTAGATTCCCTGGGAGGCAAGTTTTAAGTCAGAGGGAAGCACAAAGTTTACCCCCTGCTGGGTAAGCCAGTTAAGGTCCTCCTTAAAGTCGGAGAGAAGAATGCCGGTTTCCCCCGCTTTCCGCGCCTTTTCCAGGTCCTCCTCGGTGGGCAGCACCTGGTGGTAGTCGAGAATTAACACCGACATGCCCTCCGCCGGCTGGGCACCGGTCTGGACCGCCTCCGGACCCCCTACCGCGTACCGTTCGGCCAATAGACAACACCCGACCGTCAGGACCAGCCCCGTCAGCACCGTCGCAGCACGCTGGGCCCGGTGGGAAAACCGGCCCCGTTTAAAGATGCGCGGCCGCTGAATCCACCTTGCCGCGGCTGCAATCCGCCGCAGAGGGGCGGCCAGCCCCTCTTTTGTCCCATCGGGACCCTTCCGCCCCCGGTCTGGTTTGATCTGTTTACGCCCCATATGCCCCTCCCCTTTCCGGCCGCTAGAGCGGCTCATTGGAACAGCATATGCGGGAAAACTCCGGGAAATAACAAAGGGCTGGGCTTTCCAAACAGCCACGGCCCTTTATTTTGCGTCTTTCTTTTCCCCATGGGAGGAAATTTTAACCGGACACCCCGCTGAAACCCAGCGGAGCAAACGGTTAATGATCATCAGATTTCGGTGTCATCCCCGGAATCTTCCGCGGTTTCACCGGTCTCTTCTTCGGTCATATTTTCTTCAGCAGTCTCGTCCACCGGTCCCACTTCACCGGTTTCCTCCTCCGGTTCTTCTTCATGCTCCACCGCAGCAAAGGCAACCACCCGGTCCCCTTCGCCCAGCCGCATGACCCGGACGCCGCCGGCATATCGGGACATGACGTTGACATCGGCCACCGCAATGCGGATGATGATGCCGTCGTTGGAGATGAGAATCAGGTCCTCATCATCCCGAACCACCTTGATGCCGCAGACATGACCCTTGATGTCGCTGACCCGGTAGTTGATCTTGCCCAGGCCGTTTCTGCCCTGAACCGGATATTCCGATACCGGCGTCCGGCGGCCCTGACCCATGTCGGTCACCGTCATGATGCAGGCGTCCTCCCGGGCGGCGACCATGCCGACCACTTCATCCTCCGGACGGAGGTTGATGGCCTTGACCCCCATTGCCGTCCGGCTCATCGGCCGCACATCCGACTCGGGGAACCGGATGGCCATACCGTTTTTGGTGGCGATGACCAGTTCATCTGACCCGTCGGTCAGACGGACCCAAGCCAGCTCGTCCCCCTCGTTTAATCCGAGGGCGATGAGACCCGACTTGCGGATATTCTTATAAGCCGACAGGGCGGTCCGCTTGATGAGCCCCTGTTTGGTGACCATCACCAGATAATGGGTGTCGTCAAAATCATCCACCCGCATCATCGAAGTGACCTTTTCCTCGGGCGCCAAGGCCAACAGGTTAATCATGTTGGTGCCCCGGGAGGTGCGGCTTCCTTCGGGAATCTCATAGCACTTCATGCTGAAGACCCGGCCGCGGTTGGTGAAGAAGAGGAGCTTGTCGTGGCTGGAGGTGACAAACATCTCCTCCACAAAGTCCTCGTCCCGCTGTTTCATACCGGAAATGCCCCGGCCGCCCCGCTTCTGAAGCTTATAGGCGGAGGAGGCCTGCCGTTTGGCGTAGCCGAAATGGGTCAGCGTCACGACGCAGTCTTCCTCGGGAATCAGGTCTTCGATATCGACGTCCCCTTCCACCGCGCGGATTTCCGTCCGGCGGGGGTCGGCAAATTTAGCCCGAATCTCGCCCAGTTCCTTTTTAAAGACCTCCATGATCTTGGAGTAGTCGCTCAAAAGCTCCTGATACTCGTGAATTCGGCCTTCCAGCTCTGCCAACTCTTCCTCAATCTTGAGGATTTCCAACCCGGCCAACTGGCCCAGACGGTAAGCCACAATGGCGCTGGCCTGAGGGTCGTCAAACCCGAACTTTTCCATGATAGCAGCTTTTGCCTCGGGAATACCGCCCTTGCAGGAACGGATGGTAGCGATGATTTCATCGACAATATCCACTGCCCGTTTGAGGCCCTCCAAAATATGGGCTCGGTCGGCGGCCTTTTTGAGGTCGTATTCGGTCCGGCGGGTGATAACCTCACCCTGGAAGTCGATATACTTCTGGAGCATCTCCTTCAAGGTCATGACCTTGGGCTGTCCGTCGACCAGTGCCAGCATGATGACCCCGAAGGTGTCCTGCAAGAGAGAATAATGGTAAAGCTGGTTGAGGACAATCTGGGGAGAAGCATCCCGTTTGACCTCGAATACAATCCGCATCCCTTCCCGGTCGGACTCATCGCGGATATAAGAGATGCCGTCGATCCGCTTTTCTTTGACCAGATCGGCGATGCCCTCGATAATCCGGGTCTTGTTGACCATATAGGGGATTTCGGTGACGACGATGGAGCTTCTCCCCTTGGAGTCCTCTTCAATCTCCGCCTTAGCCCGTACGGTCAGCTTGCCGCGGCCGGTGGCGTAGGCGCTGCGGATGCCGCTGCGGCCCATGATGACGCCGCCGGTGGGAAAATCCGGGCCTTTGATATAGTTCATCAGCCCATCCAGGTCGAGATCGGGGTTGTCTACCAGTGCGTCAATGGCGTCACAGACCTCCCCCAGGTTATGGGGCGGGATATTGGTCGCCATGCCGACTGCGATACCGGCAGAACCGTTGACCAACAGGTTGGGATACCGGGACGGCAGCACCTGAGGCTCTTTGCGGGTATCGTCGAAGTTGGAGTCATAGTCGATGGTCTCTTTGTTGATATCCATGACCATGTACTGGGCGATCTTGCTCATCCGCGATTCGGTATACCGGTAGGCTGCCGGCGGGTCACCGTCAATCGAGCCGAAGTTTCCGTGGCCTTCAACCAGCGGGTAACGCATCGAAAAGCTCTGGGCCAGCCGGACCAGTGCATCGTAAACCGAAGCGTCGCCGTGGGGATGATAATGGCCCAGCACGTCACCGACGGTGGTCGCACACTTCTTAAAGGGTTTATCGGGCGTGAGGCCCGCCTCGTGCATGGTGTAGATAATCCGCCGGTGGACCGGCTTTAAACCGTCCCGCACATCCGGCAGCGCGCGGGAAACGATGACCGACATCGAGTAGTCGATGAAGGATTTACGCATCTCGCGGTTGATATCGGCGACCTTGACGATCGTTCCTTCCTGGTTGATGAAATCGTTGTCCATTCTTTTCGCTCCTTAAAGGGGATCGCCCCGGATTCAGAAAGGGCGGTGAAGGCTTGTTTCATTGGGAGCCTTACAAGCTCCTGTGATGCAAACCCTCGCCGCTTTTCTCAATCCGAAAGCGTTTAATTTCGCTCCAGATACCGCTCCTGAAGCCCTTGCTGCATCATCCGCTTCACTTCCGGCATCTGTTCCGGGGGGATGCAGCGTTTGGGCACAATGAAGACTTTTTCCCGGCTGACGCAGATGGTAAAGGCGTTTGGAAGCTCAATCACCGCCATAGCCGGGGTGGAATAGCGGACCAGATACTTTCCGTCGCCGTCGGGAATCAGGATGCCCACCGGCGTCACCGTCAACCGGTAGGTGGCAGCCTCCGATTCGATGGCTTTTACGGTATTCTGAATATGCCGCGCCGGCATAAACCAGAGCATAAACATCACGAAGATCGCGATGCCGATAAACAGCTTACCGGTATCGTAACTGGGATCAGTCCAGACCGCCTGGGCATACAACACGACGATGACAGCGAGAATCGCCGTATAGATCATGTTTTTCTTAAAGGAGACCCTGTGCTGGAACGCCTTCATGCCGGGAACGATCTCTTCTTTTTTCATGTCATACTGAATCTCAATGCCGGAAAGTTCCGCCTCTTCCTCTTCCGAAAGACGGTCGGATTCAATCCACGGCTGAGAAACCGCGTATTTATCGGCGGTCAACCCCTGATTGGTGACCAAACGGGTATGTCCAGTGGGAGCGTGGGGGGTAAATTCATCCTCTTCCTCCAGCTGGGAGGAAGATTCATCAGACGCATCCGAAGAGGACGTCTCATCCAACTTTTCTTCCTGTTCGGAAAGGGTTTCCTCTCCTTCGGAGACTTTTTCTGTTTCTTTTTCTTCCACCGGAGAGGTCATCTCCTGCTGTTCTTCCCGTTCCAACTTTCCACTTCCTTTTTTCGTATCCGATTAAACGTCCAGATTCTGCACGTGTCTTGCGTTTTTCTCGATAAATTCCCGTCTCGGTTCCACCTTGTCCCCCATCAGCATCGTAATGGTGGCGTCCGCCTGGGCAGCGTCGGTCAGTTCCACCCGGACAATGGTGCGGTTGTTGGGGTCCATGGTCGTTTCCCAAAGCTGAGAGGGGTCCATCTCGCCCAGACCTTTATACCGCTGGATATCGACTTTGTACTTGCCGCCTTCAGACATTTCGGCAATATATTTATCCCGCTCCGGATCGGAGAAGGCATAATTTACCTTTTTGCCCCGGGTCAGTTTAAACAGCGGAGGCTGGGCAAAATAGACATGCCCTTCCTCGATCAGCGGCCGCATAAACCGGAAGAAGAAGGTGAGCAGCAGCATCCGGATGTGGGAGCCGTCCACATCAGCATCGGCCATGATGATGACCTTACCGTAGCGGAGTTTGCTTAAGTCCAGTTCGTCTCCCAGCCCGCAGCCAAGGGCGGTGACCACCGGCATCAGCTTTTCGTTGCCGTATACCCGCTCGAGCCGCGCCTTTTCGACGTTTAACATCTTGCCCCACAGGGGGAGGATCGCCTGGAACCGCCGGTCTCTGCCCTCTTTGGCGGAGCCGCCTGCCGAGTCACCCTCGACGATATAAATTTCGGTGACGGTGTTGTCCTTGGAGGTGCAGTCGGCCAGTTTCCCCGGCAGTCCGCCGGACTCCAGCACCGATTTGCGGCGGGTCAGTTCTCTGGCCCGTTTAGCGGCTTCTCTCGCCCGCTGGGCGCTTAAGGACTTATCGAAAATAATCTTGGCCACCGACGGGTTTTCCTCAAAGTAGGTGGAAAGCCCGTCGTAAACCATCTTGCTAACCAAAGCCTGGGCTTCGGGATTGCCGAGCTTGGTTTTGGTCTGGCCTTCGAACTCACATTCCGGCAGCTTGACGCTGACAATGGCGGTGATGCCTTCCCGGACGTCGTCGCCGGTCAGGTTCTGATCGTTTTCCTTGAGCAGTTTTTTCGCGTGGCCGTAGTCGTTGAAAGCTCTAGTGAGAGCGGTCTTAAAGCCGTTTTCGTGGGTGCCGCCGTCCATCGTGTGGACGTTGTTGGCAAAGCTCTTGACCACTTCGGAATAGGAGTCGTTATACTGAATCGCCACTTCCGCCATCATCCCGTTTTCCAGCCGGGTCAGGTGGATCGGCGGGTTATGCAGGGCGGTTTTGGACTGGTTGAGGTGTTCGACAAAGGAACTGATACCGCCGACATAATGGAGGTCGTCCTGACGGATATGTTCGGTGTCCTCTTTGGAAGAAGCTTCCCGGTAGTCGGTCAGAATAATCCGCAGACCGGCGTTTAAGAACGCCTGTTCCCGCAGGTCCCCCAGCAGCGTCTCATAATCAAAGACGGTGTCCGGGAAGATCTCGGGGTCCGGCTTAAAGGTGACACAGGTGCCGGTTTCGGCCCCTTCCGGCAGATCGCCGACGATTTTCAGTTCTTCGTCGTACTTGCCGCCGTTGTGGAAACGCTGATAATAGATGTGGCCGTTGGTCCGGATGGACAGCTCCAGCCATTCGGACAGCGCGTTTACAACCGACGCGCCGACCCCGTGCAGGCCTCCGGAAACCTTATACCCGCCGCCGCCGAATTTGCCGCCGGCGTGCAGGATAGTGTAGGCGACCGTCGCCGCCGAAATGCCCTCTTTGGGATGGATGCCGGTGGGGATACCGCGGCCGTTATCGCCGACCCGGATTACATCTCCCGGCAAAATATCGACAGTGATTCGGGTACAGAACCCCGCCAGCGCTTCGTCGATGGCGTTATCGACAATCTCTTTGACCAGATGGTGCAGGCCGGATAGGCTGGTCGAGCCGATATACATACCCGGGCGCTTGCGGACCGCTTCCAGACCTTCCAGCACCTGAATCTGTGTTTCGTCGTAGTGGTTTTCTTCCGGCTCCTCAAAGAGCCGTTCGATTCGCTCTTGTTCGTTTGACATTATATCCTCCAAACCATAGACCAGCCGGCCGCGCCGGCAGAATACATGTATCTAAATATCGAAAATCGCAGCAAAGGGCGGCATTAACCAAAATCCAACCCGTTCCCCTCCGCCCGGCGGCGAAGGGTGGATGCCGCCAGCTGAGAAAGGTAGATGGTTTCCCTAGGCTGTCCGCCCCGGCGAAGGTTTTTCCCCTTCCGGCCGGGCTTGCGCTCCTTGGGGGGAACGCAGAGGACGAAAGACTTCGGAATATCCTCCGCCACCGTGACCACCATGCCCTCCTGCTGCCGTCCCCGGAGAAACTCCCGGGTAAACTTGGAAACCGAGGTATTATCCAGGTCGAAGATGCCGATGAGGCTCTCTTCCGACACAATGGTCTCGCTTCCGATATGCAGATACATCGTCTTCCTCCTTCTGGCTTATTTAGGCGTCCGCCTCCGCAAAGACGCCGCCCTGGACGGTGAACAGCTTCCCGCCGTGCATCCGCAGGGCGCTGGCCTCGTCACAGCAGGTGATCAGCACCTGAAAGCCCTGGATCCGGTTGAGCAGGTAGTCCTGCCGGCCGGGGTCCAGTTCGCTCATCACATCGTCCAACAAAATCACCGGGTTCTCGCCGGTCACCCCTTTGAGCAGCATCGCCTCCCCGATTTTGAGGGAGATGGCACAGCTGCGCTGCTGTCCCTGGGAACCATATACCCGGGCAGAAAGCCCATTGACATGGATGTCCAGATCGTCCCGATGGATGCCCACCCCGGTAAAGTGGAGACGGATATCCTCTTCTTCCCGTTCGGCCAGGGCCTGCCGGTAACGGGCAATCAGTTCTTCCGAGTAGATGTCCAGCGGAATATCCCGGGGAAAGACCGAGGATTCATAGGTAATCGAAAAGGTCTCCTTCTCCCCGGTAAAACCCCGGTATACGGTTTCCGCCAGGGGAGAGAGCTTTTGCAGATAGTCCTGCCGCAGAATCGAGACGGCAGTCCCGATTTTGGACAGCTGCTCATCCCACAGCCCCAGCATCTCCCGTCCCCTTCCGGTCCGATGAATCTGTTTGAGGAGGGCGTTTCGCTGTTCCAGTACTCCGCTATACTGGGCAATATACCGCCCGTATACCGGCTTTAACTGGCTGATGGCGGCATCTAAAAATTCCCGCCTTCCGGCCGGTCCCCCTTTGATCAGCGTCAGATCCTCCGGATGGAAAATGACGCTGGTGAACACGCCGGACAGCTCCGAAAGGGATTTGAGGGGAACCCGGTTTAGACTCACCTTGCGCTTATCGCCCCCGGCGTCATAGCCAATCGTCTGCTCCCGTTCCCGGTCGGCAAAGGTAAGCCGCAGATGAAACGCCTTTTCTCCAAAGCGGGTCATCTGACTCTCCCGGGCGCCCCGAAAGCTCTTGCCACCGCTGCAAAGGGAAACCGCCTCCAAGAGGTTGGTCTTTCCCTGGGCGTTTTCCCCGCAGATGACGTTGACCCCTTCGCAGGGGAACAGGGAAGCGGAAGCGATGTTGCGGAAATCCTTCAGTTCCAGGTGGGTGATGTGCATCCCCTCATCCCTTCACAATAATCTCTACGCCGGAGAGGGTGACAATATCCCCCGGGAAAATCTTCTTGCCTCTGGACAGGCAGAGCTCGCCGTTTAACTTGACCTCTTCGCCGAGAATCATGTCCTTGGCCTGGCCGCCGCTTTCGGCGACGCCGGCAAATTTCAGCAGCTGGTCCAGCCGAATCCAGAGGGTTTTCAGTTTTACATATTTTACGGTCATTCTTTGAGCCTCATCGGCATGACGAGGAAGGTAAACGAGTCTCCTTCCAACGGCATGATCTTAATCGGAGCGAGGGTCGCCCCCATCTCCAGCAGCACTTGATCCCCGCCGCTGGCTTTCAGGGCGTCGAGCATATAGCGGTCGCTGAATCCGATCCGGAGGGGATTGCCGGTGATTTCAGCGGGCACGGCGTCGTCAATTTTTCCTAAGCTGGTTTCGCAGGAGACCCGGATCTGGCCGTTTTCAAAATAGGCGCAGATGGGATTTTGGACCTTTTCGCTGATGATGATCGCAGCCCGGGAGACACAGTCCATCAAAGCTCTGGTGGAAACCACTGCTTTGGTGGAAGCGGTCTGAGGAATCGAAGCGTTGTAGTCGATGAATTCCCCATCCAAAAGCCGCGAGATCATCGTAAAGCCGCAGCAGGAGAAGAGGATGTGCCGGGCGCTGACCCCAATCGAAACCTTGAGGCTTCCGTCCTCCTCAGAAGAGGAAAAACGGGCGGACAGCTTCATAAATTCCGACAAAGTCTTGCCGGGGACGATAAACTTGAAGTCCTCTTCGCAGCCGGCAGCCTCTTTTCGCATCGCCAGCCGCCGCCCGTCCACCGAAACCAACGTCAAAACCCCGTCCTTTCCCTCAAAGAGGGTGCCGGTCAGGGCCGGGAAGGAGGTGTCCTGGGAAACCGCGAAGAGGGTTTCGGAAATCATGCTCCGCAGCAGGCTGTTTTCGATCTCAAAGCTGTGTTCCGGGTCGATTTTCGGAATCGACGGGTACTCCTCGGCGCTCATGCCGACAATTTTAAACTGGGCGCTGCCGCCGGAAATTTCGGTAATCAGCTTATCGTCCACATCAATCTTCAAAAGCCCCTGGGGCATCCGATTGATGATTTCGCTTAACAGTTTGGCGCTTAAAATGATGTCACCGTTTTCTGCGCCAGTAACCGATACCGTTTTGGTGATTCCCAGTTCGGTGTTGTATCCGACCACCGAAAGGGTGTCCCCTTTGACACTGAGGAGGATACACTCCAGAGCCGCCAGGGTGGATTTGGCCGACACAGCGGGCAGGACACTGTTGACCGCTTCAGAAAGGCTGGCCTTATCACAGGAAAATTTCATGGTGTCTCCTTCCGTTTGTGGGTTTGTAACGATCTGTTGCTGTTCATGCAAGCCAAAGGAAAAATCCTTCAGCTTTGTTCGGCACAATTCCGAATTTATGGCAGCAGGTCATCTTTCTCTTAATATATAAAGAAAGATAGATATAGATATAAGAAAGATATATAGTCGTAGTAGTAATAGGGACCGGGGAGATGTGGAAAACCGCTCCAGATTTGTGTGCGCTCCCCCGCAAACCCAGCTTTTTCCGGCTTCGGCGGGCTTTTCCACAAATGGAAAGCGCGGAAAATTCTCCCCGTCGGGGGATGGAAGAAAAACTGGAAATGTGAGCGGGATTTTTGCTTGCCCTTTTCTTCGGTGGAGACCGGGGGAAGGAAGTTTATCCCTCTGGAAAAGTTTTGCACAAAATAGCGGAAAATATCAACCCAATTTCCCGGGGAATTTCTCGCCTTTTCCGGCCGGAAAGAAGCCAGGGGAAAAGTTCATCCATTCCCAGGGGAGAGCGGTGAAGCGAAGGGCGGTTGCCTTCGGAGTTTCGACCAACCGAAACGGTCATTCTCATCGGCCCGTTTCCGGATTGTTGAGGGTTTAAAGCTTCCTTGTCCATGCGTGGGAGCTTGTCCTGAATTCTGGCAAAACGAAAGCTACCATTTCACCAATTATCCCCAGTCGCCCGGTGGAAAACCGTCATTTGGCCCGGATGTTCCGGATCAAGTCTTCGATGATGCCCCGTTCGTGGGGATTCGTTTTCATCAGGTTATCCACCTTTTTAATCGTATAGACGATGGTGGTGTGGTCCCGGTTGCCAAACTCCTGGCCGATCTGCTTCATTGGGATCTGGGTGATCTCCCGTACAATATAAATGGCGATCTGCCGGGCGTTGGAGATGGGGCCGCTCCGCTTGTTGGAACGGATGTCGGCGGGCGAGACGTCAAAGGTCCGGCCCACTTCTTCGATGATCTTTTCGACGGTAACCGGCAGCGGCTGCTCGTCGTTTAAGATCTCCCGGATGACGCTCTGGGCGTGGGGCAGGGTCACGGCTTCGTGGGTCAGCATCTTGTTGACGTTGAGCTTTTTGACCGCCCCTTCCAGCTGCCGGATGTTGCTTTTGAGCTTGCTGGCGATGAAATTGACGATTTCATCGGGAATATCCAGCCCCAACAGTTCCGCCTTCCGCTTGATAATCGCGATACGGGTTTCGATGTCGGGCGGTGAGATATCCGCCAGCAGACCCGATTCAAAACGAGTTTTTAAACGATCGGTGATGATCTGGATGTCTTTGGGCGGACGGTCAGAGGTGATGACGATCTGTTTGTTGTGCTGATAGAGGTCATTAAAGGTATGGAAAAACTCCTCCTGGGTGGAGTCCTTACCGGCGAAAAACTGGATATCGTCGATGAGGAAATAGTCAGCGCTACGGTATTTCCGCCGCAATTCTTCCATATTCTGATGCTTGATGTGTTCGATGACCTCGTTGGTGAAGACCTCAGCGTTGGAATAGATGATGTTGAGGTTTGGGTTTCTCTTTTCTACTTCAAACTTGATCGCCATCAGCAGGTGGGTCTTTCCCAGTCCCGACGGCCCATAGATAAACAGAGGGTTATAGGGTTTGGGGGCGTTAAAGTTGGCGGTGGCGATGGAACGGCAGGCAGTATAGGCAAACTCGTTGCGGCTGCCGACGATAAAGTTTTCAAAGGTATAGGCGTAATCGCCGTCGGGATCGAAGGCCGAATGATCGGGAACGGCCGGCGTTTGCTGCGGCGGCTCTTCTATTTCCGGTTCTTCGGAGACAGCCTTGACCGGCTGTTCCTTTTCCGGCTCGGGAGTAGATTTCTTCTCCTCGGGCGGAGAAACCGGTTCGTCCTCCGGCTGATCGGCGGAGATAAAACGGATGGTCACGTCAAAGCCCATGACCTCGTCGAAGACGTCTTTGATGCGGGTCTCGTAGTTATGCTGCAAGGTCGAGCAGTGGAATGCCGAGGGAGACATCAGGGTGACGACATTATCCTGGAGGCCGACAGCCTTCAGCGGCTCAATCCAGAGGTTATAAGCCGGCTCCGTCAGGTTTTCACGGAGGATGTTTTTGACAATATTAAACACTTCGGAGAAAGACTCCATGGGGAAAAACCTCCCTTGGGAATCGTTGGTATTCCACCGGCGGCCTGGGGAAACCAAAAGGGGACCCAAACTGACCATTTGCTGCCGCAGACAGGTGGAAAACGAGATAAAAACCTGGCGGGAAACCCCTCTGGGCCGCCAGGCGGAGGGGAGCTTTCGATGAGACCGACGGTGGAAAAGGATGGATTATCGCCTAAGGGTAAAAGGGGAAAAGCCATTACTCTCCAGAAGACGGTGGAAAACTCCGCACAATCTTACACTTATTATAGCACAGATTCCACCAAACAGCAAGTTTTCCACATTCAGTTTTTTTCATTTTTCCACATTGCCCAAAAAGCCCATGCGGAAGCAGATAATGGTGAAGAATTTTATTTTAATCGTTTTCAATGCATCCTGTATACAGGACCATTCAGTATAGAAATGAGAAAAGATGCGCCCTGCTGTAGAATGTTTTTCGGTAAAGGGAGAAAACGATGACCAGGAAAATCATATGAGTAAAAAATATAATCAAAATTTCCTGAGACCACAGACAAAACTGTCTTCCCTTCAAGCACATTTTAACCTTCAACGGAGCTGAAACCGGTTCCAACCGGCTTTTTCCGCGGGAAATTTGCGGGAAACCGGTGCTTTTTTTGAAAAAACAGTTGACAAGCCGGGGCAGAATCCGCTATACTACTAAATTGAGAGTTTTCGCTTTTTTCTTCCCCTTTTTAGGGGTGCCGACGCACCACTCAAACTCCTGCAGCGTCCTGGCCGGTAAGCGGCCGGCATATCCGTATGGAAAAGCGGAAACCGTTTATTTTTCGGATAAAAGGAGGCAGAACGCAATGAAGAGAACCTATCAGCCTAAGAAACTCCACAGAAAGAAAGTCCACGGCTTCAGAAAGAGAATGGCGACCGCTAACGGCCGCAAGGTCTTAAAACGTAGACGCGACCGCGGCAGAGCGAGACTGACCTATTGATTGGGTCCGTTTTCCGTCTGACGGTCGAAAATACACAAGAGGACAACCAGCCGCGCTCTGCCGGCGCTTTAAAACAGGCGCCCTTGGAGGCGGCTTGTTTGTTTTCTTGGATTTTTGACCGTACCGCAATAAGCCAAAGGGGTTATTGTCTATGAACAAACAGCCCAAACCGCTTACCCTCACCCTCAACAAGGAGTTCCGGCACGCCTATTACCAGGGCAAAAGCTGCGCCACCCCCTATTTTGTCCTTTATCTGGCCCGCGGCCGGCAGGGACAGCGGCGCTACGGCATCACGACTTCGAAAAAGTTGGGAGGCGCTGTACAGCGCAACCGTGCGCGGCGGGTTATCCGTGCGGCGGTGTGGGAGCTTATGGCAGAACTGCCGTCGGGCAAGGACCTTGTGTTTGTTGCCCGGGAGCGAATCCTGACGGCCAAATCTCCCGAAGTGACGGCTGCCCTGCGGGGCGCTCTGAAAAAGCTCCAGCGTCCGGATTATTCCGGTGCGCGTAAACGCAGCCAGAGGTCTTCCGGTAAATCCTGAAGGAGGCCTGTCCGGTGAAATTGACCGTTCTCCCTTCCCGACTGGTGATCGGAATGATCCGTTTTTACCAGCGGCATCTCTCCCGTTTAAAGGGACGTCCTTGCTGCCGGTTTTATCCGACCTGTTCCCGCTACACATTGGAAGCGGTGGAACGGTTCGGTGTGCTGCGGGGGCTTTGGCTGGGGGGCTTTCGGATATTGCGCTGCAATCCCCTCTTTCGGGGCGGCATCGATCCGGTGCCGGAGCGCTTTACCCTTTTTCCAAAGCGAACACCGGTTCACTCTGACCGGAATGAGCCTCCCTTGAAACGGCTCAGACGCTATCCCCGCTGAAAAGCCGGGGCATAATCTCCTTTCTGACGGCCGATTTTGAGCCCCGGACTCCTTTAAGAAAGGAATTTTTGACTCATGAGTATCATTGGCTACCCTTTCGGGTGGATTATGTGGGCGATTTACCAGCTGGTGAACAACTACGGCGTCGCGCTGGTTCTGTTTACCATCTTCTTCCGCCTCATCCTCTTCCCGTTGTCCATTAAGCAGCAGAAGTCCAGCGCCAAAATGCAGGTCTTCCAGCCGAAAATCCAGGAGATTCAGAAAAAGTACGCCAATAATAAGGAAAAACAGCAGGAAGAGCTGATGAAGCTGTATGAGGCCCACGGTTATAACCCGATGGGGGGTTGCCTGCCGTCAATCATACAGATTGTCCTCCTCTTCGGCGTCATCTATGTTGTCTATGAGCCGCTGACCCATATCCTGCGGCTGGACAACGAGACGATTACCGCGCTGACCGATATTGTCACCGCCAATCTTGGCAGCCAGGGGGTTTATAACCAGCTGGCCGTTATCTCGGCTATCCAGAATCCTGAACAGATTGGCTGGTTTTCCTCCATCTCCCAGGATGTCATTTCCCAGATCCAGAACTTTGATTACACCCTCTTTGGATTCTACCTTGGTAGTGTTCCTACCTGGAACAGCATCCTGGTGTTGATCCCGATTCTTTCGGGCGTCACCTCTTTTGCGACCTCTCTGGTGTCGATGAAACTGACCCCCGGGATGGATCAGCAGAAGGGTATGATGAAGGGCATGATGTACGTCATGCCGCTGTTCTCCCTGTGGATTGCCTTCTCGGTCCCCTGCGGCGTCGCCGTTTACTGGATCGTCGGTAACCTGCTGGCGATCGTTCAGACCATTGTGCTCAATAAATGTTACTCTCCCGCTAAGTATAAGGCCGAGTACGAAGAGCAGATGAAACGGATCGAAGAACAGAAAAAAACAGAGCGGGAAGAACGCCGCAAACGCAATGGCGGCAAGAAACTTCCTGAAGAAATCGAGGAAGAAAAAGCCGCTCTGGCAGAAGCAAAACGCAAAGAGCCTGCAACCCCTGACGCCGATAAGGCGGCGGAAGCGTATATGACTTCCAAGGAACTCAACCGCAAGCGCCTAGCCGAGGCCCGCAAACGGGACGCGGAAAAGTATGGCGATGAATATGTGGAAGTCACCGATCAGGATCTGATGTGACAAAGCGTGCAGGCCGGTCACCCCGGCCTGTTTCTGCTATCAAACCCTTAAACGCAGGCATGATCAGGAGGAATAAAACATGACCCGTGAGTATATTGCATCTGCGAATACCGTCGACGAAGCGATCGACATCGCCTGTCGGGAACTGGGCATTACCCCGGATGAGATCTCTTCCCGCGAAGTGCTCCAGCTGCCGAAAAAAGGTCTTTTTGGAAAAATCAAACAGCAGGCTAAAGTAAAGGTTGTCGTCACCGACGACCGGGAAGCTGCCGCAGCTCCGGCTCCCGCTGCCCCTGTTTTTGCCCGTCCTGCCGCGCCCGCCCCTCGGGTGGAGGAGAAAAAGGAGCAGAAGGCTCCGGCCCGTCCGGCTGAGCCCAAACCCGTTCCTCAGGCTGAAGAGCCGGTAAAGGTTCCGGCTAAATCTGAAGCCCCGGTCCCCCAGCCGGAAGTGCCTGAAGCGCCCGCAGAGGCGAAAGACGCTGAACCGGCAGTGGTTCCTTGTGAACCCACTGCCGAAGAGCTGGCGGATATTGAACCGAAGATTGAGATTGCCCGGAATTATCTTTCGGAAATCTTTGAAAAGATGGGTGCCGGTGAGGTCCATATGGAGTTTATCATCGGTGCGGAGCGGACGGTGGAAATCCGTCTGGACGGCGAATCCATCGGTGCGATTATCGGTAAACGGGGCGAGACGCTGGATTCTCTCCAGTATCTGGTCTGCCTCGTGGCCAACCGTCTCCGCCGCCGGGAAGGCGATTACGTTCGGTTTACAATGAACGCCGGCAACTACCGGGAAAAACGGGAGGAAACCCTTAAGGCCCTCGCCGCCCGGATGGCGAAAAAAGCCCTCAAGACTGGCCGGCCGGTTGCCCTTGAACCGATGAATCCCTATGAACGCCGGATCATCCACGCGGTCATCACCGATATCGAAGGGGTGACCTCCAAGTCCACCGGCGAAGAGCCCAACCGCAAAGTCATCATCAAACCGCTCCGGGAAGCCCCTGAGCGCCGTCCCCGCCGGGAAGGCGGACGTTACCGCCGGGACCGTGGACGTCGGGACAGCCGCGAGAGAAGCGAAAGCTATGAACGTTCCGAACGGCCTGCCGAAGAGGCGGAAGCTCCCAAGGAGCATCCCCATCGGGAAGCGGTCAAGCTGGACGATTCGGTCAAGCTCTACGGCAAGATCGAGCTGTAAACGGTATAGTTAAAAGCCCGGAACCCGGGTGTTGAACCTCCGCACCCGAAAACGTGCGGAGGTTTTTTACTAAAAAGCATCGGGAAGAAAAGGTTTGGCCGGTTTTTGCCGGCCGCCTCTCCATCCCATTATCAGCTGGTTTCATTGAGTACCCTGCATTTTAGGGCATTGACTGAAACCTGCCGCCCTATCCAAAGGAGGAACCCTTTATGTCTATGCAAGAACTGCGCGGCGACACCATCGCCGCTGTCGCCACCCCCAATGCCGTCGGAGGCATCAGCGTCGTCCGGATTTCCGGCCCTGATGCCATTGCAGTGGCAGACCGGTTTTTCCAGCCGGTTTCCGGCCGGAAGTTGGCCGATCACAAGGGCTACACCGCCGCTTATGGCCGGATTGTCCGGGAGGGAGAAGCTCTCGATGACGGCATTGCCACCGTCTTCCGTGCCCCTCACAGCTATACGGGAGAGGATGTGGTCGAGATCTCCTGCCACGGCGGGCTGCTGGTCACCCGGGAGGTCCTCAGAGCCACCCTGCGCCACGGTGCCCGGCTGGCCGGTCCCGGGGAGTTTACCCGGCGGGCCTTTTTAAACGGCAAGCTTTCGCTGACCCAGGCGGAGGCGGTGGCCGATCTGATCGGCGCCAGCTCGGAACAGTCCCTTCGGGCCGCCCGCAGCGCGATGGACGGCGCCCTCTACCGCAAAATCAAGGGGATTACCGATAACCTTTTGGGCATCAGCGCCCATCTGGCCGCCTATATCGACTATCCGGAAGAGGATGTGGAAGATGTGGAGCCGGATCAGCTGCTCAAAAGCTGCCAGCAAAGTCTGACAGACCTGGAAGGGCTGTTGCGGAACTTTGACCGGGGCCGGTTGATGCGGGAAGGGGTGGACACGGTCATCGTCGGGAAACCCAACGTCGGCAAGTCTACCCTGATGAACCTCCTTTCCGGCTGCGACCGCAGCATTGTCACCGACATTCCCGGCACCACCCGGGACATCGTCGAAGAAACCGTCAATTTGGGGGACGTGGTCCTGCGGCTGGCGGATACCGCCGGAATTCGGGACACCGAAAATCCGGTGGAACGGATTGGGGTGGATATTGCCCTCGGGCGGCTAGAAAAGGCGGGGCTTGCCCTGGCGGTCTTCGACCTGTCGGAGCCTCTCTCGGCGGAAGACCAGCGGATTTTGCAGGAGCTTTCCGAGCGGGAGCTGCCGGTGGTGGCGGTCCTCAATAAAAACGACCTCTCCCCTGTTTGGAACCCGGAGGAGATTTCCTCCCGCTTCCCCCACACCGTTATCCTTTCGGCTGGCGGCAGCGAGGAGGACCAGCAGGCGGCACTAGCGGCCCTCAACCGGGAGATTGCGCAGCTTTTGTCCCTTACCGACTTTGACCCGGGGCAGGCTCTGCTGGCCAATGAGCGGCAGCGGAGCTGTGCCGAAGAGGCAGCGGGACTCCTTCGGGAGGTTTGCGACACCATTCAGGCTGGTTACACGCTGGATGCGGTGGATGTGGCCCTGGAAAGCGCCCTTTCGGTCCTCTTCCGGCTGACGGGAGAAAAGGTCAGCGACCGGGTGGTGGACGAAGTGTTCGAAAAATTCTGCGTCGGAAAATAATGGGTTGTTGTCCGTGATGGCATCTGCTCATCCATATACTGGAACAACGGTGTTTATATCCAAGTCCCCATTGGTTTAAAGATGATTAGGAGTTTAGGGTCCAACCCTTTTTAAAGGGTTGGAGGAAGTGCAGAGGGCGGAGCTCTTTGCCAGGCATGAGTCTATCATGAGGTTAAATGGTTCACAGTTGCAGACGCCAAAGGTTACGGGTCGCGCAGCGACTCTCTAATACTCAGTTCCTGAACTGCTTGCAGGGCCTGCCCTCAGTGAGAAAATTAAACATATAGATATAAATCAAAGAAAATATACAAATCGTATAAAAGGAGTGTCAAGATGTCCTACCCAATGGAAAGTTATGATGTTGCGGTCATTGGCGCCGGTCACGCGGGGATTGAAGCGGCGGTGGCGGCGGCCAAACTGGGGGCGAAGGTGGTTCTGTTTACCCTGACCCTGGACGCTTTGGCCAACCTCCCCTGCAACCCTTCAATCGGAGGGACCGCCAAAGGGCATCTGGTCCGGGAGATCGACGCCCTGGGAGGCGTCATGGGGATTGCAGCCGACCATTGTTTTATCCAGAGCCGGATGCTCAACCGGGGCAAAGGCCCTGCTGTCCACAGCCTGCGGGTGCAGGCCGATCGCGCTCAATATCATTTATACATGAAGCGGCTGATTGAAGAGACCCCGAACCTCTTTCTGCGTCAGGCAGAAGTAACCGAAGTGGTGGTACAGGAGGGAAAAGTGTGTGCCGTTCGCACCCGTCTGGGGGCGGAATACCCGGTCAAAGCGGCGGTGATCGCCACTGGAACCTATCTGGGGGGCACCATCCATGTGGGAGACGTCTCCTACTCTTCTGGGCCGGACGGCGTCTCCGCGGCCCAGCAGCTGACCGCCAGCCTCCAACAGGCTGGCCTGCATATCCGCAGGTTTAAAACTGGCACTCCTGCCCGGGTCCACCGGCGGAGCATCGACTTTTCCAAGTTCGAGTGCCAGCACGGGGACAGCGAGATTGTCCCGTTTAGCTTCACCACCGCTCCTGAAGGACTTCACAACCAGGTGGACTGTTATATTGCCTACACCAACGAACAGACCCATGAGGTCATTCGGCAGAATATCAACCGCTCCCCCATTTACGGCGGCCGGATTCACGCCATCGGTCCCCGTTATTGTCCTTCTTTGGAGGACAAGGTCATGCGTTTTCCCGACAAGACCCGTCATCAGTTCTTCATCGAACCGATGGGGCTGGACACCGAGGAAATCTACCTGCAGGGGCTTTCTTCCTCCCTGCCGGAGGATGTCCAGTTGGCCTTTCTGCGGACGATTCCCGGCTTTGAGCATATTGAGATTATGCGTAACGCCTACGCGATTGAATACGACTGTGTGGACCCGCTGGACCTTCGCCCTACGCTGGAAACCAAGGCGGTCGGAGGACTGTACGGCGCCGGTCAGTTTAACGGGACGTCCGGGTATGAGGAAGCTGCCGCCCAGGGGATGGTGGCGGGCATCAACGCTGCTCTGAAAATCCTGGGGCGGGAGCCGCTGGTGCTGGACCGCTCTACCTCCTATATTGGCACGCTGATCGACGATCTGGTCACCAAAGGGTGCAGCGACCCTTACCGGATGATGACATCTAGAAGCGAATTCCGTCTGGTCCTCCGTCAGGACAACGCGGACGAGCGGCTGACCCCCATCGGGTATAAGCTGGGATTGATTGGGCAAGAGCGGTACGATGCCCTCCAGCGGAAGCTGGAAGCGGTTGCAGCTGAGCGGGCCCGGATTGAGGCGGTGAATGTCCCGCCGTCGGAGGAGCTGAACCGGTTCTTGGAGGCAAAAGAGACTGCGCCCCTTCACACCGGCTGCAAGCTGGCCGACCTGGTTCGCCGTCCTCAGCTCAGCTATCGGGAACTGGCGCCCTTTGACCCCGGCCGTCCCGATCTGCCGGCCGCAGTGACCGAACAGGTTGAAATTCAAACCAAATATGAGGGCTATATTCATAAACAGCAGCTGGAAGTGGAAGAGATGCGCCGGCTGGAGGTGAAAAAGCTCCCCCGGGATCTGGACTATAACCAGATTGAGGGGCTGCGGCTGGAAGCGAGAGAAAAGTTAAGCCGTGTGCAGCCGGAAAACATCGGTCAGGCTTCCCGCATTTCCGGTGTCAATCCGGCGGATATTTCCGCCCTGCTGATTTACCTGGAGACCTTATAACCTTTTGTACCCATGGAGGTGGAAAATGGACTTTGATTCCATATTTCGCCCCGACAGGAGAATCAATATGATCGATCAACAGTTTCTAAAAGAAAACCTCCTCGCTTATGAAATTCCCTGCCCCGACGGGCTGACCGATAAGCTGGACCAGTACGCCGGCTTACTGGTGGAATGGAATGAAAAGATGAATCTGACGGCCATCACCGACCCGGAGGGCATTGTTATCAAGCACTTTCTCGACAGTCTACTGCTGCTGAAAGCGTATCCGTTGGAAGAAGGAGCTTCCATGATTGACGTCGGCGCCGGCGCCGGATTCCCGTCGATTCCGGTGGCTGCGGCCCGGCCGGACCTCAAGCTCACCCTGCTGGACAGTCTGCAAAAGCGGATTCATTTCCTGGAAACGGTCTGCGACAGCCTGTCGATTCCGGCCCAGTGTATCCACGCCCGGGCGGAAGAAGCCGGCCGGATGGACGACTTCCGGGAACAGTATGACTGCGCCACTGCCCGGGCTGTGGCCCGGCTGCGGGAACTGGCGGAATACTGCCTGCCCTTTGTCCGGGTGGGCGGAAGCTTTGTCGCCCTTAAAGGCGGGGAAATAGAGGAAGAGTTGGAGGAGGCTAAATTTGCCGTTAAACAGCTGGGGGGGAAGATCGAAAAGGTCGAAAAGTTCACCCTTCCGGGGGATTTGGGACGTTCCATCGTCGTAATCCGCAAGACTCGTTCCACCCCCGCCAAATTCCCCCGCCCTTCCGGAAAAATCAAGAAAAATCCGCTTTCCGCCCCGGGAAAGCCGTAAAAGAGGATTAAAGTTCTATTTTCCCCACGACGTTATTTTCTGGAAATCATTTCCCACCGGTGTTATACTTTGCTTGTCCCTAAAGAAGAGTCGCGGTGAGTCCGCGGCATGACGGCAAGGAGGTATAAACGGTGGGATTTTTTCGGAAAGACAAGGATAAGAGCGAGGATTTTTCTCCCCATAAGACGGCGGGTAAGGTGGTGCTTTTAGGGGTAAACGAGATTGCCCCGAATCCAGCCCAGCCCCGGCAAACCTTCGATCTGGAGGCCCTTAAGGGGCTGTCGGACTCTATTCGAGTCAACGGGGTACTTCAGCCTGTGCTGGTGCGCAAGACCGATTCCGGCGACCAGCCCTATGAATTGATTTCGGGGGAACGGAGACTTCGGGCGTCCAAACTTTGCGGTAATGAGACGATTCCGGCGGTGATTATGGATTCCACCGCCCGGCAGTCGGCGGTCTTTGCCATCCTGGAAAACATCCAGCGGCGGGACTTAAATCTGTTTGAGGAAGCCGCTGCCCTGCGGACGCTGGTTGTCGAGTGGGGGGTGACCCAGGAGGAGGCCGCCGCCAAGCTGGGTATGGCCCAGTCGACCATTGCTAACAAGATGCGGCTGTTGGCCCTTTCCCCAAAGGAACAGAGGATTATTCTGGAAAATGGTCTCTCAGAACGGCATGGCCGCGCCCTGCTGCGGCTCCAATCGGGAGAGAGCCGGGAACTGGCGGCGGCGCTGATTGCTGAAAAGCATTTAACCGTCCGAGAGACGGAAGAGCTGGTCTCCCGGCTGCTGGCCGGGGAAACGTTGGATGAAATTTTCCAACCGCCCAAGCCCGCCGTTCCTGCACCGGTGGCCGCTCCGCAATTCCCGGTGCAGATGCTTCCCCCTATCTTGGATAAAAAGATAGGGCGAAAAAAAGCTCGGAAGGTGCTTTTGGTAAAGGATGTGCGGGTCTTTCTCAACACCGTTAATCAAGCCATTGACGCGATGAAGCACGCCGGTATTCCAGCTGAATCGGAGCGGGAGGACCATGAGGAGTACATCGAGTACCGGGTCCGGATTCCCGTTCAAGGGAAAAAACAGCTGGCCCACGCGGCAAAATCCGGTTGATAGAGGGACTTCACCTCTTTCCCGGGTTTACGATGCTGGTCGACCCTTTTGGACAGGATGTTCCACGTGGAACATTTTGCAAGGTATATGGCGTGGACATTCATTTTTAGAGGCCGGGCGCTCTGCTGAAAAAGGCAGGACGCCCGGCTCTTTTCTCTTTTTCGGCAGAATTCGACCTGTTTTCTCTTCCCTGCCCAGTCTATTTATAAAAAATCCTCTGAAAAGGGGTTGGAACGTTGTGTTTCCCGGCAGATTGTGGTATAATACAAAAGATAGACGGCACGGTGCGTTCCGCTAGACAGGATTTTTTGAGAGGATATTGGTAATGGGAAAGATGATCGCAGTGGCCAACCAGAAGGGCGGGGTCGGCAAGACAACTACCGCCGTCAATTTGACGGCCTGCCTGGGAAAACTGAAGAATAAGGTGCTTCTGGTGGATATTGACCCTCAGGGCAACGCAACCAGTGGGTTTGGCGTGGAAAAACGGAAAGTATCCTCGACCTCCTACGAAATGCTGATCGGCAAGGCTTCCGCGGCGGAAGTCATTATCCATACCGAGTTTGACGGGGTGGATTTGATTCCCTCCAGTATCGCGATGGCAGGCGCCGAGGTAGAACTGGTGGAGCTGGAAAACCGGTTGGAACGGCTGAAGTTGGCGCTGGCTCCCGTCAAGGAACAGTATGACTATATCCTGATAGACTGCCCCCCTTCCCTGGGTATGATTACCTTAAACGCCTTTTGTGCGGTGGACACCGTCCTAATTCCCACCCAGTGCGAATATTACGCGTTGGAAGGCCTCTCCCAGCTGATGGCCACCGTCCGGCAGGTCAAGCGGATGTATAACCCTGCTATCGAGATTGAAGGGGTGCTGCTGACGATGTACGACGGAAGGCTCAATCTGACCAGTCAGGTGGTATCGGAAATCAAGCGCTTTTTCCCGGACAAGGTCTACCGGACGACGATTCCCCGCAATGTTCGGTTGTCGGAAGCTCCCAGCTTTGGGGAACCGGTTATTTATTATGATAAAGGCTCCAGAGGCTCCCACGCCTATTCGGAATTTACCCGGGAGTTTTTAAAGGCAAACCGCAAGAAAAAGTAACCGGCGGTTTGACCTCTAAAAGAAAGACAGCGGAAGGTAATGGACGCTTCGCTGTGTCGTAAAGGTATCGGATATAAGGATTTAGGGGGTTCTCTTTGGGAGAAGGCTTCGGAAAGCCGTCCCCCCGCAGCAAGAAAGGTTTGAGAGATAATTCATGGCAAAGATCAAACGAGGCGGCCTGGGGCGTGGGTTGGACGCCCTTTACGAGGATAACAGCGCTGCTTTCCCGGATGAAGAACCGAAAGACGGTGTGAAGATGGTGCGGCTCAGCGCCATTGAGCCCAACCGCAACCAGCCCCGAAAGGACTTTTCAGAAAATGCCCTGGCGGAACTGGCCGATTCCATTCGGGAGCACGGGGTGCTGCAGCCGCTGTTGGTGCGGCGGATGCCGGGCTCCGGTTTTGGCGGAGAAGAAAGCTATCAGCTGGTGGCTGGGGAACGGCGTTGGAGAGCGGCCCGGATGGCGGGACTTTCCGAGGTGCCGGTGGTCATCAAAGAGATGACCGAGGCCGAAGTGCTGGAATTTGCGCTGATTGAAAACCTGCAGCGGGAGGATTTAAACCCGTTGGAAGAAGCGAGCGGCTACGAAGAATTGATCGAGACCTTTGGTTTGACCCAGGAAGAGGTCGCCAAAAAGGTGGGACGTTCCCGGAGTGCCATTGGCAACGCTCTGCGGCTTTTAAAACTGCCGGTGGAGATTCATCCCTATTTAATCAGCGGAGCGCTGTCCGCTGGACACGCCAAAGCACTGCTGACGGTAAATGATCGGACCCAGATGATTCAGCTTGCCAATCTGGCGGCGGAAAAGGGCCTCTCGGTGCGGGAGGTGGAACGGCTGGCGGCAAAGCTGAATCGTCCGGCGGGAGAGGAAAAACCGGCTGCCCGGGTGGACCATTACTTTGCCGAGATGCAGCTGGCCATGGAGAATGAGCTGGGACGCCGGGTGAAGATCTCTCCCCGCAACGACGGCAAAGGGGTATTGGAAATTGCCTTTTTCTCCAAAGAGGATCTGCAGGCCATTGCCCAGCTGCTGGGCGGGTTGTCTAGTTTAGCCGACCCACAATCCAACGAAGACGGTGGGCAGGGCTAATTCCCTCCCCCATCCGATAAAAAAAGAATAATCGAAAGGAACGAATCGTTATGCTCGATATCAAATTTGTACGGACCAATCCCGAAGCGGTCAAAGAAAACATCCGCAAGAAATTCCAGGATTATAAGTTGCCGATGGTCGACGAGGTCATCGAACTGGACGCCAAGTCCCGCGCTGTTCAGCAGCAGGCCAGCGCCCTCCGTTCGGAACGGAATAAGCTTTCCAAACAGATTGGCGGTCTGATGGCCAAAGGTCAGAAGGAAGAGGCTGAGGCTCTGAAACAGAAGGTCGCTTCTGAGGCAAAGGAACTGGAAGAGCTGGAAGCTCAGGAAAAGGAACTGGCCGAGAAGGTCACTTCGATTATGATGAATATCCCGCAGATGATCGATCCTTCTGTGCCGATCGGCAAAGACGACAGCTGCAACGTGGAGGTTCAGAAGTACGGCGAGCCGGTTGTTCCCGATTTTGAAATTCCCTATCACACCGATATTATGGAATCCTTCCACGGCATTGACCTGGACGCCGCCCGCAAGGTGGCCGGCAACGGTTTCTATTATCTGATGGGCGATATTGCCCGGCTGCATTCGGCGGTTCTGGCCTACGCCCGGGACTTTATGATTGACCGGGGCTTCACCTATGTCATCCCGCCTTATATGATTCACTCCAACGTCGTCACCGGCGTTATGTCCTTCCCCGAGATGGACGCGATGATGTACAAGATCGAGGGCGAGGACCTCTATCTGATCGGCACCTCTGAACATTCGATGATTGGCCGGTTTATCGACGAAATCATCGATGAAAAACAGCTGCCCATCACCCTGACCAGCTATTCCCCCTGCTTCCGCAAGGAAAAGGGCGCCCACGGCATTGAGGAACGGGGCGTTTACCGCATCCACCAGTTTGAGAAACAGGAAATGATCGTCGTTTGCAAGCCGGAAGAGAGCATGCAGTGGTTTGATAAGCTGTGGCAGAACACCGTAGACCTGTTCCGCTCGATGGATATTCCGGTCCGGACGCTGGAGTGCTGCTCGGGCGACCTGGCTGACCTGAAGGTCAAGTCGGTGGACGTTGAAGCCTGGAGCCCCCGTCAGAAGAAGTACTTTGAGGTCGGTTCCTGCTCCAACTTGGGTGACGCGCAGGCGAGACGGTTAAAGATCCGCGTCAATGGCGCCGATGGCAAGAAGTACCTGGCCCACACCCTGAACAACACGGTGGTAGCGCCGCCTCGGATGCTGATTGCCTTCCTGGAAAATAACCTGCAGGCCGATGGCACCGTTAAAATTCCGAAAGTTCTTCAGCCGTATATGGGCGGCAAAGAGCTGCTGGTTCCCTAAAATGAATTTCACCCCCGTCGGATTTTTACAAAACCGGCGGGGGTGGTTTTTAAATTGCAAAGATGGTTCCATTTTTACGCACATAGTATTTGATGTGATTTACAACCAATACAGATATCTGCTGCCGGCAAAACCGGCGCCCCTGATAGGAGGAGAAAAGCAATGGATTTTTTGCCGGTGGACAATCATACCGATTCCAGTTTTTATCAGGAAAGACTGACGGTCCGGTTTTGCCAGTGTGACCGCAGCCACAGGCTGAAACTGTCGGAACTCTTTCGGATTTTCAGCGATCTGGCGGTCAGCGCCTTTGCGTTTCGCGGGATGGATACCCAGTTTTTGATGCAAAAAGAGATGGTCTTTCTGGTCTCCCGTGTCGCAGTGAAGATCTATCGGATGCCCCGGGAGGGGGATAGCCTGCGGACTGCTACCTGGGAACAGGAGGTCCAAAGGGCGCAATTCCTCCGCAATTTCCAGATCTGGAGCGAATCGGGGGAGCTGATGGCGGAAGCTCGGTCCGGCTGGGTGCTGGTCAATCCCTTTACCCGGGTGATTATGCGGCCCCAGGAGTTTTTGGACGCGGTTCCGGGCGGGCTCCATCCGATGCCGGAGGAAGACTGCGGCGCGCCGGCGTTTCAGCGGCTGCGGATTAAGCCGGAAGACAGCGGAGCAGAATATATGGGAGAACGGAAGGTGGTGTATTCGGATATCGACGGCAATGGTCATGTGGATAACGCCCGGTATCTGGATATGGCGATGGATATTCTGCCGGAGGAGATGACCCTGCGGGAACCGACTGAGGTGCAGGCTCTGTTCAGCCGGGAGACTTTGCTTGGGGAGAGCCTAGGACTGTATCGGATTTTAGGTTCAGATGAAGCGGCGGTTAAAGGGGTAAACGATGGCAAGGATAGCTTTTCCTGTTCCATTCGCTTTAGATGATTTTACATAAGATTTTATTTAAGTAAAGGAGAAGGCAGAATGGGAAAGATGCCTGTTGGTGTAATTGACACCGGTTCCAATACCGTTTTGGGGGTTGTTTTCCGTTGGGATGCGGAAAAAGAAAGTTATCGATGTTTTTCTATGAAGGACAGTTTGACCATTCACGCCGGCTTGGTACGGTACGTGGAGGGCGGACAGATTTCCCAGGAGGGGCTTCAGGTACTGGATGATGCCCTTCGGCAGATTCGGGCCTTTTTTGATGAAAAGGGAGTTACCAAAATCGCTGCCTTTGCAACTGCATCTCTGCGAGGGGTCCAAAACTTTTCCGAAGCGGCGGTTGTAGCTGGAAAATCTCACTTTTCTCTCACCCTTCTCTCGGGTGAAGAGGAGGCGCAGTGCGATTTTGCCGGGATGTTACAGGAGATGGACTGGTTGGAGGCAGCCGGAGGGCCTCGGTTCCCCGAGAAGGGTGTGGGCCTTGACCTTGGCGGCGGCAGCGGTCAGATCCTCGGTTTTATCGCTCGGGAACCGTCAGGGCTTTCGGACTTTGACTCCTTCCCCATTGGCTGTTTAAAGCTCAAGCGGCAGTTTGTTTCAGGAGACGGAACCGTGCCCACCGATCAGGAGCTGGAGGCGGTTCAGAAGTTTGTGGTGGAACAGATGGAGACCCTTCAAACGGTGAAGGAGTTGGACCCATTGTCTCCCCCGGCTTTTTTCGCGATGGGCGGGACGGTAAAAGCGGTTGTTCGGCTGTTTAACACTCTTCTTTGGCCAACTGGCCGTGAGGATAGTCCCGGTCGGGTGATACTCCGGACAGAGGACTTAAGAAAAGGCCTTGACTATTTCCGTTCAGAAGAAGGGCGAGCGCTGGTAGACCGGCAGGAACCTGGCCGGAAAGAGACACTGGTCACCGGATTGGCGATTCTGTCCGCAATTTGCGAACGTCTGTATGCTTCTGAGCTGACGGTTTTACAGGCGGGCGTCCGGGAAGGGTATGTGATTCGGCATCTGAATCCCTGATTAAGAAAGTGGCTTCTTTTGTGATGATGGCAGCTGCGCAATAAGGAATCTTTGGGTTTTAACAGCTGTGAAAAATTTTCTTTCACGAAAAGCTAGCGCCTGGGAAGGGGCTCTGCCCCTTCCATTCCTGCCAGCCCTTTAAAAAGGGCTGGCGCCTAAACTTCTTATTTAGAATGGAAACGATAGATATAGAAATATTTTTTCATTATGTTTTGTTAGTATGAAAAAATCCCTGCGTCCTTTCACGCAGGGATTTTCTCTTTAATCGGCATATTCAAAGTCTTCCCAGCCCAATTGGTATGCGGTAAAGCGTTCGGTCTGGTAGTTCCAGGTAAAGATACTTCCCTTTTTACCAGCATTCCAGTCAAACTGGAGCCAGACAGGGGTTTCCCCTTCCGAGAGCCATTCTCCTCTGCTGCTGAGGGATTCGGGGCTTTCTTCCCAGCGGCTGACAAAAGAATCGGCGTCGGGGTAGGTTTCAAAGAAGGTGGGCTGATCGTCCAGACGTTCAAACTCCCCGTTGGTAAACGCCATAAACCCCGTGGGGCCGAAGGCTTCGGTCAGACGGTCATCTTCCTCCTGCAGCAAGCTGTAAAGGGCCCTAGCGGCTTCTTCGTCCGCGATCGAGTGGGTCATGTCGGTGACTAAACACCAAGCCCCTGCGACATATTTGTCTTCCTTGAAGACTGTGATGGTAATTTCGGATGTTCCATCTTCTCCGACCTCCCAGGGCGGGGTCTGGTCGGGAAGATAATAGGAGATAA
This sequence comes from uncultured Clostridia bacterium, assembly GCA_944387995.1. Lineage (GTDB taxonomy): Bacteria > Bacillota > Clostridia > Oscillospirales > Ruminococcaceae > Faecivivens. Next base: position 2,950 of record CALXHB010000039.1, on the reverse strand, counting down.
AGGCATCGTTTTCCGCATCTATTCGGAGATCTGCCTCGGTGCAGCCAAGAAGAGCGGTGGCTTCCTCCAGCGAAAGGCCGCAGAGGGAGGCGAGGTTGTGGTCCCAACTCTTTTCAGGAGAGGTTTTCGGGGCGCAGGATGCGCAACTGGCCAGTAAAAGCAGAACGGCTAATAGTCTGGAACAGAGTCGAATTTTCCTCATGGTTACACCTCCATATTCAGTAAAATATCTTTTTACCTTATCTATATCATAAATAAATGGTCCCTTTTTGTCAAGATTTCTTCGATAAAATCTGTTTTCGTCCGGTTACTAGTGGTGATTGACAGACGTTTTTTGATAGATAAAAAAAGCCCCGCAGAGCATATGGCCCTGCGGGGAAACGGAGGAGAGAGTTCTTATTTTTTACTGGCCTTGTCGGCCTTTTTAGCAGCTTTTTGTGCGGCCTTATCCGCTCTGGCCTGTTCTTCCCGGGCTTTTTGGGCGGGGGATTTTCCGGTCTGACGGATAAATTCATTTTTGCACTTAGGGCAGATGATCCGCACCTTGCCCTTGTTTTTGGGCACCCGAACCATCTGATGGCAGGTGGGGCAACGGAAATATTTGTGGGTCTTGCGGTCCCGGAAGCGGTTTGATTGGGTTCTAAACCACCCTCGGATGCCGGTGGTGTGGTCCCGCAGCCAGCCTACCATCTGCAGGAAGGTTTCATTTTCCTTCTGACGAGCGGCAATATTGCGGGAGAGAAGGCGGAAGATGACCCAAAACCAGAGGATATATGAGATTAGTATCAACACCAGTACCCCGCCGAAAAGACTGGAGGTGAGGGTGCAGATCAGGCTGACGACGATTAAAAAGAGCGAGAGGGCGTCGGGTCCATACCGTCCCATCATAAAATTACGCAGCCAGTTCATTGGATGACCATCCCTTTCTCGGCGGAAATGCCGGTTGTTTGTGGATTCAAACGGAGGCTTTCCCCCTCCTATCATATCCAGTATGCCCGTTTCCTATGACAAAGTCAAGCTTTTTTGCGGGAATTTACAAAAGATTTTTACCCTGTAACTGAGCTGTAAAAAAGCTGCGGACGAGGTGTGAACGGAGAATGGATAAATTATACCACCTGGAACAGAAAGAATTTGAGGTAGTTGGTTTCCGGGACGTTCCAGAGGATGGGATGGTCGGGGGCCTGCTGACGGATTTCGATCTGCCGCAGTTCCCTGCCGGCGTCGTGGGCGGCGCTCATCAGCATCTTGATAAACCGCTCCTCCTCCATAAAGTGGGAGCAGGAGGCCGTTGCCAGGTACCCGCCCCGGGGCAGCAGCTTCATCGCCCGGAGGTTGATCTCCTTATACCCACGGTAGGCGGAGTCGACGGTCTTGCGGCTCTTGGTAAAGGCGGGCGGGTCCAGGATGATAAAGTCAAAGCGGTCGGTCTCGTCGTGGCTTTCCTCCATCTGGGGCAGCAGGTCAAAGACGTTGGCCGCCACAAACTCCATCTTCCCTTCCAGACCATTGAGGCGGGCGTTTTCCGCCGCCAGCTCCACTGCCATTTCCGAGACGTCCACTGCCCGGACAAACTTTGCTCCACCGGCCGCTGCGTTTAAAGCAAAAGAGCCGGTGTGGGTGAAGCAGTCGAGCACCCGTTTGCCCTTTGCCAGCCGCGCCACCGCCTGACGGTTGTACTTCTGGTCGAGGAAGAAGCCGGTTTTTTGTCCCTCTTTAAAATCGACCCGGTAGCGGATACCGTTTTCGATAATTTCAGTCTCGGTGTAGTCGGGAACCGTTTCCCCCGGAAGAGGGTAAAAGCCTTTGCCTTCTTCCATCCCTTCCAGCTTGCGGATGGCGACGTCGTTGCGTTCATAGAGGCCGCGAATCTCCTGGCCGTCCTCCCGCAGGATCTTGACCAGCAGGGGGAAGATGACGTCTTTCCGCTTTTCGATGCCGAGGGAAAGGGTCTGAGCCACTAAGATTTCCGAAAAACGATCGACCGTCAGCCCCGGGAATCCGTCCGCTTCCCCGAAGATCAGCCGGCAGCAGCGAAGGTCAGGGGAATCTTCCCCACCCATGACGGTTTTGCGGTAATCCCAGGCGTAGCGGAGTTTCCGCTCCCAGAAGTGCTCGTCGAACCGGTCGTTAGCGCTGCGGGAGATGATCCGAACCCGGATTTTGGAGTGGTGGTTGTAAAAACCGGTGCCCACATAACGGCCCTTTTCGGTCAGGACGTCGATCAGGTCCCCGTTTTCTGGCGGGCTGGAAAGGGGCTCCCCTTCGGGGCTCTCCAGCCGTTCCACCTCGGCCTCGTAGACCCATGGATGTCCATTTTGAGCAGCTTTTTCCCCTTTAGGGGTGATGATGGCGCGGGGATAGGGACGGGGTGTTTTCATAAGGAAACTCCTTTCGTATGGCAAGATTTTCCCCCGGGGGTCGCCCGGGGGAAAATCGGTTTATGCATGTCTGTAGGGATGATTGAGGGAAGTTAGTTCTCTTCCGCCGTTTTGGCGGTCAATGCAGCGTAAATCTCACTTTTGCGGAAGCGGGTGTGGGCGGAAATCTGTTTTGCGGCGTCGGTGGGACGCATCCCTTCCGCCACCAGCTGGGCGGCCTGTTCCACTGCTTCGCTGAGGGGCATTTCCGGCGGCAGGGCGGGTTTGGCCCCTTCGATAATCAGCACAAACTCTCCCTTAGGGGTGTTTTCTTCGTAATAGGCAGAGGCCTCTCCCAAGGTGGTCCGGAAGGCCTCCTCGTGGATTTTGGTCATTTCCCGGCAGAGGGAGATCTTTCGGTCGGCGCCGAACACTTTCTCCATATCCCGCAGGGTGTCCAGCAGCTTATGGGGCGCTTCGTAAAAGATCAGGGTATGGGTGTCGTTTTGCAGGCTCATCAGGTGCTCCCGGCGGTTTTTGCGATTGGTGGAGAGAAACCCTTCAAAGGAAAAACGGGCGGTAGAAAGCCCGCT
>CALXHB010000038.1 GCA_944387995.1 uncultured Clostridia bacterium | reverse complement strand
CTTCTAATTGCTTGATAAAGTCAGCAGTAACCTATTCGGAGACTACTGATTGGGCAGCGGAGGAAGACGGCGTCTATTATTTCCGGACGTCGGACAACGCCCTCTGCCGCTGGGACGGAGAGACGGTCGAGACGCTGCTGCCGCCCGGGGAATTTCACGGGGAATATCTCCATGCGGAAAATGGCGTCCTGTTTTATTCAGACATGGAGGCTTTTGGTTTATTTGCCTATGAAGTGGCTACCGGCCTTTCGGAAACCATTGTCGATTACCATGATTTACGAAGTCTTCGGAGAGGACATCCGGCTTTTTGGTGGGCAGATGAAGAGGGATACTATTTCTTGGGTATTCAGCAAGAGGGGACCTATCGTATCTGGCATACCGATGCAGATGGACAAAATATCGAAGGACAGAATGTCCCAGAAAGATGGTGGGGGGACGTAGAAGGCTGGGAAGATTACCCGTCGGCGCTGGAGAGTGTCTCTGCCATCACCGGCGACTCCCTCGTCTGTATCACCGAAAGCGGGGATGTTGGTCTTTACAACTACACAACCGAAGAGTGGGAAACCCTGCTGGAAGCGGATGGCGAGCCCTATGGCGACCCAATCGGTTTTCAGGACGGGAAGCTGATCTTCCCGCAAGGGGACAGCCTCTACTGGTCGGTCGACCCGGAAACCGGCGAAAAGAAATTCTTTGTCCGGCTGGACGACCCAGCCCTCCGGTTGGAGGCGGTGCAGGGAGAAACGGTTTATGTAGTCCGGACGGAGGCGGGCAGCGATATCTTCGGCTGGTATGGGGATGCAGCTTTTTCCCCGATTGGCCGGGCCGGGAAGACTCTCTGTCAGGTAGGGGAGGTAATCTTTGTTACCGGCCCTTCGGATGAACTCTTTACCGACAGGGAGGTAATCGACCTGACTGGAGACCCCGTCGATGGCCGCATTAGCGAGTATGCCGTATTGTCCAACGGCACCGTTTACCGTTTGTATGCCGCCCCATAAAAAAACCGCCCCCAGTTGATCCTGGGAGCGGGTTTTTGCTATCTGATCAATTCTCTAAAAATTGCAAACCGGTTTCTTTTTTCTTCTCCAGCTTCCGCGAGAGGTCCTTCTTCACAATGTAGAAGTACACCACCAGCAGCAGTCCGCCGGCCAGTACCCACGCCGCCGGGCTTGCCATGCAGATGCCGAAGTAGCTCTGGAAGTTGGCGGAGATGATGGCGACGATGCCACGGCCTGCCAGTTCGGCGATTCCCGCCATCATCGGCAGCAAACCGTAACCCAGGCCCTGCAAACCGTTGCGGTAGACGTTGACCACCGTCAGCGGAATGAAGAAGGCACCGACACACTTCAAGTACAAGTCCACCGAACTCAGCAGGGAAGCGGCGTCCTCCGAGACAAACAGGTAGGTGAGATATTTGCCGAAGAACATCAGAAGTAGCCCTGCCGCCACCGAATAAACGCTTCCCCAGACGGTCGCCGAACGGAACCCTGCCCGGATGCGGGGGATATCCCCCGCGCCGACATTCTGGGCGCTGTAATTGGCCATCGTCGTGCCCAGAGCGACGTAGATCTGGGTAACCAGCTGCTCAATCTTGCTGGCGGCTGTGTAGGCGGCTACCAGCGTCGATCCCAGCATATTCAGCGAGGTTTGCAGCATAATCGACCCAATTGCCGTGATCGAATACTGGAGGGCCATCGGAATGCCCACCTGCAGCTGCCGTGCCATCAGCGGCCCGTCAAACTGCAAATCCTTCCGGGACAGATGGAGAATCGGCACCGCTTTAATAATGTACACAAGACATAAAAGCCCCGAAATTCCCTGGGAAATGACCGTTGCATAGGCTGCCCCGGCGGTGCCCATGTGGAAGACGATAATGAATAAAAGGTCCAGTACAATATTCAGAAGAGCCGCTAAAATCAGAAAGTAGAGGGGCACCTTACTGTTGCCCAGCGCCCGCAGCAGGCAGGCCAACAGATTATAGAGCATCTGGGCTGCCAGCCCCGCACAGATTACGATGATATAGGCGTAGGCGTCCTCGAAGATGTCCGCCGGCGTCTGCATCGCCCGCAGCAGCGGCCGCATGAAAATCACCGAAAGCGCCGTCATCACCACCGAGACTACCGCGGTCAAAAATGAGGAGGTAAACACCGTCCGCCGCATCGCCGCCATGTTCCCGGCGCCAAACTGCTGGGCGGTCATCAGGGTAAAACCGGTGGTCATCCCGAACGCCAGACCGGTGATTAAAAACATGATGGTGCCGGTGCTGCCCACTGCCGCCAGGGCTCCGGTGCCCACAAATTGGCCGACGATAATGGTGTCTACCATGTTGTATAATTGCTGGAAAAGGTTTCCAATAAACAGCGGGAGGGTAAAGTTTAGAATAATTTTCCCGGGGCTGCCTTTTGTCATATCTCTCTGTACGGTTCTTTTCATGCAAACCTTCCTTTCTTTCATCTCGCCGCAAAAGTTCCTCCTCTTTTGGGCATGGATTTTTTGGCCGGACCGATCCGGAGCGTTTCGATTTTACAAAGCAACCGGGGCGTACCTCTTTCCGTCGTCGGCAATGACCATTTCCCATTTGCTTTGTTTTCAATGGGATATTATAGCAAAAAAAAATGAGACTGCAATATCCATTTCGGCCAAAGTTAAGCTGCATTTTTTCAGAATATATCTTGCATAATGACGATGGTAAAATACTGATTTATCAACAGAAAATTAGCTGGATTCTGGGTTTGCCTTCGACTGGAGAATTTGGCCAATCTTTTTTGAAAATGTGCTCAATATACTTGACAGTTTCAGTCGGATATGGTATCATGTAGATGCAAGTTAGCTTAAGCTAACCGTGTGAGATTCGTGTTGTAATTTCACCATTTGATCTATCATAAAGTTAGCCATAGCTAATCGACGTTTCCAGAAAGGCGGACATAAAATGAGCGTAGTAATCGTAGGCGGCAACGACTGTATGGTGTGTCAGTATAAAAACCTCTGCAAGCAGTACGGCTGCCGGGCCAAGGTCTTCACCCAGATGACCAGCACGATGAAGAACCAGATCGGTTCTCCCGACCTGCTGGTGCTGTTCACTGGTACCGTATCCCATAAGATGGTCCGCTGTGTCCTTAGCGGGTGCAAAAATCAGGATTTGCAGATTGCTCGCTGTCATTCCAGTTCACTCTCCGCCCTTCGTAGCATTTTGGAAGAACATACCGCCGGATAAAGGAGGGGATTGATTTGTCCGAAGAAATGCTGGTCCGCCACTGCGCACCGACGCTGGCGGGATTGAAAACCGGTAACCTTGTAAACTGTGCCGTGCAGCCGGGGGAAAATCTGGAGGAGCAGCTGCACTCCCTCAACCGCAAGTTGAATCCCCGAGGAGTTCGCGTGGTGCTCCTTTCCAGACAGCAAAATGGGGCGCTGATCTACGTCTATCGCCCGGACCGGCTGAGTCGGGACTTAACGGGGGACGCCGCCGACCTGCTCTGCCAGAAGGGCTATCCCGCCCCGGACCCCGAGCGATGCTTACACTGCCTGGCTAGGCGGCTGCAGCAAAATGGCTGCACCTTTCCCCATGAGATCGGGCTGTTTCTCGGTTATCCGCTGCAGGATGTTCTGGGGTTTATCGAAAACCAGGGGCAGGGGAGTAAGCTGGTCGGCACCTGGAAGGTGTACGGGGACGAAGAGGCCGCCCGGCGGACCTTCGCCCGGTATAAGAAATGCACTGCCGTTTACAGCCGCTGCCTGAAAGAGGGGACAGCGCTGGAAAAACTCGCCGTCCGGGGGAACTAATGGGTGGATGCAATATTCATTGTCCATAGTTGTTGTTCTGTAAAAAAGAGAGGGTGTAAAAACCCTCTCTTTTTCCGTTTCTTTATGCGTCTTTTCCCTTAAACTCGTTGATCCACTGGATCATCTCTTTGCGTCCGTCCTCCGAAATCGGGAAGGCCTTTTCCTCCACCTGCGCGGGGTCGGTTTTTTCGAGACAGAAGTCTCCCATCCAGACCTTGCAGGTCATTTCACCCGTTTCCTTATTGGGGAAGATTTTATACCGTTTGTCCCGATCGCTTCCGCTGAAGATGTTGCCGGACTCAAAGTAATGGAGCAGCGGCGTGGTTTGATCTACCATTTTTCCTAACCTCCTTAAATGCCATAGTCGGTTTTGAGGCCATAGACCGCTCCCAACAGGTTCGCGTCGTTACCTCCGGTGCAGGCATAGACCGCGGGATGGTTAAAGTCCATCCGCCGCTCGTTCATCTGCCGCTCAATTTCTTCCCGCAGAAGGGGGATAAAGGGTTCCCAGCCGGAGATGCCGCCGCCGATGAAGATCTTTTCGGTGTCAAAGGTAAACTGCATCTGGATGCAGAAGCAGGCAAGGTTTTGCAAAAACTCCTTCCAGAGCTTTGCGGCGACCGGGTCCTGCTCCTGGGCTTCGTACATGCCGGAACAGCTGAGCCGCCGGCCGGTTTCTCGATAGTACCGCGCTTCATAGGGAACCGGAGCCGTCAGCTGGGAGAATCCCCGCATCCCCACCCCGGGGGAGACATACCCCATGTCCCCGGCGAAAAAGTGGGTGCCCCGGTAAGGCTTGCCGTTGATGAAAACAGCACCCCCCTGGCCGGTGCCCAGCACCAGCGTCAGGAAGTTTTCGCACCCTTTGGCGTCGCCGGCCCAGTATTCTCCCAGGGCTGCGGCGACCCCGTCCTTTTCCGCCCGGACGGGCAGGTCGGTG
>CALXHB010000037.1 GCA_944387995.1 uncultured Clostridia bacterium | reverse complement strand
AACGTCCAGTTCATCACCACAGAGGGCCTTAATCTCCGAAACCTGTTCAATATTGCCGCTGGCTTCTTTGATGGCTACGATATTCGGCACCTTGGACAGCTCCAGACAGGTGGCCGGCTGGATGTTGACGCCGGTACGGGAGGGTACGCTGTACATGATAATCGGCAGATCGGTGGCCTCCGCCAGAGTGGTATAATGAGCCACCAACCCCCGCTGAGAGGTCTTATTGTAATAAGGGGTCACAACCAACAGGCCGTCGACACCGATATTGCCACATTCTTTGACCATTTCCACCGCAAAAGCCGTGTCATTGCTGCCGGCTCCGGCAATAACCGGCACCCGACCGGCTACATGCTTCTGGCAGAAACGGATGCAGTCAAGATGTTCCTGCTCCAACATAGTGGCGCACTCGCCAGTGGTTCCGCAGACGATAATGGCATCGGTACTGTTTTCAATCTGCCAATCGATCAGACGGCCAAATTCCTCATAGTTAATGCTGCCATCCTCATGCATCGGCGTCAGAATCGCGATACCGGCGCCCGTAAAAATTCTCTTCTTCATGGGTTCCTCCAAATCAGTCGAAATATCCTTTGACAGCCAGCAGTTCAGCAGTCAGCACCGCTCCTCCTGCTGCGCCCAGAAGGGTATTGTGGGAAAGGCAAACAAATTTCATGTCAAACAGCTTATCTTCCCGCAGACGTCCAACTTCAACGGCCATACCGCCGTCCATCTCCCGGTCCAGCCGCGGCTGGGGACGGTCGGGCTCCTCGAAATAGTGGATAAACTGCTTGGGAGCGGAGGGCAGATGCAGGTCGTGAATCGGGCCTTTGAATTCCGCCCAAATTTTCTTGATCTCCTCGATGGTCGGTTTTTTCTCAAAGGTCGCGAAGACCGCTGCCGTATGGCCATCCGATACCGGCACCCGCAGGCACTGGGAGGTGATGACAGGGGTCTGGGCATTGACAATCACGCCGTTTTCGATATGTCCCCAAAGCTTTAAGGGCTCCTGTTCGCTCTTTTCCTCTTCCCCGCCGATGTACGGGATTACGTTGTCGAGAATCTCCGGGAAGGTTTCAAAGGTCTTGCCAGCGCCGGAAATTGCCTGATAGGTGCAGGCAAGGACAGACTTAAGCCCGAATACATCCCGCAGCGGCGAAAGGGCGGGTACATAGCTCTGGAGAGAGCAGTTGGATTTTACCGCGATAAAACCCTTCTTGGTGCCGAGGCGTTTGCGCTGGAACGGGATAACGTCGATGTGGTCGGCGTTTAACTCCGGCACCACCATCGGAACATCCGGCGTAGAACGATGAGCAGAGTTATTGGAGACAACCGGAACTTCTTTTTTGGCGTAGGCTTCTTCCAACGCGCGGATCTCCGCCTTGGGCATATTGACCGCACAGAAGACGAAGTCGACCTCCGCCGCAATCTTATCAATATCGTTGGTCGCATCATAAAGGACCAGGTCTGCCATGGATTCCGGCAGCGGAGTTTTCATTTTCCAGCGGCCATCTACCGCTGCCCGGTAAGTCTGACCGGCACTTCTTCCCGAAGCCGCCAGAGCCGTTACTTTAAACCAGGGATGATGCTCCAAAAGGGTAGCAAAACGCTGCCCGACCATTCCTGTTGCACCAATGATTCCGACACGATAGGTTTTCATCCTATTCCTCTCCTTTTTGTCCGCATAGAGGGTAAAATTTTATCAAAAATTTGCAAACGATAAAAAAACCGGTTGAAAACCGGTCTGTCATCGCTTATAATAAAGATACTGCCCTGGGTGTACAGGGGAATCAGCTCTCCATCATGAGCAAATGATGACAGTCCGCCGCCTATTCGGCGGTCAGACCAGGCAAAATGCAAGGCCTTTTTACATTTTCCTTCGGCGGCCGGCCCTTTCTATGCGCTTCACAGATAAAGGCTATCTCAGCACATATACTCATGCATGCCGCACCTCTGACTCTACGGTATTAATATTGATATCATCATATCACCAAACGCATCCAGTGTCAATTGATTTTTACAAATTAAATCGATTTTTACGATAAAATCCGGAACAGGCGGTCCTAAAAAGATTTCTGTCACCTGGGTTTTATCCCGACAAAAAAAGCCGTACACCTGCGGCGGAATGGAAGGATTACTGTGTTGAAAAAAAGCGACTTTTACTACGATCTTCCCCACGAGCTGATTGCCCAGCATCCGCTCCCCGAACGGGACCATTCGAGACTGATGACCTTAAACCGTGAAACCGGCGAAGTCGGCCACCATCATTTTTACGACATCGAAAACCTTTTACGGCCGGGTGACCTTCTGGTGGTCAACAACTCCCGAGTTATTCCGGCCCGGATTTACGGCTTTAAACAGGACACCGGCTCCCACGTTGAGTTCCTTCTGCTGGAACAGAAGGCGGAAGACACCTGGGAAATCCTTGTAAAGCCCGGCAAAAAAGCGAAGATGGGGGTCAAATACACCTTTGGTGACGGACTGCTGGAAGCCGAAGTCATCGACATCTTTGAGGACGGCAACCGGCTGGTCAAATTCACCCACACTCCCGACAAGACCATTTACTCGATTCTGGACGAGATTGGACAGATGCCCCTGCCCCCCTACATCACCGAAAAGCTGGAGGATAAAGAGCGCTACCAGACCGTCTACTCCAAAGAAGAAGGAAGCGCTGCCGCCCCCACCGCCGGCCTGCATTTTACCCCGGAACTGATGGAGCGGGTCAAGGCAAAGGGCATTGACATTGCGGAAATCACCCTCCATGTGGGACTGGGGACCTTCCGGCCGGTCAAGGAAGAAAACATCCTCGATCACAAGATGCACTCGGAGCACTACCAGCTGACCAAAGAAACCGCAGACAAAATCCTCGAAACCAAGAAAAACGGCGGACGGGTTATTGCAGTCGGCACCACCAGCTGTCGGACGCTGGAGAGTGTCGCCACCTTTTTTGGCGGCATCCAACCTGCGGAAGGCTGGACCGATATCTTCATTTATCCTGGTTACGAGTTCAAATGCATCGACGGCTTAATCACCAATTTCCACCTCCCGGAAAGCACGCTGATTATGCTGGTTTCTGCCCTGGCCGGCTACGACCATATTATGAACGCTTACCGGATTGCGGTGCAGGAAAAATACCGGTTTTTCAGTTTTGGCGATGCCATGCTGATTCTCTAAAGGCTTACCTTGACAAGAATTTGCCTTATGCAGTAAAATAAAGGTATCAAAACAAAGATAAGTTGACCTCGTAAAGCCTCCCGCCGGAGGCTTTACCTTTGCTCAGCTTCAACCACGGCATAGAAAGGAACCCGCTCATGTACAAACTGATCACCACCCAAGGCCTCGCCCGCCGCGGCACCTTTACCACCGTCCACGGTACCGTCGAAATGCCCGCGTTTATGAACGTCGGCACCTCTGCCGCCATCAAGGGCGGGGTCTCTTCCTACGATCTGAAGGACCTCCACTGCCAGGTGGAACTCTGCAACACCTACCACCTCCACGTCCGGCCGGGAGACGACCTCATCTACCGTCTTGGAGGCCTGCACAAGTTTATGGGGTGGGATAAGCCGATCCTCACCGATTCGGGCGGGTTCCAGGTGTTCTCCCTCGCCTCCCTGCGGAAAATTCAGGAGGAAGGAGTCACCTTCGCTTCCCACATCGACGGCCGTCGAATCTTCATGAGCCCGGAAAAGTCGATGCAGATTCAGTCTCACCTCGGTTCCACCATTGCAATGGCCTTTGACGAATGTGTTGCAAATCCCTCTACCCACGAATATTCCAAGCGCTCCTGTGACCGGACTGTCCGCTGGCTGGAACGGTGCAAAGCGGAGATGGCACGGCTAAATGCCCAGCCGGATACCCTGAATCCCCATCAGATGCTCTTTGGTATCAACCAGGGCTGCATCTACGAAGATCTGCGGGTAGAGCACATGAAAGAAATCGCCAAACTGGACCTCGACGGCTATGCCATCGGCGGACTTGCAGTGGGCGAAAAGACCGAGGACATGTACCGGATTATCTCGGTAGTCACCCCCTATATGCCCGACGACCGGCCCCGTTACCTGATGGGAGTGGGAACCCCCGGTAACATCATTGAAGCGGTGGCGAGAGGGGTTGACCTGTTCGACTGCGTCATGCCCTCTCGCAACGCCCGTCACGGCCATTTAAACACCTGGCACGGTATCCGCAACATCATGAACGCCAAATATGCGGAAGACACAGGTCCGATTGATACCGAGTGTCAATGCCCCACTTGTCAGAAGTTCTCCCTCGCCTACCTCCGGCACCTGTTTAAGGCCAACGAAATGCTGGGGATGCGACTGGCGGTCATGCACAACCTCTACTTTTACAACACCCTGATGGAAAAGATCCGGGCAGCCATTGAAGACGGCACCTTCGATCAGTTCCGGGCTAAATACGCTGAACTGTTGGATAGAAGAATCTAAAAAAATAAAGGGAAAGTCGCAGAGTTTTAACTCCAGGCTTTCCCTTTATTTTTATCTCACTATACTGGTCATTGCTGCCGGACTGAATCCACGATTGATCCATAACGGCATATGATTATAAAGAGCCGTATACACCTGCAAAAAATACTGCACATCCGACAGTGCTGCAAACGTCAGACCATTCTCTTTCAAACAGTTAAACACGTCTCCCGGCTGCTGTTCCTTCCTGGCAACCAGACAAACTGCATCGGTAATATCCCGTGCTTTCTGCTGGGATAGATGAAAATATTCCCGCAAAATCCGTTTGACCGGTTCCGCTTGAGGAAGGCTGGGAGAATAATCACCTTCGGCATACCGCAAAATCTGGTTCTTCGGCAAAACCGCATAGGGTTTCCCCTGCTGCCCATTCCAAAGCTCCAACATGTCCTGCTGGTCCTTTAGAGATGCCGCCATCACCCGCTCGCTGTCCACCCAAAAGGCGCCACACGCCATGCAGAGGGTAGAAGCGTCCACAAACAGATCGTTCCGGGTCAGGGTCAAACCTTCATACTTTTGCAGCAGCTCTACTGCCTCATCCAGATCGATAATCCCGTAGAAATTGACAAACGCAGTCAAATAACGGTTCAATTTCTGCATATAACGGCGGTTCTGGTAAAAAGTCTTGTCCAGCTCATCCAGCGAAAAATCCAGAATCTCCTGAACCAGGCAAAAGGGACTTCCCTTTTTCTCCGCACCAAATCCAATCCGGACAAAGGAAGGCAGACTACTCCCTTTGTAATCCGGACTACGACGGATTTTTTTAAAGCCCTTAAACTCATCTTCGTCAATGGTGGTCAGGAAGATTTTCATGGTCTCTGAATCGGCCAGATTTTCAGCCACCAGCCCCACCAGTTCCGCCTTCTTCAATCGGGAGTATCCTGTACAGCCGATTTGTCCTGCTATCTCTTTCAGCTCTGATACCGTTTTCCCGCTCAAATTATCTTGAATCGTCATATATTCCAAAAATCCCTTCATACCGGCAGCGTGTCTCATTCTCAAATACCGCCACCCTTTTTTCTGTCCCGTTCAGATTCAGCGATTCTTTTTCATCCGCCGGGTGTTTTATATTATTATATCATATTGAAACAGATATTTCCAGATGCAATTTATGACTTCCATGAAAAAGCCGCTCCGGCGGACATCCACCGGAGCGGCGAAGACAAAACTTTTACTCTGCCATCAGCTTGCAGATAGCGTTGGAGAACGCCACCGGATCTTCTACCGGCAGTCCTTCGATCAGCAGAGCCTGGTTATACAAAAGCTCCGCGTACTCTTTGACCTCAGCAGGATTTTCAGTAAAGAGTTTCTGCAGCCGTGCGAATACCGGATGAGATGCATTCAGTTCCAGTACCCGTTTAGCCTGAACCTTCTGTCCGTTGGTGCCCGGCATTGCGTTCAAGACCTTTTCCATCTCAATCGAAACGCCGCCTTCAGAAGAGATGCAGACCGGGTGAGATTTTAGACGCTCGGACAACTTCACGTCGGCCACCTTATCCCCCAGAGCATCTTTCATAAACCGCAGAAGCTCGGCATTATCCTCGTTCTGCTTTTTAATCTCTTCGCTTTCGCTTTCGGTTTCAAGGCCCAAATCTTTATCCGAGACGTTGCGGAATTCCTTATCGTTATACTTCATCATCATCTTGAGGGCGAACTCGTCCACATCATCGGTGAGATAAAGAATCTCAAAGCCTTTGTCCTTGAGCAGCTCGGTCTGGGGCAGCCGGTCAATTCGATCGACCGTTTCACCGCAGGCATAATAGATATACTTCTGGTCTTCTTTCATCCGACCGACATATTCTTCCAGCGTCACCATCTTCTTCTCAGAAGAAGAGTAGAAAAGCAGCAGATCCTGGAGCAGATCTTTGTGTGCACCATAGTCGGAGTAAACGCCGTACTTCAGCTGCAAGCCAAAGTTCTTAAAGAATTCCTCGTACTTTTCCCGTTCATTGGTCAGCATCGACTTTAGCTCGCTCTTGATCTTCTTTTCCAGCCGGGAAGCGATCAGCTTTAACTGCCGGTCATGCTGAAGCATTTCACGGGAAATATTCAGTGACAGATCTTCCGAGTCCACCAGACCTTTGACAAAGCTGAAGTAATCGGGCAGCAGGTCGGCGCATTTGTCCATAATCAGCACGCCGCTGGCGTAAAGCTGAAGGCCCTTTTCATAGTTCTTGGTATAGAAGTCATAGGGCATCCGGGCCGGAATAAAGAGCAGAGCATGATAGGTAGAAGCGCCTTCGGTGCTGGAGTAGATAACCCGGGCCGGCGGCGTAAAGTCAAAGAACTTATCCTGATAAAAGCGGTTATATTCCTCTTCGGTTACTTCGCTCTTGGACTTTTTCCAAATCGGGACCATACTGTTTAAGGTGCGGTCCTCAGTGTAGGTTTCGTATTCAGCCGGCTTATCATCCGTGCCGGTCCCCTCTTTAACCCGCTGGCTTTCCACCTGCATGCGAATCGGATAGCGGATATAGTCAGAATACTTCTTGACCAACTGGGTCAGACGATAGGTCTCCAGATATTCGCTGAATTTTTCGTCATCGTTATCCGCTTTCAGGGTCAGGATAACATCGGTACCGAAGGACTCCTTTTCGGTTTCCTCAATGGTATAGCCATCGGCGCCGTCCGACTCCCAGCACCAAGCCTTCTCGCTGCCGTAGGGTTTGGTGACGACCTTCACGTGATCCGCAACCATAAAAGCAGAATAAAAACCAACACCAAACTGGCCGATGATATCAATGTCTTCCTTCGCTTCATTCTCCTGCTTAAACGCAAGAGAACCACTCTTAGCGATGGTACCGAGGTTGTTTTCCAGCTCCTCTGCGGTCATCCCGCAACCGTTATCCGACACGGTCAGTGTCCGCTGTTCCTTATCGGGAGTGAGGCGGATATAAAAACTCTCTCTCGTCATCCCATCGTTTTCCGTCAAGGACTTATAGTACATCTTATCCAGCGCGTCGCTGGCGTTGGAAATCAGCTCTCGGAGAAAAATCTCGTGATGGGTGTAGATCGAATTGATCATTAAATCCAAAAGCCGTTTGGATTCTGCTTTAAACTCTTTTTTTGCCATAAGACAGGACTCCCTTTTTATCAACGTACGGCAAAACCGCATGTAAGCAAATTAGCACTAATCATTTATGAGTGCTAATTTATAATACCGCCTTTTGCAAAAAAAATCAAGCCCTTTTGGAAAAAATTCACAACCTGGTCAAAAAAGTCCCGCCCAACTGCGCTATAATAGAAAACGCGAAAGCATTTAAGGAAAGGAAGTGGCATCTATGAGTCTGCCGAACGATCCGTTTATTCTGCTCAGCGTCCTCAACACTCGCCTGCGGGACTTTTATCCCTCACTGGAAGAGTGCTGCAAAGCAGAAGATATTGATCAGGATACCGTCATCAATCAGTTGGCATCCATCCGCTACCGCTATTCAGCCGAGAAAAACCAGTTTATCCCAGCATAAAGCTAAAACCGCCGTGCTCCCATTAATCAGGGAATACGGCGGTTTTGATTATTCCGGCTTAACGGCCCGAGTAGCCACAAAAGAAGGAATGTGTAATTCGTGCAGCCGTCCACTGCCGTTGGTATCTTCGTATAGATGGGTCAATCGAAAACCGGCCTCCAACTGACCGCCCAACTGTTCTTCCATCGTATGAGAAAACTGGACACCGTCATCCGCATCCTTTAGTTCCTCCATCAGAGCAGGGTCGCGGAGCGGATTGTACGGCAAGGAATGAACAATCTGGGTTTCGGTGCTGTCCACAATGTAATTCATCCCGATATCCAACCCGCAAAGCAACACCCCTCCTGGCTTCAGCACTCGGAAGCATTCCCGGAAAACCGGACGCACCTCCTCAATGTAGCAGTTGGAAACGGGATGGAAAATCAGATCAAAGCTGGCATCCGCAAAAGGGAGCGGTTTGGTCATATCCGCTCGAACCAGCTCCACCGGGTAACCCTCCCGCTCGGACACCAGACGCTCACTCTCCAGCTGACTTTTGGAATAGTCCAGCACGGTGCAACAGGCGCCTAGCGCCGCGAAAATGGGAATCTGTTGACCGCCACCACTGGCAAGCCCCAAGACCGTCTTCCCCCGCAGCTTTCCAAACCACTGGTGTGGAACCGGTTTAGTCGGAGATAAGAAAACGTCCCAATCTCCATTTAAAGCCTTAAGATAGGTTTCATGGGAGATGGGAATTCCCCACTCCCAACCTTCCTGGACCCAGCGGTCAACCGTCTCGGCGTTAATATCCTGATAATTCATGTTAAACACCTCGCGTCAAACAAAAAAGCCTGTCCAACTGGGCAGGCTTTTCTTCTATCTGTTATACCGGCTCGCCGTTTCTGGCTTTTTCCAGAAGACGATTGATCTTCTCGACCGGATCGAGCAGCGGGCTGATCGACTGATCGTGGTTCAGATAATCAATCAGGTAGGCAATATACTTGGACATATCCACCTGCTGATACCATTCCCGCTGGAGCAGCTCCGGCGAACGGTAGATCAGGTTGGTGGTAAACACTTTACTAATATTGCCGTCATGATAAGCCTTATCAAACTTCTCCAGACCTTCACAGAAGAGGCCAAAGGTGGTGCAGATAAAGATCCGCTTAGCACCCTTGCTCTTTAACTGAGCCGCAATATCCAGTACAGATTCGCCGGAAGAGATCATGTCATCGACGATAATCAGGTCCTTGCCCTCAACGCTTTCACCGAGGAACTCATGGGCGACAATCGGGTTCTTGCCGTTGACAATCACCGAATAATCCCGGCGCTTATAGAACATCCCAAGGTTGACTCCCAGCACCGAAGAGAAGTACATGCAGCGAGACATTCCGCCCTCATCGGGAGAGATAATCATCAGATGATCCTTGTCCAAAACCAGATCGGGAACATTGCGGATCAATGCCTTTAAAAACTGATAGGTCGGTTTAATGTCCTCAAACCCACTGAGCGGGATTGCATTCTGTACCCGGCTGTCATGGGCATCAAAGGTGATGATATTCTCAACACCCATCGCCACCAGCTCTTTAAGCATCATCGCGCAGTCCAGAGATTCCCGGCTGCTGCGGCGGTGCTGCCGTCCTTCGTAAAGCATCGGCATAATGACGTTGATCCGGCGGGCCTTACCGTTTGCAGCGGCAATCATCCGCTTTAAGTCGGCAAAGTGATCATCAGGGCTCATCGGCACCGTCATCCCATACATTTTGTAGGTGACGCCGTAGTTAAAGCAGTCCACCAGGATGAAGACATCATGACCACGGACCGTTTCTTTCAAAGAGCCCTTTGCCTCACCGTCACCAAAACGGGGGCAGGAAGCCTTCAGAAGATAGGTATCGCGGCAATACCCAATGAAATCTCCGTCCTTCATCAGCTCGCCATGCCGGGTACCCCGCCAAGTGGAAATATAGTTGTCCACCTTGGCAGCCATCTCTTCACAGCCCTTCATGCCGATGATGCTCAGCGACCCTACCGGGATCGAAACCTCATGAATAGAATCCATATAAGCAAATTCCTCCTATGCATTTATCGGATTGCCTTTACATTTTTATTATATCTGAATTGTCGTCCATTTGCAAACATTAGGTTGTAAAATTATCCGCTTCAAAAACGCACACCTTTGGCTATTCTGTTAATTTTTGTCGTGAAAAGTCGAAAACGCGGCAAAATTTGCCGCGTTCCCTTTACAAAATCTCTTGAAATGCTTTACAGCGGCCGATCCAGTAACGTAACCAGCAGATTCCAACTGGCTCGGTCTAACGCCCCGTTTTCCGGTAGGCCACCTTTTTTCTGCATCTGACGGACCGCTTGCTCGGTGGGTATATCGTACACCCCGGTAACCGCCAAACGGGGAATATTCGCGTATAGCGCCGACAGTTCCATCAATAACCGCTGGACGCTGCTCACCAGATCTCCGGTCGACCCCCGCTGCATCACAAAATCCGCATTGGGGAAAAGGGGCAGCGGCAGAATCTCTTTTTCCTGCAAGACCTTCCAATATGCTGCGGCCAACATCTCCCAGAGTGCCTGATCCACCTCTCCAGTTTCTGGCAAACTGTTCAACCGTTGATAAAGCCGGACCGCTTGATCTGTTTCGGGGCCAAAAAAGCCGTCGGGATAGATAACCCCCGGATACCCTTCAGCCGCTAACACTGCTCGAAGCGCCTGTTGCAGCTCTCTAACCGCTAAATCCCGTTCCATCGCAGTCTCCCCTTCCAAATCCATTATCCCCGCAAAACGGTGCCAGGGTACTGTCCCGCTCGCCTGGTCAATCCTGCTACAATATCGGTATAGACCTCTGTCAGACGGTTCCAGGTCAGCTCGCCCACAATTCCGTCGGGTTTAAGATCCGCCAGCTCCTGAAACAGCCGGACAGCGTTTCGGGTGTCATCTCCGAAATATCCCGTTTCGTTAACCTTGGGCAGATCATAGACATC
>CALXHB010000036.1 GCA_944387995.1 uncultured Clostridia bacterium | reverse complement strand
GCTTATTAACTTCGACCGGGCCGCTTCCCATCCGGACGAGGCCGATCTCGCCGCGCTGCAGCAGGCGGTCTTACCAAAACAGGAGGGATAAACGATGTCATTCCATACCGACGCCGTCGAGCTGGTCAAAAAGATGACCCTCGACGAAAAGCTCTCCCAGCTTCGCTACGACGCTCCGGCCATCGAACGGCTGAAAATTCCCGCCTACAACTGGTGGAATGAAGCCCTCCACGGGGTCGCCCGTTCGGGGACTGCCACCGTTTTCCCCCAGCCCATCGGGATGGCGGCTTCCTTTAACCCCGATCTGCTGACCTGCGTGGCCACCGCCGTTTCCGACGAGGCCAGGGCCAAGTACAACGGCTATAAACAGTTCGGCTCCACCGGCATCTACCAGGGACTGACCTACTGGAGCCCCAACATCAACATCTTTCGAGACCCCCGCTGGGGCCGGGGACACGAGACCTACGGCGAAGACCCCTACCTGACCGGGCGGATGGGCTGCGCTTTTATCGAGGGCTTGCAGGGGGACGACCCCACCTGGCGCAAGCTGGACGCCACCATTAAACACTTTGCCGTCCATTCCGGCCCCGAATCCACCCGCCACGAAGCGGACGTCCAGATCGACCGGGAGACGATGGATGACACCTACCTGTGGGCTTTCCGCTACTGCATCGAGCACGCCGACCCCTCCGCCGTCATGGGCGCCTACAACCGGGTAAACGGCGAGCCCTGCTGCGCCAGTGAGACGCTGCTCCAAAAGATCCTCCGGGAGGAGGGGGACTACCAGGGGTATGTGGTGTCCGACTGCGGCGCCATCCACGACATCAACGCCCACCATCATGTCACCTTCACCGACGCTGAGAGCGCCGCGATGGCGTTAACCGCCGGGTGCATCTTAAACTGCGGGTTTGCCTTCCGCTCTCTCCGGGAGGCCTACGATCAAGGGCTCATCACCGACGAGACGGTGGACGCCGCCGTGACCAAGCTGTTTGAAGCCCGGTTCCGGCTGGGAATGTTCGCCGAACGCTGCCCCTATGACAGCATCACCCCCGACGTCATCGAGTGCGAGGAACACCGGGTCATCAACCGCCGGATGGCGGAGGAATCGGTGGTATTGCTGAAAAATAACGGCGTTCTGCCCCTCCACGGGGTCCAGAAGCTGGCGGTCATCGGTCCCAACGCCGACAGCCTGCCGGTACTGCTGGGCAACTATAACGGCTATCCCTCCCGTTACACCACCTTCCTGCGAGGATTGCAGGAGGCGTTCCCCGGGGAAGTCCGCTACGCCAAAGGCTGCCACCTCTACATCGACTCCCGCAAAAACCCCTGGATGGAGGACCTGACCCGGGAGGCAATTCTGACCGCCAAATGGGCCGACGTAGTGGTCCTGTTTATGGGTCTGGACCCGTCGATGGAAGGGGAGGAGGGCGACGCCTTCAACGGCGCCAATTCCGGCGACAAGGCCGACCTGCAGCTCCCCGAAAGCCAGAAGCGCCTCTGGAAGGCGGTTCTCGGGACCGGCAAACCGGTGATCTTTGTCAACGTCTCCGGTTCTGCCGTCGATCTGCGGCAGCAAAAGGAGAAGGCTGCGGCCCTTGTGCAGGTCTTCTACCCCGGCGCCGAGGGCGGAAAGGCTGTGGCGGACATCCTGCTGGGCAAGGTCAACCCCTCCGGCCGTCTGCCGGTCACCTTCTACCAGAGCGAAGAGGACCTGCCGCCCTTTGAGGACTACCGGATGGAAGGCCGCACCTACCGTTTCTTCCGGGGAGAGCCCCTCTATCCCTTCGGGTACGGCCTTTCCTACACCACCTTCTCGGTGGGGGACATCTCCCGCAAGGACTACGAGCAGGAGGTCACCTTTACGGTTACGAACACCGGTCCCCGAGCGGGGATGTGCACCGTCCTCCTCTACCTCACCGGCGGCGGACGGGACGACCTCAACAAACAGTTGGCCGGTTTTGTCAAAACCCACCTAAAACCGGGGGAGAGCCGCACCCTGACCGTCGGCCTCTGCCCCGAAGTCCTCGAGCGGTTCCCCGACCCCGAGGGGACCGAAGTCCTCGTAGAAGTGTAAGGTTTTTTCCAGGGCTCTGCCCTGGACCCGCCAGCCCTTTAAAAAGGGCTGGACCCTAAACTTTTGATTGCGTAATGTGATAACAGAATTTAAGGGGCAGCGCCGGAAGAAACGCTGCGGGGAAACGGGAAATGATGCACAGGCTATAATCAAAAAGCTCCTGTCCGTGATTGGATAGGAGCTTCTTTTTATGGGGGTTGCAGGCCGTTACTTTTTCTTCCCCGTTTGGAGGATGCGCTGGAATCGTCCGGCGGCTTTCCCGATGCGGGTCACCGGGTCCTCCTGGGAACTGCGGCGGGAAGCCGGCCGGCCCGGGCTCCGCCAGGGGGTGTTGGTGTTGGTGCTGTACATCGGCTGGTCGGTCGGAGGGTAGTTCTGGGGCTGCATCGCCAGCGCAGAGGGCTGCGTCGGAGTATAACCGATGGAAGGCTCCCCCGCGGGGGGCGTCTCCTCTTTGGCCGGCTCAGCGGCCTGCTGGGGGGCTTCCTGCATCAGCGGCATCCGGACGGTGGCCTTGAACAGGTCGCCGTCAATCGACAGTTCCAACTTGCCGTGCTGCAGCTCCATCAGGCTCTTGGCAATCGACAGCCCCAGCCCCGACCCTTCGGTGGAGCGGGAGGTGTCCCCCCGGACAAACCGTTCCATCAGTTCGTCCGGCGATACCTTCAGCCGGTCCCGGGAGATGTTGCGCAGGGTGAGGGTAGCTTCTTCCCCCTTTTCCAGGTCCACATAGACCCGGGTCCCGGTCAGGGCGTACTTGCAGATGTTCCCCAGCAGGTTATCCAGCACCCGCCAGATTCGCCTGGAATCGGCCAGCACCATCACCGGTTCTTCCGGCGCGGAGGTGACCAGTTCCAGCCCCTTTTGTTCCATCCGTTCCTGGTATTCCCCGGCGGCCTGTTCCAGCAGGACCCCCAGTTCGCAGGGCTGCAGATCCACCGAGAGGTTGCCGGTGGAGGCTTTGGACGCCTCCACCAGGTCTTCGATCAGCTTCCGCAGCCGGGAGGACTGGCGTTTTAAAGCTTCGATATACTCCAGCATCCGGGGGTTTTCCGGCTTTTCCTTGCTGAGGAGGTCGACGTAGTTGACAATCGAGGTTAAGGGGGTTTTGATGTCGTGGGAGACGTTGGTAATCAGTTCGGTTTTCATCCGCTCCGACTTCATCTTCTGGTCGAGGGCGTGGCTTAAGCCGTCCCGGATGGCGTTGAGGTTTTCGGCGTGTTCCTTAAAGGGACCGGTCATGCCTTCGGTGTTCGCCTGGTAGTCCAGGTCCCCCTTGGCCATCCGTCCGGCGGCGTCCTGGAGCCGCCGCATCTGGGCCACGGCAATGACCGTTGCGGTGAGCGCCACCACGTTATAGAGAATCCAGAGCATCACGGTGATGAAGCTCTCTCCGTCCGCCACCATCAAAAGGGTCAGCAGGAATTCCCCCAGCAGCATCCCCGCCACCACGGCGACCCCTTGCCAGGTCAGCGGCAGCGAGCCGAAAATTTGCCCGGCTCCCTGGAAGGTGCCGGTGAAGAACCGGCCGAGCAGCCGGAAAAACCAGGCGCAGAACTTCCAAATCAGGGAATTTTTCCACCATTTGCGGGTCTTAAAACGGACCGCACAGCTGCAAAGAATCATTTCGGTCACCAAAGTCAGGCCGATAATGGCCAGCAGTTCGATAAAGGTACAAAAGAGGATATCTCCGGTGGAGTAACCGGCCACCAGGTCGTACATCTCCAGCGCCAGCCCCAACAGCAGGCACCAGATAAACCCAAAGATCAAAAGGTAGAGGTCAAAGGGAATCCGCTCCTGCCAGCCGGGGAAGACCTCTTCGCTGCCCACCTTCCGCCCGCAGCCCACAAACATCGCCGCATGGCAGAAGACGGTCAGAATCACCCCCGCAATCGAGATGAAGATCAGCGGGTAGCGGATCTGAAAGAGGTAGTTGTACAGCTGGGCCGCGAAGTAGAGGACGTCGTGGGCCTCCAGCGGCGAGGCTACCCCCATTTCAATCACCAGGGTGTGGGAGGTGAACATCCGCAGGTCAAACCCCGTCCAGTCGATCGAGCGGGGGGAACTGTACAGAATTTCCGCCACCTGTTCGCCGGTGTCGTTGTCGGTGAGGTAGTAGTAGTATTGGGCGGTCATGCCCGACGGAGTTTCCTCATCGGGGTCAAAGTTTGTGAAGACGTTTCCATCTTCGTCGGTGACCCGGATGCGGAGGTTGGTGTTTCGGGGGTTATAGACCTGCTGCAGCTTCTGTTCGCCGCCGTTGATAAACATTTCGCCCACCGTATAGTCGGAGGCGCTGATGGTCATCTGGGCCAGGCTGGAGTCGGCAAAATCGTGGTTGCCGGTCATGTAGAAGGACTGGGTGGAGCAGAAGGCAAAGCCGGAGATACCGAGAATGGTGATGATCGTCAGCACAACCGACAGCGCAAAGCAGGACGCTTTGACCAGCGGCCTGCGGATAAATTGGGTCATCAGCGAAGCCTCCCTTTATGTATCGACGAGCTTATACCCCTGGGCCCAGACCACTTTCAGGTAGCGGGGCTCGGCGGGGTTAATCTCCAGCTTTTCCCGCAGGTGGCGGATATGGACCGCCACCGTCGAGTCAGCGCCGTAGGGTTCGTCCTTCCAGACCTGACGGTAGATTTCCTTTGGGGAGAGGACCTCTCCCGGGCGCTCCATGAACAGTTTCATGATTTTGTATTCGGTTGGGGTCAGCGCCACCGGCTCCCCGTCCTGGGTGAGGGTTTTGGTCTTGTCGTCCAGCTCGAACGGTCCCACCCGCATAACGCCGGTGTTTTCGGAAACGGGGTTTCCCCCCAGCTGCATATACCGCCGCAGCTGGGAACGCACCCGCGCCAGCAGTTCCACCGGGTTGAAGGGTTTGGTGACATAGTCGTCCGCGCCAATGTTCAGGCCCATGATCTTGTCGCTGTCCTCGCTTTTGGCGGTCAGCAGAATCACCGGGACGTTATACTCTTCCCGCAGCACCGACAGGGCCGAAATCCCGTCCATTTCCGGCATCATGATGTCCATTAAAACCAGGTGCACCGTCTGTTCCCGCAGGATTTTCAGCGCTTCTTTGCCGGTGTACGCCTCCAACGTGTTGTAGTGCTCCGCCGTCAGATAGATTTTCAGGGCGGCTACGATGTCTTTGTCGTCGTCGACGATGAGAATATTGTACATGGGTGAACACTCCTTCTCTCTACCTTTATTATAACGTTTACCCCTTTAAAAATAAAGGACGGAAAGTTTTAAGATTCTTTTATCTTCCCGCCAGCCCTTTAAAAAGGGCTGGACCCTAAACTTCTGTCCGACGCGGCATGGGTTCCCCGCCCCAAAGCCGGTGAACTGCTCGACAGGCTCGCAGTTTCGGTACAGACCTGGACGCTCGGTGGGGGCAACCGATCAACCGAAACGTTGCAGTTCAATGATTCCACAACCTTAAGGAAGGGTACAACCTGGGAAAAAGCGCGGTTTCCCACTGGTGGGAAATGCGGGCCAGGCCGTCCGGCCCGCAAGCGGTTTTTCCGGCATTGCGGCTTTAGCCGCATGCCTGGCCCCTCAAAGCGGAGCTTTGTCGGTGCCTTAAGGGCACCGAAACCATATCTCATCATAAAAAACCCTGTCCGGCCAAGACGGGCAGGGCCTTTATGATTCTATTTTTGATTATATTATGATTATTTCGCTGCCCTTAAGGCAGCGCCCAAGGGTTCCCCTTGGATGGGACCAAGTTTCACTTGGATGGACCAGGCTCCGCGCCTGGATGCGCCA
>CALXHB010000035.1 GCA_944387995.1 uncultured Clostridia bacterium | reverse complement strand
CGCTGGTCAGCTCGGTGCTGGGGGAGGAGTACGTCTTTTACTGCTGCGCCTTCATCGCCTTCCAGACCATCCTCATCTGGGTCCATCTGCCGGGCCTGCTGAGCGGGAAGGGGGAGCGGCAGAAGCTGAATCTGAAAAAGCTTCTCCTAAACCCCAACATTCTCGCCATCGCCGCCGGCATCCTCTGTTTTTTGCTGCGGATCACCTTCCCGCCGATTATCGGCGGCACCATCTCCGCGGTCAGTGACACCATCGGCCCGGTGGCCATGTTCATGATCGGGATGCTGATGGCGGACACCGACCTGCCCGCCACCTTCCGCCGGGTGAAATACTGGGGGATTAGCCTCGGACGGCTGGTGGTCTACCCAGTGCTGTTTGTCCTGCTGATTGCCCTGAGCCATGTGACATCGCTGCTGCCGGGGGCTAAGGAAATTCTGGTGGTGACCGTGCTGGCCGCTTCGGCGCCGGTGGCGGTCAGCGTCGCCCAGATGGTGGACATCGGGGGCGGGGACGCTAAAAAGGCCGGGGCCATCAACGTCATGAGCGTTATCCTCTGCATTGTGACCATGCCGCTCATTATCGCCCTCTATGAGGCGATCTGCTGAAAGCCTGCCCAGGGTATTTCCCAAACGAAGGGCTTTTTATGGTAAAAAGCCGTAATCGACGCAGACACGATGGTCATAGAAAAGGCGTGCAATAAAAAGTTTAGGGTCCACCCCTTTTTAAAGGGGTGGCGGGAAGACAATGGGGCGGAGCCCCTTGCCCTGTACGGATTTGCTGTATCGTACCCGCTTGCTTGCTGCTGATTCCCAAAGGGTTCTTGTCGCGCAGCGACCATTCAATGGTTTTATTGCCTTGTCTGCTGACCGGGGCCGTACCCTCTGTTCAGGGGAAAAGGGTGGAAATCTTTCCCCGGATGTGCTATACTTACTTCTATACAATTGAAGTGTCCGTTGGAAGCGGTCCGCCGTGCATCTCCGCCGGACAGAAGAAAGGGGCGTTTTCGATGAAATACCGCAGAATGATGGCTTGTCTGTTTGCCGCTTTGACCCTGGCCGCCCTCTCTGGCTGCCAGTCGGCGCCGAAAGACCTGACGCCCCAGCAGAAACAATCGGATTTCGATACCTTGTGCACCATCCTCGACGAGGCCTACCCCTATTGGCCGGACGTGGAAGCGGAAGGGATTGACAAGGAGGAGATTTACGAGAAGTATCAGGGGCTGATTCTGGACACCGAAACCGATTACGATTACCTGAACACCTTGGTCCTCTTTTTGAACGAGTTTCAGGGGATGGGGCATTTGGCCGGGTTTGGCGGGTCAGCTTATCAGTATTATCTGGATTTGATTGAGCCTGTGCAGCAAGACGATGAAGCGGATGAGGGCACACTGAATATCATGAACAGTTTTGTGGACGTTCTAGATAATCCGAAGTCAAAGGCTCTTTATGAGCCCCTTGACCCGACATACTGGGGATTCCAAAAAAGGAAAATAGCCGGCGAAAGGGTCGCGCCCCATTCGGCCGAAGAGGTGGATTCCCTCCTGGAAACGAAGATTTTGGCGGATGGCACCGCCTATATGAAAATCCCCAGCTTTGCGTCCGCCTATTATTATACCGATCAGCAGGCGGTGGCCGATTTCTTTCAGGAAATTCGGGACACCGATAACCTGATTATTGATATCCGCGGCAACGGCGGCGGGAACAGCTTCTACTGGTATGACCTGATTGTATCGCCCAATGCCAAGACCGACCTAGAGAGCAGCTCCTATTATTTATATAAGATGAACGATTATACCTATGATTACAGTGTGAACGTCTGTGGAAGGGAACTGTTTGATATTTCCCAATTGCCCCCAGAATACGACCCGCTGGATTTTACCCATTTTACCGTTACCTATTTGATGGCTCCGGCGGCTGAAGACCCTTATCCCGGTACCATCTGGCTGCTGGTCGATGAGAACAATTATTCGGCGGCGGAAGAGTTTGCCGTTTTCTGTAAAAACACTGGTTTTGCGACCCTGGTGGGCAGCAAACGGACCGGGGGCGATAATCCAGCCTGTACTCCGATGCTGATGTCCCTGCCGGAAAGCGGGTTTATCTTCCGGATGAGCACCTTTTATGGTCTAAACCCCGACGGCAGAAGCAATGAGCGGTACGGCACCGCCCCCGATATTCTGGTAAACCCCACCGAAGATGCCCTGGACTACTGCCTTGATAAAATCGCCGAAAGGAGCTGAGCAGATGGACATTGCAGTCGGCGATATCCTTGTGATGAAGAAAAATCACCCCTGCGGGGAAAACCGTTTTCTCGTGCTGAGGGTGGGGATGGATTTTAAACTGAAGTGCCTCGGCTGCGGCCGGGAGATGATGCTGACCCGCCAAAAGGCCGAGAAGGCCGCCCGCAAGGTAGAAAAAAAGTCGGAGTAGGACGAGTGTCCGCGGGGAACTGGTGCTGAAAACTGTCCGCTTGACGGATGGTTCGCGGATTTTTGTGCGTGAGCCTACGCCGCGTCCCACCCTGCTGTCCCGAAGTATCGGGTTTACGCAGGACGAGTGTCCGCGGGGAACCGGTGCTGAAAACTGTCCGCTTGACGGACAGTTCGCGGACTTTGGAGCGTGGTTCTACGCCGCGTCGAAAAAGAAAAAAAGAAAGGAAGTTGCAGAGATTGGACAAGCTGGAGCAGATTGCCGCCCATTATGAGGAGCTGGAAGCCCGGCTTTCAGCCCCCGGGGGCGGACCGGCACAGATTGCCGATTTAATGAAGGAATACACCTCCCTGACCCCTCTCTACCGCAAGATCAAGGAGCGGGACGGGGCGCTCATGGAGGAGGCCGAGGCTCGGGAGATGCTGGAAGGGGAGAAAGACCCCGAAATGCGGAGCTTTTTCTCCCACGCGGCCGCCGAAGCCGCCGAACGGGCGGAAACCCTCCGGGAGGAAATCCGCGTCCTGATGCTCCCCCGGGACCCCAGAGACGAGAAAAACGTCATCATGGAAATCCGCGGCGGCGCCGGTGGGGAAGAGGCGGCGCTGTTCGCCGGAAGCCTCGGACGGATGTATCGGATGTACGCCGAAAAGATGGGCTGGAAGCTGGAAATGGTCTCCCAAAGCCCCACCGAACTGGGCGGGTATAAGGAGCTTTCCTTCATGATTGAAGGGAAGGGCGCCTATTCCCGGCTGAAATTCGAGTCCGGCGTCCACCGGGTCCAGCGGGTCCCCGAAACCGAGGCCCAGGGCCGGGTGCATACCTCCACCGTTACGGTGGCGGTCCTCCCCCAGGCGGACGAGGTGGAGATGGAGATCGACCCCGGGGACCTGCGGATCGACACCTTCCGCTCCAGCGGCGCCGGCGGCCAGCATATCAACAAAACCGAGTCCGCCATCCGGATCACCCACATCCCCACCGGGATGGTGGTCGAATGCCAGGACGAACGGAGCCAGTATAAGAACAAGGACAAGGCCATGCGGGTGCTGCGGGCCCGGCTCTACGACATGAAGGTCCAGGAGCAGCAGGGCGCCATCGCCGCCGAACGGAAATCCCAGGTGGGCACCGGCGACCGCTCCGAGCGAATCCGCACCTACAACTTCCCCCAGGGCCGGGTCACCGACCACCGGATTGGCATGACGATTTATAAGATAGACAGTTTTATGGACGGGGATATGGACGAGATTCTCGACGCACTGATTGCCGATGAACAGGCAAAGCTGCTGGCGGCCTCCTCCCAGTGAACCCCGAAACCTTCCGTATCGATAAAAGGAGCAGATCATTAAGATGGAAAAATGGAAAACCGAGCTGGCGCCGGCGGACGAGCAGAACCTCGCCCGGGCGGCCGAGCTGCTGCAGAAGGGGGAAGTGGTCGGCTTTCCGACCGAAACGGTTTACGGTCTGGCGGGGAACGCCTTAAACCCCGAGGCAGTGGAAAAAATCTTCCTCGCCAAGGGACGCCCCCAGGATAACCCGCTGATCGTCCACATCGCGTCGATGGACATGCTGCCGGTGCTGACGAATAACCCCCCGGAACTGGCCTTTAAACTGGCCAAAGCCTTCTGGCCGGGACCGATGACGATGGTGCTGCCGAAATCCGACCTGATTCCCGACGTGGTGTCGGCGGGGCTCTCGACCGTCGGCATCCGCTTCCCCTCCTCCAAGGTGGCCCAGGCGCTGATTCAAAAGTCCGCCCTCCCTCTGGCCGCTCCCAGCGGCAACCTCTCCGGCCGGCCCTCTCCCACGACGGCCGCCCATATGATGGAGGACATGGACGGACGGATTCCGATGATTCTGGACGGCGGCCCCTGCTCGGTGGGGGTGGAGTCCACCGTTATCGGGGTGGGCACCGACCGGGTGCGGCTCTACCGCCCCGGCGGCATCACCGTTGAGATGCTGGAGGAGATCTGCCCGGTGGAGATCGACCCCGGGGTGCTCCACGCCGTCGAGGCGGGCAGAAAGGTCGCCTCCCCCGGTATGAAGTACCGCCACTACGCCCCCAAGGCAGACGTGCAGATTGTGGAGGGCTCTTTCCCCGCCTTCCGGACCTTTATGGAGCAGCAGAAAGGGGAGGGTGTCTACGCCATCGTCTTTAACGGGGAGGAAAATTCCCTGCCGGTTCCCGCCCTGGCCTTTGGGGCGGAGGATGACCCGGCGGCCCAGGCCCGGCTGCTGTTTGACCTGCTGCGGGAATGCGACGAGCTGGGGGCCAAGCGGGTGTTCGTCCGCTCCCCCCGGGTCACCGGTATCGGGCTGGCGGTCTACAACCGCCTGCTGCGGGCAGCCGCGTTCCAGATTGTCCATTTAAATGAGAGCGGGGTGGCGGAATGAACCTTTTCGGTGGAAAGAAAGAGGACAACGGCCCGGTTATTGTCGGCCTAACCGGCCAGACCGGGGCGGGAAAATCCACCGTCACCGCCGCCTTTGCGGAAAAGGGGTTTGTGGTCATCGACTGCGACAAACTGACCCGGGAGCTGCAGAGCCGCCCGGAGGTCCTCTCGATGCTGTCCGCCGCCTACGGCCCCCAGATCCTCAAGGAAGACGGCACCCTCGACCGCAGGATGCTGGCGGCCATCGCCTTCTCCGATCCCAAACAGACCGAAAAGCTCGGCAAGCTGATGTTTCCCCCCATCCGGGCGGAACTGGACCTCCGCATCAAAGCGGCGGAGGCCTCCGGTAAACGGTACATCCTGCTGGACGCCCCCACCCTCTTTGAGAGCGGTCTGGACAAGATCTGCACCCGCAAGATTTCGGTGATTGCGGCCGAGGGCATCCGCCGGGAACGGATTATCCGCCGGGACGGCCTCACCGAAGAGGAGGCTACCCGCCGGATGTCCGCCCAGCATCCCGACGCTTTCTACACCGTCCGCTCCGACTTTGTGCTGAAAAATAACGGCACCCAGCAGGAACTGATGGAGGCAGGGAAAAATCTCGCCGCCCAGATGATAAAGGTTCCCAACCAGGACGGCCGGACAGCGGTGATTGCGCTGGTGTCGATTGTTTTGGTCATCGCCGTCATCACCGGCCTGTATACGATTACTTATCGGGCGATCTATCCCCAGGAATACACCGCCACGGCGGAGGAATATGCCGGTCCCTGTGGGGTGTCGGAATATTTTCTGATGGCCCTGGGCCATGAAGCTAAGCCTTCAAGCGAGGAGGAGTTTGCCGAAAACCTCGCCCTCCTCTCGACCCTGATGCCGGGGGCGAATGAAACCTCCCTGGCGGCGGGATACTACGTCGGGGCGGAGAAGGCGGCCCAGTGGCTCGCCGACCCGTCGGTGAGCAAGGACGGGGTGAACTTTTCCCATATTCCCGATGAAGCGGCGTCGGACTTCGCCCAGCAGGTTTCCCAGACGGCCACCGTCTACGAAAACCTCTACGGTTGACCGAATCTGACTTTATTCGATCAATATTTTAACAATTGTTCCACGTGAAACCACCCGTCCTAATGGCGGGCAGGCGTGGATTCCCTTAAAACGCTCATTCCTCCGGCAGGAACCTTTTTCCGCCGGGGTTTGATAGATAAAAATGGGTCTGCCGGGCGCTGTCCGGCGGATAATCCCCCGGGGAACACTCCGGGGCCGGAAAGGAAATGTGTACCATGGAAAATGCAAACGATCTGAAGGAGAAGCTCTTCTTCACCAAGGAAAACGGCTGCCTGGTCCTGTCGGACGAGGAACTGGAAAAGGCTTCCGCCTTTGCGGAAGATTACAAAGCCTTCCTGGACGCCGGTAAGACCGAGCGGGAATGTGTCACCGAGGCGGTGAGACTGGCTGAAGCGAAGGGCTTCCGTCCCTTCGAGGCCGGTAAAAAGTATCAGGCTGGGGATAAGGTTTACCTCAACAACCGCGGCAAATCCTTAATCCTCTGCGTGGTCGGCAGCGACCCCCTCTCCAAGGGCCTGAATATTGCCGCCGCCCACATCGACTCCCCCCGCCTGGACGTCAAGCAGGTTCCCCTCTATGAGGATATGGAGATGGCTCTCTTAAAGACCCACTACTATGGCGGCATCAAGAAATACCAGTGGACCGCCATGCCTCTGGCCCTCCACGGCGTCATCATCAAAGGGGACGGCAGCACCGTCACCGTCAGAGTCGGCGAGGAAGAGGGCGACCCGATCTTCTGCGTCACCGACCTTCTGCCCCACCTGGCCACCGAGCAGATGAAGCGCTCCGCCGGCGAGATTATCAAGGGCGAGGAACTCAACCTCTTAATCGGCTCCAAGCCCTTCCGCACCGACGACAAGAGCGAGCGGGTTAAACTGGGCATCCTCAACCTCCTCTTTGAAAAATACGGCATCACCGAAAAGGACTTCCTGTCGGCTGAGCTGGAAATCGTCCCCGCCTTCAAGGCCCGGGATATCGGCTTTGACCGCAGCCTGATCGGCTCCTATGGCCAGGATGACCGGGTCTGCGGCTACACCGCCCTCCGGGCGATTCTGGACATCGAAGGGGTTCCCGCCCGCACCCAGATGGTGCTGCTGGCCGATAAGGAAGAGATCGGCAGCTGCGGTGCCACCGGTATGAAGGGCGCCTTCATGCGTTACTTTGTGGACGACCTGGCGGCTCCCTACGGCATCGCAGGCCACACCGTCCTGTCGGCTTCCAAGTGCCTGTCGGCGGACGTCGGCGCGGCCAGCGACCCCACCTTCCCCGACGTGATGGAAGGGAAGAACGCCGCTTATATCAACTACGGCCCCGTCATCCTCAAGTTCACCGGCTCCCGCGGCAAGAGCGGCTCCAACGACGCTTCCGCCGAGTATATGGGCGAAGTGAGACGGATGCTGGACGCGGCTGGTGTGGTCTGGCAGACCGCTGAGCTGGGCCGGGTCGACCTGGGCGGCGGCGGAACGGTCGCGGCTTATATCGCCGAGCTGGACGTGGATACCATCGACATCGGCGTTCCGGTGCTGAGCATGCACGCCCCCTACGAAGTCACCTCCAAGCTGGATGTCTATGAGACCTACCGGGCTTTCTGTGCCTTTGCGAAGTAATTTTTCCCTCTGCCCCGCCGTCTGTGGATTCCCCGGATGGCGGGGTTTTTGCATTGGTTGCGGAGGCAATGTGAAGATTAGCTGACGAAAATTATCACTCAACCATAACGGGTGCCAATAATTGTGAACGAAAAGAGAATATAGTCCTATTTTTACCCCCGGACCTTCGAATTTTGTTTATAAAAAAAATATTTTTTCATCACACAGCCATAAACTACAAAAGGCATAATAAGAGCTGTAAACAAGAGGTCCTAATCCGGATGGATCACCTCCACCCGGTCGTCATAATGAGAGGGAGAATTCATATGGATAACAACTACCAGAACAATAACTTCCAGCAGAACGACAATCAAAATCAGAACCAGCAGCAGGGTCAGGGCTTTGTGATGCAGCCGGCGCCTGGCGCTTCGGATAACCAGCAGAATCAGCAGAACACCCAGCCGCCGGAAGGCGTCCCTACCCCGGAAAACGCCCCGGCTCCCAAAAAGCCCCATAAGAAAATGCCCCTCTGGCTCAGCCGCACCATCTTTGCCGTTTTGATTGCAGCCCTGGCGGTGGGCGGCGGATACGCCGGTGCCAGCCTTGCCTATCAGCAGGTGGACCGGGTCGTGGTCGAGCGGGTGGAGGCAAACCCCTCCGACACCAGCGGTGAAACTACATCGGAAGACGGCACCATGTCCGCTGAACAGATTGCGTCCCAGTGTGAACCTTCTGTGGTCGCGATTGTCACCGAACGGATGACCACCAGTAACTTCTGGTATGGCAACCAGGTCTCCAGCGGTGCCGGTTCCGGCGTCATCATTTCGGAGGATGGCTATATCCTCACCTGTGACCACGTTATCGAAGGGGCCGACACCATTCAGGTTCAGACCTCCGACGGTACCGTCTACGACGCGGAACTGGTGGGCAAGTACCCCCAGAACGATATCGCTGTTATCAAGATTGACGCCACCGGCCTTGACGCCGCCACCATCGCCGACAGCGACGCGGCGGTCCAGGGCGAACAGGTTTACGCCATCGGCAACCCCGAAGGCCGCTTCAGCGGGTCGATCACCGACGGTTTGATCTCCGCCGTCAGCCGTGACATCCAGATGGAGCTGACCGTTTACACCGACAATCCCGGCGACTCTTCCGATAACGGCAGTGCCGGCGGCGGCAGCTACTGGGATTACTTCTTCGGCGGCGGTTCCGGCGCCGATAGCAACACCCAGAAGATTCAGACGGTCATCAACGTCTTCCAGACCAGCGCTCCCGTCAGCCCCGGGAACTCCGGCGGCGGCCTGTTCAACGACAAGGGTGAGCTGATCGGTATTGTCAACGCTAAGTCCTCCGACACCGACGCCGAGGGCCTCGGCTTTGCAATTCCGACCAACAAGGCAATGGAGATTGCCTCCTCGCTGATCTCTTCCGGCGAATATACTCCGCCGGAAGGAGAGGATAACTCCACTTCCGATGACAACGGCCCCACCGTCCAGCAGACCACCAACAAGGCCATCCTCGGTGTCACTGCCCAGGCCTTTACCGGCCAGCAGGCGGCTCAGCAGGGTCTCTCCGCTGCGGGTGTCTATATCGTCGAAGTCACCGAGCAGTCCACCGCCGATGCGGGCCTGGCCGCTGGCGACCGGATTATCTCGATTGACGACACCATCGTCACCACGATGGACGACGTCAGCAACTACCTGGCCGACAAGAACCCGGGCGACGTGGTCACCGTGGCCGTCGAACGGGATGGCAAGATGGTTTCGGTCGATGTCACTCTGGTGGAAAACCCCAACGCCGGTGACTGATTGCCGTCACCCACCGGACTCCCGGTGTTCATAGATAGAGAAAAAGCCCTCCGGATTGTTTCCGGAGGGCTTTCTATGTGAGGGAGATGGCGGCTGGTGAGAGGGTGCAGCCGTGAGAAAGGGATTGTCACCGATAGGCCAGTGCCTGGCAAGGGGCTTTGCCCTTAAGCATACCCACGATTTTTGGAAAAAAACGAGTAAAACTTTCCTGCTTGCTTTTCCAAAGGAGATTCATGCTGGAGGAGCGTCCAGTCCATTTAAGAGGCTTTTTTCCACAGCCGGACCCGCTTTCGGGCGGGACTGCCTTCCCCGTCCGGACGGCGATGCTTATAGAGCACCACAGCGGTGATGGCCATACTGGCCATGCAGACCGGGGGAATCCGGACCAGTAGGATAACCGACAGGCTCCACAGCCCGAAGGTCACCACCGTCCGCAGCCGGTGGGAAGGGATTTTCACCACCAGCGAGAAAAAGAGGTAGAACAGACAGAGCAGCATCAGCGGCCGCGCTTCCGGCAGAATGCCCAGCAGCACGCCAAAGGTCACGGCAATTGCCTTGCCGCCGCCCCGATAGAAGCAACTCCATGCGTGGCCGATCACCGGTGCCAGCATCACCAGTGCAAATCCCGGAGAGTAGAGGGGAAGCCGGTGGCTGGCCAGCATCACCGGCAGCGCCCCTTTGAGCAGCTCACACACCAGCACCAGAATCCCGCAGGGAATGCCGGCTTTCATAAAAGCGTTGGCGGTGCCGGGGTTTCGGTCGGCGGTTCCTTCGGTGATGTCGATGTGGTGCAGCCAGAGGGGAATGTAGTAGGCGCTGAGGAAGCTCCCGGTTATGTACCCCAGGATCGCGTAAAAAGCGGTCCGCTGCCACTCCAGCGTCGACATCTCCCAGTCAACCATCGTCATAATCGGAATGGTCACGTTTTTCCACCATCCTTTCAGTAAAGACGGCAATCGACTTTCCCGGGTTCTGGGGGAGCATCTGCTCCTGGGCTTTCCGCATTCGGGCCGCGTTTTCAGGCTTTAACAGCTTCAGCCCCCGGGCAATCCGTTCGTCGTCGGTCCGCCCCTGACAGGCGGCGCGGGCCTTTAAGAAGGCTTTGAGGTTTGCGTCCTCGCATTGGGAAATCGCCGGAAGCAGCACCGTCGGAATCCGGCAGAGAGCCGATTCGGTGGTGGTAAGTCCGCCGGGTTTGGTGAACAGCAGGTCGCAGGCCTGCATATACCGGGCGGTGTCCTGTAAATAGCCGATGACGGTGACCTGGGAGTCGCCGCTGTACACCAGCCGCAGCTTTTCCCACAGGGGTTCATTTTTGCCGCAGACGGCAATCAGATGCATCGAATCAGACATCCGATACCGGAGTTTGAAGATAAACGACTCGATGTTTCCGGCTCCCATGCTGCCGCTCATCAGTAGAATATACTGTTTGGATTCGGAAAATCCCAGTTCAGCCCTGAGCGCTGCCCGGTCCGCCGGGGGAGCAAAGGCCGCTGGGGCCGGAATTCCCAGGGGAACAATCTTTTCTTTTGGGATGCCTCTTCTTTCAAAATCCAGCTGGGCGTCGCTGTCTGGAACGAGATGCCAGTCGCAGGCGGTCTCCTCCCAACCGGGAATGGAGGTGCGGTCGGTGGCGATGGCAATGGTCAGCGGCAGCGGGAATCCCCGTGTTGTCAGGGCTGTCA
>CALXHB010000034.1 GCA_944387995.1 uncultured Clostridia bacterium | reverse complement strand
CCCGCAGGCGATCACCACCCGGATGTCCGGGTCTTCCGCCAGCAGAAGGGCATTTCGCAGCCCGTTGGTGATGACCGTCAGCCCAGCCAGCCCCTCCAGCGCCGGAATCATCGCCCCCACGGTGGAGCTGGAGTCGATGAACAGCGAACTGGACGCCGCCACCAACCCCGCTCCCAACTCGCCGATCAGCTTCTTTTCCCGGCGGTTTTGCTGTTCTCTCACCCGGGCGGAGGCTTCGTCCCCGCTGGACTCAAACAGCACCGCACCGCCGTGGGAACGGCGGATCAGCCCCTCATTTTCCAGCTGCGCCAGGTCCCGCCGGATAGTGGAACCGGAGGCAAATAGAGTTTTGGACAGCTCCGCCACCGTGACGGACTTTTTCTGCCGCAGGATGTTGAGGATTTCTTCCTGTCGTTCCAGTGTGAGCATTTCTGTCTCTCCTTTTGGGTGAATCTGTTTTTTTCTGTCCTTATTATCGCTTATTTCTGCTCATTTGTCAAGTTAGTGGTCAAATATAGACAGATTCGGTAAAATATGCTATGCTTATTCTAGCAGGAAAAACAGTGCGCGGCCGGATCACTTTCGGTATCCAGCCGACATTTTCGAAAGGAAGGGAAGCCATTGAAACGGATTTTGGCGTTTGACTTTGGCGCGTCCAGCGGACGGGCGATGCTTTTCCAGTATGATAACGGGGCACTCCAGATGGAGGAGATTCACCGCTTTTCCAACGACCCCGTGCCGGTAAACAGCACCCTCTACTGGGACGTGCTGCGGCTCTATCACGAGATCCGCACCGCCCTGACCAAAGCGGTCAACAGCGGCGGGTTTGACTCGATTGGCATTGATACCTGGGGAGTTGACTTCGGCCTTCTGGACCGGCGGGGGGATTTGATCGGAAACCCGGTCAACTACCGGGACCCCCGCACCGTTCCGATGCCGGAGGAGGTTTTTAAAATCCTCCCCCAGGCGGAGATCTACCACCGCACCGGCATCCAGTTTATGCACTTCAATACCCTTTACCAGCTCTACTACCTGGCGACCCGCCAGCCGGAAAAGCTGCGGGAAACCGACGTGCTGCTTCAGATTCCCGACCTTTTCGCCTATTTCCTGACCGGCGTCAAAAAGGGGGAGCGGACCAACGCCTCCACCACCAATATTTTGAATCCCGTCACCAAAGAGTGGGATGTGGAGCTGATGGAAATCCTCGGGATTCCTTCTCGCATCCTGCCGCCCCTGATCGACGCTGGGAGTGTCTACGGCACCCTGCGTCCGGAGCTTTGCAAGGAGCTGGGCTGCAAGCCGGTGCCGGTGATTGCGGTGGGCACCCATGACACCGCCTCGGCCGTCGTCAGCGCCCCGGCGGAAGAGAAGGACTTTGTCTATATCAGCTGCGGCACCTGGAGCCTCTTCGGCACCGAGACCGATTCTCCGGTTCTAACCCCCGAGAGTGAAGCCCTCAACTTCACCAACGAGGGCGGTTACGCCTCCACCACCCGGCTGCTCAAGAATATCATGGGGCTTTGGCTCATCCAGGAGTCCCGCCGCCAGTGGAAGCGGGAAGGGGAGGACGTCTCCTTTAACCAGCTGGAACAGGAAGCCCTGGCAAGCACCCCCTTCCAGTCCTTCGTCGACGTGGACGCCCCCGAATTTGAGGGTCCCGGCGATCTGCCGGGCAACGTGGTGGCCTACTGCCGCCGCACCGGCCAACATGTGCCGGAGACCCGGGGTGAGATTATGCGCTGCATCTACGAGAGTCTGGCGATGAAGTACAAATACACCTTTGAGAACCTCCAAAAGATCACTGGTAAGCATTATCACACCATCCACATCCTCGGCGGGGGCATCAAAGACGGCCTTCTCTGCCGGATGACGGCGGACGCCTGTGGGGTGCGGGTGCTGGCAGGCCCTGCGGAAGCGACCGTCACCGGCAACGCCGCGGTGCAGCTGATCGCCCTGGGCGAGATTAAGGACCTCTGGGAGGCCCGGAAGGTAATCCGGGATTCCACCCCCTTAAAGACCTATACCCCCCAGTCCCCAGCGGATTGGGACGCCCATTACGGCGCTTTTCTTAAAGCCATCGGCAGATAAACGGGGAGCTATTGTGGGAATGCCCACCGCTGCCCGCTGGCTTACGACGGAAAACATCCTCCCCGGTTTTGTGGGAACCGGGGAAGGGTAACCGTTCGCAAACTGCCTTTATAATAAAACTGAAGATTCATTCATTTCTATACAGAAAGGACTGTCACCATGCGCGAAGAATCCATCCTGAAAGCTTACGAACTGGCTAAAGAAGCCTACGCCGAAATTGGGGTCGACACCGACGCCGCCATTGAAAAGGTCAAATCGGTGCCCGTTTCGATCAACTGCTGGCAGGGCGACGACATCGCCGGCTTCCTCTTTAAGGACAACGCCCTTTCGGGCGGCATCCAGGTCACCGGCCACTATCCCGGCGCCGCTCGGAATGTGGACGAACTGCGGGCCGACGCCGAAAAGGCGATGAGCCTGATCCCCGGCACCAAGAAGTTTAACCTCCACGCCATCTATGCCGACACCGACGAAAAGGTCGACTTAAACGAACTGGAACCCCGCCATTTTGAGAGTTGGGTCCAGTGGGCGAAAAAGCTGGGCATTGGCCTGGACTTTAACCCCACCTGCTTCTCCCATCCGATGGCCGACTCCGGCTTCACCATCTCCTCTGCCGATAAAGCGGTCCAGGACTTCTGGGTGGAGCACTGCATCCGCTCCCGCAAGATCGCCGAGTATTTCGGACGGTCGCTGGGTAAACAGTGCGTTACCAACTACTGGTTCCCCGATGGCTATAAGGACACCCCCGTCGACCGGGAAGGCCCTCGCCGCCGGATGATGGAAGGTCTCGACCGGGTATTCGCCGGGGAGATCGACGAAGAGGCAAACCTCAACGCTGTCGAGTCCAAGGTCTTC
Source organism: uncultured Clostridia bacterium (assembly GCA_944387995.1). GTDB lineage: Bacteria > Bacillota > Clostridia > Oscillospirales > Ruminococcaceae > Faecivivens. The sequence continues at coordinate 9,281 of CALXHB010000034.1, read as the reverse complement.
GGCATCGGCGCTGAAAGCTACACCGTCGGCAGCAACGAGTTCTGCATGGGTTACGCCGTCTCTCGGGGCAAACTGGTCTGCCTGGACGCTGGCCATTTCCATCCCACTGAGGTGATCTCCGATAAGATCAGCTCGGTCCTCCTTTACACCAAGGAGCTGCTGCTCCACGTCTCCCGTCCGGTCCGCTGGGACTCCGACCATGTGGTCGTTCTGGATGATGAGCTGCAGAACATCGCCCATGCCCTGGTCCGTCCCGGACTCTTAGACCGCACCCACATCGGGCTGGACTTCTTCGACGGTTCGATCAACCGCCTGGCCGCTTGGGCCATCGGCACCCGGAATATGCAGCGGGCGCTGCTGATTGCCCATCTGGAACCCACCGCCGATCTGCTGAAGATGGAACTGGAAGGGGATTACACCGGCCGTCTGGCGATGATGGAAGAGCTGAAATCCTATCCCTTCGCCGCCGTTTGGGATTATTACTGCCTCAAAGAGGGCGTACCGGTTCGGGAAGGCTGGCTGAAGGAAGTCCGTCAGTACGAGAAAGACGTCCTTTCCAAGCGTTCATAAAAGTCTTTTTAGTAATAGATGGTCGCTGCGCGACGGGTAACCTTTGGTGTATGCAACTGTGAAAAGTTGGTTTCCATTATAGGTGAGTTCCTGGCAGAGAGCTCCGCCCTCTGCACTTCCGCCACCCCTTTAAAAAGGGGTGGACCCTAAACTCCTGATTGACTATGATGGGCGAGTGGTCCAGTCGGCAGTGTCAGTTATACCATTGTATCTTATCTTATATTGTACCGAGTTGCCGGAAAAAGGCTTAAATCTGTATGACAGAAAGGAAGTATCCTTATGAAAGACATCATGACTGCGCCCTTCCTGACGGAAGTCCGCAAACTGCTCCAGAATATGTACCGTCTCGGCTGGGACGAGCGCAACGGTGGCAACCTCTCCTACATTCTCAAAGAGGAAGAACTGACCCCTTATCTCGATGTCTACAAGGTCATCCGCAATATTCCCACCAACTTTGACGCATCCCCCTTAGCCGGCCGTTATTTCATCGTCACCGGCACCGGCAAGTATTTCAAGAACGTCTATGACGACCCGGAAAACAACCTGGGCATCATGCGGGTTTCGGCAGACGGCCAGTCGGTCGAGCTGCTGTGGGGCTACGCCGACGGCGGACGGCCCACTTCCGAACTGCCGGCCCATTTCCGCAGCCACATCTCCCGGCTGTCGGTGGACCCGGAGCACCGGGTGGTCCTCCACACCCACTGCACCAACGTCATCGCGATGACCTTTGTCCACTCGTTGGATGAACGGGAATTTACCCGCACCCTCTGGCAGATGTGCACCGAATGTCTGGTAGTCTTCCCGGACGGCGTCGGCGTGCTGCCCTGGATGCTCTGCGGCAACGATGAAATCGGTATTGCCACCGCAGAGAAGATGAAGGAATACCGTCTCTGCGTCTGGGGAATGCACGGCATCTTCGGCACCGGTAAGACCCTGGACGAGGCGTTCGGCCTGGTGGAGACGGTGGAAAAGGCGGCAGAGATCTATGTAAAGATCATGAACAAGCCGATTCTTCAGACCATCACCGACGAACAGCTCTGGATTCTGGCCGATGCCTTTGGCGTCACCCCGAGAGAGGGCTTCCTGGAACCGAGAAAATAATCGGATCGAAAAAGCGCCTCTGTGTCGTCACAGGGGCGCTTTCTGCTATCATCTGGAAAGGAATGGTGTAAAATCATGCCCGACGAAAAAATGATGGAATTCTTTAAAACGCTGCGGGAAGAACGTTTTCGCAGCTGGGAAGAAATGCTTGCGGGATTGGAGAAGCGGGGGATTGAGATTGTCGACCTCTGGGACGGCCACTGCCCCAATTTTGACCCGGCGCTGGATCAGAAATCTCCCCGCCTCGCCGTTTATCCTCCTCAGCCCAAACCGGTGGGCAGCTTTATTATTGCAGCCGGCGGCGCCCATATGTTTAAGAGCTACAACGAGGCCCAGCCGGTGGCCGACTACTTTTACCAAAAAGGGTTCCACACCGCGATTCTCGACTACCGGGTGGACCCCTATACCGACGCCGATTCCTGCCGGGATGGTTGCCGGGCGGTGCGGTATCTGCGGGCCAACGCTGCAAAGTATAACATTCTGCCGGACAAAATCGCCTTTGGGGGCTTTTCCGCCGGAGGGATGCTGACCGGCGAGGTGGCGACCCATTTTGACGGGGGAGACCCGGACGCCCAAGACCCGGTGGAGCGGGTTTCTTCCCGGCCGGATGCCGCCCTGGAGCTGTACGGCTCCTTTGATGGCGCGGCGATGCCGGCCAGTGCCCTTGGGTTTAACCTGGAGCGTCAGCGGGAGCTGGCGGCCATGTCGCCCAGCTGCAATCTAAAGCCCGACTGTCCGCCCTTTTTCCTGATGGAGACCCTGTCGGACGATCCCCGGGCAGTGATGGGGTTTGCAGAGAAGCTGACGATGTTCGGGATTCCCTTTGCCCTCCATCTTTTCCAGGGAGGGGCCCACGGCCAAGGCCTATATGACGGCAAGCATGAGGTGGAAAACGTTCCTCATACCGCCCGCTGGGCGGAACTGGCAGCCGAATGGCTGGAAGATCTTGGATTTCTAGGATAAAAGGAAAAAGGCCTGTCCTTTCCGCGGGGAAGGGACAGGCTTCTTTTAGGTAAAAGAAAACACCCGCGTTCCATCTGGAAAACGGGTGTTTTGGAGCTGTTAACCAGATTCGAACTGGTGACCTCGTCCTTACCAAGGACGTGCTCTACCACCTGAGCCATAACAGCGTCTTTAGATTTCCTAAAGCTTTTATATTATATCATGAAAAAGAACTTTTGTCAAGAGCTTTTTCAGATTTTCTTTTTTTATTTCCCGCCGTCCGAAGGGGGACAGCGGGAAATCTGGAGCTGTTAACCAGATTCGAACTGGTGACCTCGTCCTTACCAAGGACGTGCTCTACCACCTGAGCCATAACAGCGACCTAATTATTATAACGTATCGGTTCCAATTTGTCAAGGCCTTTTTCTAAAAAAATCGAATTTAATCGAAAAAAATCTTGACAAGGGAGAAGGAGCGTGGTAAAATAGCAAATGTACAACCCATTGTATTTTGGGAGGTGGGAAAATGGATCGAGATATGGATAGAGATTTCTGGATTGAACGAACCATCCGGAAGATCGGCAACCACCTGATGAACGGCCGGGACGACGATCTGAAGCGGTATAACCTCACCTCCAACCAGTCCAATTCCCTCTTGTATTTTGATAAGCACCCCGGTGCGCTGGTGCTGGACCTAAAGGATTATCTGAAGATTTCCCACCAGGCAGCCCGGAACATCGTCGAGCGGATGAAAGAAAAAGATCTTTTATACGTGGTGGTTTCCGAAAAGGATGCCCGAGCCCGGCAGATTTATCTGACTGAATCCGGCCAGGCTACCTGCGATGAGTTAAAAAAGCTGGGCAGTCAGGTGGGCACCCATCTGCTGCGGGGATTGAGTGAAGAGGAAAAACAGACTCTGGCGGGATTGCTGGAGAAAATTGTACAGGATCTTTAAGGACCTCTGGGGAACCGGCGTCCGAGAAGTTTTCTGTTGGACATATATACAACAAGTTGTATATTAGGAGGAAGTTACTTGAAACAGAAAGATACTGTAAAACGCTATGTTATCTTCATCTTGGGTCTTGTGTTCAACGCCTTTGGAGTGGCGTTTGTAACCCGGGCCAACCTGGGGACATCGCCCATTTCGGGAATTCCTTATATCCTGTCGCTGGTGATTCCGGTTCTGTCGATGGGAACTTGGGTTGTGATTTTCATTCTCCTGCTGATTTTATTGCAGTTTCTGATTGACCGCAAGGAAGCCGACAAGGTTCAGCTGGGCATTGAAATTGTTATTTCATTCTGCTTTGGGTATGGAATTGACCTTTCGATGTTCTGCCTGCAGGCGCTCCATCCCACCAGCTATCCGTTTCAGTTGGCTTCGCTGATTGTGGGCTGCTGCATCTTCGCCTTTGGTGCCTATCTGGAGGTTATCGCCGACGTTGTCATGCTGCCGGGCGACGCTTTCGTCCGGGCAGTGGTCAAGGCTGTCAAAAAGGAATATGGCGGTATCCGGGTCCTGTCGGATATCAGTATGACGGTAATTGCTGGGGTTATCTGCCTGGTCTTCCTCCGCAAACTTTCGGGCGTACGGGAGGGTACCGTTTTCTCCGCTCTGCTGGTGGGGAACATGGTCAAGCTGTTCACCCGGGCTCTGGCTCCGCTGACCAAGCGGCTGCTGCCGGAAGAAGAATGAAAACAATAAAACCGGTGGCTGTCCGGCAGGGATTTTCTGCGGCGGCCACCGGTTTTTTTAATTTACTGGACATTTTCGATTTCCGCGCCGCCCCATTCGACGACGGTGAATCCATTCCGCTTAAAGCTCTCGATCTCCGGCGGGTCAATCTCCACCGGGCTTTCCAGCGGCATCCAGGCCATGAACACCCGCAGGAGGCTTTCCGGTTCGGGGGAGATGGTGAGGGGAGCCGAGTCGGTGTAGGCGTCCCCCTGGAAGGTGATGAGGTTATAGGGATTTTCTTCCATCATCGGCAGCCAGTAGACGATAAACTCGTTATACTCTTTCGGGGTGAGACCGATTTGGGAGAGGGTATCCTGCAAAAACGCCGCTGTCTCGTCTCCCGGGACACACCATCCCTCCGACAGGTCGTACTGGGTGTCGCTGTCTCCCTCCCAGAAGAGGTAACTGTACTCTTTTCCATCGGCGTGGTTTAGAAGGGTACCGCCGGGGTAGGCGGTCACCTCCCATCCGCCGTTGTAGGCGGGGTAGGTGGTGGTCAGGTCGCCGTCGAAATCCAGCTGAACCGAAACCTCCGTCACGGTTTCAGGGTAGAGGTAGATGATCGGTTTTGAGACAGAGTAGGTGTCGTCGCAAGCATCGCCCCACCCCCAAAAGTCTTCGCAGCCGGTCAGACTAACCATCATCAATCCTGCTGCCAGCAGGCAGCCCAGCTTCTTTCCATTCCGTTTTTTCATCGTACATGCTCCTTTCCAATTTCTGCGCCGCCCCATTCGACGACGGTGAATCCGTTCCGTTCAAAGCTTTCGATTTCCGGAGGGTCAATTTCCACTGGGCTATCCAGTGGCATCCAGGCCATGAACACCCGCAGGAGACTCTCCGGTTCAGGGAAGATGGTGAGGGGAGCCGAGTCGGTGTAGGCGTCCCCTTGGAAGGTAATGAGATTGTAGGCATTTTCTTCCATCATCGGCAGCCAGTAGACGATAAACTCGTTGTACTCTTTTGGGGTAAGGCCAATTTGGGAGAGGGTATCCTGCAAAAACGCCGCCGTCTCGTCCCCCGGAACACACCATCCCTCCGATAGGTCGTACTGGGTGTCGCTGTCTCCCTCCCAGAAGAGGTAGCTGTACTCCCGCCCATCGGCGTGGTTTAGAAGGGTACCGCCGGGGTAGGCGGTCACCTCCCAGCCGCCGTTGTAGGCAGGGTAGGTTGTGGTCAAATCGCCGTCGAAGTCCAGCTGAACCGAAACCTCGGTTACAGTTTGAGGATAGAGGTAGATGACTGGTTTGGCCTCACGGACTTCCGATTCGTCACTGCTGGATTCATTTCCGATGCATCCGGTGAAGATTCCCGCGGTGAATAGCCCCGCGAGTACCAAAGTAAAACCTTTTTTCATAGGGGACCACTCCTTTCTACCCCTATACACAGGGAAACGGAGCAAATCTTTCGCCGGTTTGGAAAAAATTGCAAAAAAAACCTGCCTGGGTAACCCCAGACAGGATGGACAAAGAAGCATTATCCTTTTTTGCGGTTGGCCTTTTCGAGGAATTTATCGGCGTTTACCACAAATCGGTCGTGGTTTGCCTGGCCGATCTCCTCCACCGGGTCGCGGACTACCACCTGGAAGCTGACCTTCCGACGGTCGACTGCGGTGATGGTGGCCTCGGCGGTGACCGTCAGCCCTTCGGGGGTAGCGGCCGAGTGGGCCAGCTCTAACGCGGTGCCCACCGAAGTTTCCCCTTCATCCAAAAACTGCTTGAGCAGGGCCGCGGAGGTTTCCTCCATCAGCGCGGCCATGGCCGGAGTAGCGAAGACCGGCAGTTCGCCGCTCTTCATCGAACAGGCGAGTTTATCCGCCGTGACGGTGGTGGAGAGGGTGTATTTAGCCCCAATCTGTACTTCTTTCATCGTAAACTTCCTTTCTCTACTATGGTTTCCGGGGATATGATACCATATTTCCCGGAAAAAGGCAAATTAAAAGGCCGGAGGATTTCTCCGGCCCCACAGGTTATTTGGTAATCTGGTAATCCTTTTCCCACCTGCCGCGGAAATAATGGAACGCCATCCCGATACTGCATACGACCCAGCCGACCGGGTAGCCCAGCCCGACGAAGATAATCGAGTCGATGAACATCGTTCCGATAAAGAGGTAGATCTGACGGAAGACGACGAAACTCAGCAGCATAATAATCATCGGTCCGGTGGCGTCTCCGGCGCCGCGGAGAGAACCAGCGAAGATCTGGTTGGCACAGCAGATCACGTAGAACGGCCCAAGGTAGCGGATGAAGATGTTGCCGTATTTCAGCACCTCCGGGTCCTGGTTAAAGAGCATCAGCAGCTGAGAGGAGAAGGCAATGAGCAGGACGGTCAGCAGGGCGGTAATGGCCACCGACAGGACCAGCGAAACCCGGGTGCCTTTTTTCGCCCGGGCCAGGTTTCCGGCGCCGAGGTTCTGGCCGACAAAGGTGGTTGCAGAGAGCGACAGGCTCTGCATCGGCAGCAGAACAAACTGGTCAATCTTGGAGTAGGAGGTCCAGCCGGCCATGCAGGCGGAGCCGAACCGGTTGATGTAAGACTGGACGAAAACGTTGGAGAAAGAGGTGACCGCCATCTGAAGACCTGCCGGAAGGCCGATACGGATGACCTTTTTCAGAATTTCCGGGTCAATCTTCAGATCTCTAAGCACCAGTTTGTAATCTTCGTCGCTCCGGGCCAGTACCACCAGCAGCAGGAACGCCGAAATAAACTGCGCAATGATGGTGGCGATAGCGACGCCGGCAATGCCCATCTTGAACAGCAGGACAAACGCGAGGTCCAGCACAACGTTTAGCAGGGAAGAGAGAATCAGGAAATAAAGCGGTCGCTTGGAGTCGCCTACAGCCCGCAGGATACCGGAGGCCATGTTGTAGAGCATGAGCCCCATGACACCGCCAAAGTAAATCTTGAGGTAGAGGGCTGCGCCGTCAAATACATCCTCAGGCGTGGACATCAGGTTGAGCATAAAGGGGGTCATAAAAATGCCGACAAAGGTGAAGATAATTCCCAACCCTACCGTCATCAGCAGGGTTGTGTGGACCGATTTGTGAAGCATTGTCCGGTTTTGCGCCCCGAAGAACTGGCTGATGACAACGCCTGCGCCGGTGGCAAGGCCGGAGAAAAAGCCAACCAGCATATTGATAATCGGGGTGACCGAACCGACGGCGGCCAGCGCTTCGGTGGAGACAAAGTTGCCGACGACGACCGAGTCCACAGTGTTGTACAGCTGTTGAAAGAGGTTGCCGATGAGCAGAGGGAAGGCAAAATAGATCAGCTGTTTCCATATGGTGCCTTCTGTCATGTTCATGGATTTGGTTTTTTTGACTGCTGTTGCCATTTTTTCTCATACCCGCTTTCTAACGGTGAATGGTTATCCATTCACAGAGGAGTTGTGAAACCCTATGGAATTTTTTTGCCTGGCAACAGCCCAGGTAAAAAAACGCCACAGAGGACCGCCGGATATTGTCCGGTTACTGAAACTTTACACAGACATTATACACCTTTTTCCGACAGTTTGCAAATATTGGAAGGACAAATTATGAAATTTTATTCTATCAACAATTTTCCCTTTCCGTTGCCTCCCGGAGGAAAATGTGGTATAATAAAATATCCGCATGTAACCTGTAACGAAGGGATGATGGATATGTATCGGAAAATACTGGCGGGGCTCCTGGCGCTGATTGCGGCAGTGGGGCTTACCGCCTGCGGAAATGAAAACGAAAATAGTCAGCCGGAGGGCAGTTCCAGCGAGACGGTGTCGGAGAACAGCTCCAGCGGTACCGAAGCAGAGGGCAGTTCTTCCCAGCCGGAAGGCTCTTCCGATTCCGGAGAATCCTCCGATTCGTCCGGGACGTCGGACTCCTCTTCCGTCAGTACCGAGAGCGAAGACCCAAACACCCACACGGTGATCCTTTGCAACGGCCTGGATACCGATGTGACCGCCCTGCGAATCCGGGAGGCGGGGAGCGAATACTGGAGCTTTGAGGTGCTCAGCGGTGAAGATTGGGCCGCCGGCAGTTCTATCCAGTTGGACCTCTCCCGAGAAGAGTGGACGGTAGATGGCGACTGGGAGGTGGAAGTGACCCTTTCGGACGGCAGTACAGCGGTTTATGAGATTCCGCTGGGGGACTATTCGATTGTGGAGCTTCAGCCCAACGGTGAATTTAACGGAGAATAAGAAAAAAGACCTGTCGCAGGCTCCTTGAGAGTGTGGCAGGTCTTTTTTTGCGGATATTTTTCCATTAATCGTATAAAACAAATATATTTGTTGCAGAAAAAGAGAAGATTTGGTATAATAAAAATAAATATACAGTAAAGATCAAAAGGAGGAACCGAAATGCCCGATTGGACCAACCTGGAAGAACAGATGAAGAAGATGGAACCGGTTTTGAACGCTTTCGGACCGGTTAAGCACCGCGCCATCCCGGTGTTTGAGGACTGTTTGAACTACCCCCGGCAGCAGGTGCTGGAACTGTTTAAGCTGGCGGAAGAGATTGAACATACCCCTTATAACGATCAGACCGATGGCAAAATCCAAGCTTTTGCGGCGCTTCTGGATAAAACCAAACCCGTGGCCGCCCCCCAGCCCCGCCATTATCTGTGGGACGAGGGAAAGATGCCGGCGGAGACCGACTACACCGACAACTCTTCTTTCCGCTTTAACCATGACCCTGATTTCCGGCCATACCTGTTTGAGATGCTCCTGCCGCCGGATGTGACCCCCAAGGGAGCGGTTATCCTCTGCGCCGGCGGTGACCACGGTTCCGCCTGTGTCAAAGGCTGGCAGGTGGGGCTGGACCTAAACGAGTTGGGTTACCAGTGCTTTTTGCTGCTCAACCGCACCAATCACAACCCCTGGACTTCCAAGGAGGCGGGGGTTGACGCCGCCCGGGCGGTGCGGATGGTCCGTTCGGAGGCATCTCGGTACCGCATCGGTCCCC
>CALXHB010000033.1 GCA_944387995.1 uncultured Clostridia bacterium | reverse complement strand
TGAAAGGAGCTGTCCCTAGTACGAGAGGACCGGGATGGACGCACCTCTGGTGCACCAGTTGTCACGCCAGTGGCACGGCTGGGTAGCTATGTGCGGAACGGATAAACGCTGAAAGCATCTAAGCGTGAAGCCGGCCTTAAGATAAGATATCCCACTGAGTTAATCAGGTAAGACCCCTTGAAGACTACAAGGTTGATAGGCCTAAAGTGGAAGCGCCGTGAGGCGTGTAGCTTGCAGGTACTAATCGGTCGAGGGCTTGACCATACGTTATGTGGTTTCTCTAAAGCATGATCTTTGTTCAATTTTGAGGTTACAAACCTCGAATAACTGGTGCTAATGGCGATGAGGTCACACCTGTTCCCATACCGAACACAGAAGTTAAGCTCATCAGTGTCGAAAATACTTGGCTGGAGACGGCCTGGGAAGATAGAGCGGCGCCGGTACAGATGAAAAAATCCCTTCCTGATTCCAGGAAGGGATTTTTGCTTATACGTGTTTTGTATCATAAAACACCGGTGCTCATTTACTTATGAACACCGGTGTTTATTCATTATTCGCCTTTCGGTAGTTTAGCCAGCAGATCCGGGAAAATACCGAGGCTCCGCCGCAGAATACCGTTTACATAGGCAATGGTGATGCCGTAGTTGGTAAAGGGAACGCCTGCGTCAGCGGCGCATTTCTGCCGGTAAATCATCTCTCGGCTGTTTAGCATGCAGCCTCCGCAGTGAATCACCAACTGATAAGGAGAAAGATCCTCCGGGAAACCGAGACCGGAACTGGTTTCAAAAACCAGCTCTTTGCCTGTGTATTTCCGCAGCCAGTTCGGAATCTTTACCGTTCCAATGTCTTCGCACTGCCGGTGATGGGTGCATCCCTCCGAGATCAGCACCTTGTCTTCCTCCTGCAGCCGGTCGATGGCCGCGACACCTTCCACTGCTTGGGTGAGGAATCCTTTATACCGGGCCATTAGAATGGAGAAGGAGGTTAAAGGAATTTCTTTCGGGGTCACCGCATCCACCTGTTTAAAGGCCTGGCTGTCGGTGATGACCAGGGCGGGCGGTTCTTGGAGCTTTTTGAGGGTGTCGGCCAGCTCCAATTCCCGAGTCACCAGAGCAGAGGCCCCGGATTCGAGAATGTCTCGGATTGCCTGCTGCTGGGGGAGAATCAGACGGCCTTTGGGGGCCGAGGAGTCGATGGGAATGACCAGGACGATACATTCGCCCGGGTGGATGACATCTCCCACCAGCCGGATAGAGGGCCCGTCGGTGGAAATCAGTCCGCCAATTCGGTCCTTCAGCTGCTCGATTCCTTCGCCGGTGGTGGCGCTGACCTGGACCGCGCCTTCCGGCATTTCCACCGGAGCAGAAAGGTCTTTTTTGTTGAATACAATCAGATAGGGGATGGATTTCTGTTTAAACAGCTCCACCATTTCCCGGTCGGCGTCGGACATTCCAATGGTTCCGTCGACCACCAGTACCGCGCAGTCGGCCCGGTTTAAAATCTGCCGGGTGCGTTTGACCCGCAGTTCTCCCAAAGCGCCCAGATCGTCAAAACCGGGGGTGTCGATGATGACCACCGGTCCTAGGGGAAGCAGTTCCATGGATTTGGTGACCGGGTCCGTGGTGGTTCCTTTGACGTCCGAGACGACCGACATCTGCTGGCCGGTAACCGCGTTGACCACGCTGGATTTGCCTGCGTTGCGAGCGCCGAAGAAGCCGATGTGCAGCCGTTCAGCCGATGGTGTGGCATTCAGTCCCATAAAAATGTCCTCCTTTTGGGTCATGGATAGGGTTGTCTAGCTCTAAAGGAGCTGTAAACCATACCCGAAACAATTTTAGAAAAGGGCGGCTTTTCTCTGTTTGCCGCCCTTCTCTTCTTTTATCAAAACCGGAAATCCCGGATTCCTTCTTCAATTTTTTGCAGATGATCGGCGCAGATATCCCGCACCTTCTCCTTGGGGATGTTTTGCAGTTCCGCCTGAATCAGAGCCTCGCCAATTTTGCGGGTCTCTTCAGAGGCGTAGTCCATTAAGTATTCTTTCAACGTCATCAGGGCGTTGGGATGGCAGCAGTTCTGAATCTGGCCGCTCTTGCACAGGCTCATAAACCGGTCGCCAGTCCGCCCTTCCCGATAGCAGGCGGTGCAGAAGGAGGGAATATAACCCATCTCCATCAGCCAACGAACCACTTCGTCCAGGGTCCGCTGGTCGGATACATCGAACTGCTCGGTATCGGTGGGCCGTTCCGCTTCAGTATAACCGCCGACCGAGGTACGGGAGCCGCCGCTGATCTGGGAGACACCCAGACGGATGACCTTTTCCCGAACCGCCTGGTTTTCGCGGGTGGAGATGATCATGCCGGTGTAGGGTACCGCAATCCGGATGAGGGCGCAGAGTTTAGCAAAGATATCGTCGCTGATGCCGTTGTCGAAGTCATCGGGGTTGATGTCGTCGGCGTGTTTCAAACGGGGCACACTGATGGTGTGGGGGCCGACGCCATGGACTGCCTCCAGATGTTCGGCGTGCATCAAAAGGCCGGCGAACTCGTATTTGTACATCTCCAGCCCGAACAGAACCCCCAGGCCGACGTCGTCGATGCCGCCTTCCATTGCCCGGTCCATGGCCTCGGTGTGATAGGCGTAGTTGTGCTTCGGTCCGGTGGGATGGAGGGCTTCATAGCTTTCTTTGTGATAGGTCTCCTGGAAGAGGATGTAGGTGCCGATGCCGGCTTCCTTTAATTTGCGGTAGTTCTCGACGGTGGTAGCCGCGATGTTGACATTTACCCGGCGGATGGCGCCGTTTTTATGTTTAATGGAGTAAATGGTGTGGATACATTCGAGGATGTATTCGATGGGGTTGTTGACCGGGTCCTCGCCTGCTTCGATGGCCAGTCGTTTGTGGCCCATATCCTGCAATGCGATAACCTCGTCCCGCACCTCTTCCTGGGTCAGTTTTTTACGGGCGATGTGTTTGTTTTTCTGATGGTAGGGGCAGTAGGTACATCCGTTGACGCAGTAGTTGGAGAGATATAGTGGGGCAAAGATGACGATCCGGTTGCCGTAGAATTTCTTTTTGATCTCCTCGGCCAGGTCGTACATGATGTTGATCCGGCTTTCGTCTTCACAGGCCAGCAGAACCGAGGCTTCCCGGTGGGTGAGGCCTTTACATTCCCGGGCCTTCTCGAGAATCGAGTCAATCAGCGGGAGGTTATTTTTATTTTCCTCGGCATATTGCAGGGTATCGACGATCTCTTCATGGCAGATAAATTCTTCTGCTTTGAGCGATTTGGGATTGTACATGGGTAAACGCTTCCTTTCTTGTGGGTCAGAGAATTCTTTCCCGTCAGTGTTATAATTTTTATGAAATGGCCGCCAGGCGGCAAACCATTGGATAACAAAAGGTAAAAATTTCCATCTATAGGGCGCTCTTTACTTAAAGGACCAGGCTGTCTCCCCGGTCCACCGCGATGTCGTAACCGACTTTCATGAGATTTTCCCGCAGATTCGCGATGTTTTCGGCGGCTTCGGCGCCGCTTCTGAGCTTGTTGTCATAGAGCATATATTTATCCCGGGCCGATGGGGGAGAAAGGTTTGGCATGATGACGTTTGCGCCGCAGAGGATGCCTTCTTCCCGGCCGCCTTGCATGGCTGTCCCAAGGGCAGTGGTGGCGGGGAGCAAAACCTTCGGCATCATCAGCCGGATTATCGACAGCAGGTAGAGGGTCAGTTCCACCGATCCGCTTTCCCGGTCCCGGAAGGGGGTATCCTTGTGGGCGATAAACGGCCCCATGCCCACCATATGGGGGCGGAGCTTCTGCATAAACCGCAGGTCAGCCACCAAATCTTCGGTCGTTTGAAAGGGGGACCCGACCATCATGCCGCAGCCCACCTGATAGCCGATCTCCCGCAGGGTGTAAAGGCACTGCACCCGGTTGTCCCAGGACATTTCCGGCGGGTGGAGCTTCTGATAATGGCTTTTAGAGGCGGTTTCATGGCGGAGCAGATAGCGGTTGGCACCCGCCTGCCAGAGACGCTCGTAGCTCTCCCGGCTTCGTTCGCCGCAGGAGAGGGTGATGGCGCAGTCGGGAAAACGCTCCCGGATGGCCGCCGTGATGGCGCACAGCCGCTCGTCGGTGAAGTAGGGGTCTTCCCCTCCTTGGAGGACAAAGGTCCGAAATCCCAGACCATATCCCGCCTCACAACAGGCGAGAATTTCCTCTTGGGTCAGACGGTAGCGGTCGGCCTTCTGGTTTCCTCGGCGGATGCCGCAGTAGAGGCAGTTGTTTTTACAGTAGTTGGTAAACTCAATCAGCCCCCGGATGAAGATCTTCCGCCCATAAATCGACCGGGCGAGGTCGCCGGCCGCCTCTTTGAGGGCGGCTCGGCTTTCAGCGTCCCGTTCGGCAATCAGGGTATACAGCCCCTCATCCGGGAGGTCGTGTTCCCGGATGAGGCGGCGTGCCAGTTCGGATGCTTTGCTCATGCGCCAGCGTAAGCGGTCTTGGAGCTGACCCCCGGCAGTTTGCCGATCTTGCCGGACAGGGCAGAGATCACGTCCTGGGGCGCGTCCACCGCGATGGAGATGATGCTCATGTTTTTCTGGCGGTAGGGAATACCCATCCGTCCGATGATGGCGTTGCGGTACTGGTGAAGGATTTCATTCAACTCTTCCACCGCGTCCATGTTTTCGACAACGATGCCGATGACAGCAATTCTGTTTTCCATTAGAAAACACCTCCGAAATTTGATGGGTTTTGATTTGGGAAAAGGCCCTGAGGATGCTAATTCCCTTGGGCTTTCCCTTTTGCGGCCGCGCAGAAAAACTAACGGCCGGTAAGCCAATAAAGGCCGTACCCAAGGTAAGGTACGGCCAGTGGGACTTTATTCTACGCTGCCGAACCTTCTACCTCAAATCCGATTTCAGTGTCAGGATACCTTTTTACAATACCATATCCGACGGACTCTGTCAAGGGCGGAAATCCACCGGTAAACTTTAAAAAAAGATTAATTTTTCCCATATAGTGAGAGAGCCCTTGCGGAATTTTTGTAAAGGCGATATAATAAATACAATATCCTGCCCGTATGCTCTCTGGCAGGCGGGCCGATAGAATTTCCAAACATTCGATGATACGAGGAAGTGCTACAAGTTGGCTCAAAATGATATAAACGATCTCTTATGGAGGATCGATAGAACGGTGCGGGACGTCCTCGATTCCCAGGAACTGCGCAACCTGGGGACAGAGATTAAGGACTCTTTTTCCCGTGCCGGGGAAGATATTTTTGATACCTTTTCCGGCTCTCGAAATCCAGGGCGTCAGAGCGGGCCCTATAACCGGCAGAGGCAGGCTCCTCCCTCGGGCGGATACCGGGGCGGGATGGGACAGCAAACTCCTCCTCCGCCTCCTTCCGGGTCCGGCAGCTGGAAAACCCCCGGCCGTCCCCAGAGTTACAGCCGGACCCGCAGCTGGAATATTCCCAGCGGCCAGTCCCAGAGCTGGAACTGGAGTCGCCGGGAAAGCGAGGGCCCTTACCGGGGAAAGGTGATCGCCCGGGAACCCCGCTGGAAGCGGGGCGGCGCCATTGCGGCGGCCGGTTTGGGGCTGTTTGGCGCTTTTTGCGGGCTGATGACTTTATTGGGGCTGGGACTGGATTTCCTGGTCGGCAACGTTTATACCTTTGGGGAGTATTTTGCCCTTCTGATCGGCTTTACCGCCTTCACCGCCGTTTGCGGGGCGGCGGGAATTGCCGGGGCGGTTAAACTGGCCGGCAAAAACCGGATGCGGAAGGTCTGGCTCTACCTGAAAGGCCGGGATTTCTGCAAGCTCAGCGAAATCGCCGAGCGCCTGAAGCTGGAAGAGAAAAAGGTGCTGCGGATTGTTGAGAAGATGCTGGATTTAAAGCTCCTTCCCCAGGGACATCTGGACGAGACCAAAACCTGTCTGATGCTGACCGATGACATATACACCCGCTATCTGGAAAGCCGGCAGGAGAGGGCAGAAGAGGAGAAAAAGGCCCGGGAACAGGCCGAAGATCCCCAGAAAGCGGCTCTCGCGAAGATGGTCAAGGAGGGCAGCGGCTATATCCGCCGGATTCGCGAAATCAACAACGACCTGCCCGACGAGGAGATCAGCGACAAACTGGATTCGCTGGAAAAGGTCTGCCAGCAGATTTTTGCTTATGTGGCGGACCATCCCGATAAACTCCCCGCTATCCGCAAGTTTATCTCCTATTACCTCCCCACGACCCTCAAGCTGTGCGAGGCTTATTATAAGCTGGACCGGCAGGACACCGGCCTGGAGAGCGAACAGAAGACGATGGAGGAAATCCTTTCAGCCCTGGATAACATCGACCTTGCTTTCCATAATCTCTTGGATGATCTGATGGAAAATGAATATATGGACCTGTCGGCCGACATCTCGGTCCTTCAGTCGATGATGGCCCAGGAGGGCCTGATGGACGACTTCCCCAATATGGAGGATAAAGAACCCCAAAAACAGGGAAAAACCTCTGACAAGGGCGCTCAGGCGCCTCAGAAGGAGGATGAACCGGAATCCTACGAACCGGAACTTCACCTATAAGAAAGGCAGGAAAACAGTATGAGCGATTCTTTTGATAATATCTCGCTGACCCTTGATCTCCCCGAGGAGACCCCTGCGGCCCCTGAGGCTCCGGCCCTTGAGAAAACCCCCGACCCGGAAGTCCCCCAGGTGGTATTGTCGGAAAAGGATAAAAAGATGATCGAGGAGTTTGTGCCGAAGATCAATCTGAAGGATTCTACCATTGTTTCCAACTACGGAGCCGGGGCCCAGAAAAAGGTCGCGGATTTCTCCGATTCGATGCTCTCCAGCGTCCGGACCAAAGACCTGGGCGAAGTAGGGGATATGCTGGCCAATGTTGTCACCGAGCTGAAAGGCTTTGAAGATGAAGAGGAACAAAAGGGCTTCCTCGGCTTCTTTAAGCGGCAGGGCAACAAGCTGGAGGCGATGAAGACCCGCTACAACAAGGCGGAAGCCAATATCGACCAAATTGTAAAGGCCCTGGAAGGCCACCAGATTCAGCTGCTTAAGGATTCGGCCATGCTGGATAAGATGTATGAGATGAACCTCGCCTACTATAAGGAGCTTTGCCTGTATATCATGGCGGGGAAGATCAAGCTTAAACAGGTGCAGGAAGGGGAGCTGAAGGAACTCACCGAAAAGGCTCAGAAGACCGGCGCGGCGGAAGACGCCCAGGCGGCCAACGACCTGGCGAACCTCTGCAACCGGTTTGAGAAAAAGCTTCACGACCTTGACCTTACCCGGATGATTTCGATTCAGATGGGTCCCCAGATTCGGCTCATCCAGAATAACGACACCCTGATGGTGGACAAGATTCAGTCGACCCTGGTCAATACGATTCCTCTTTGGAAGTCGCAGATGGTCCTGGCCCTGGGCGTGACCCATTCCCAGCAGGCGGCCGCCGCCCAGAGAGGGGTCACCGAACTGACCAATCAGATGCTGAAAAAGAACGCCGAGACCCTCAAAATGGCCACCATTGAGACCGCCAAAGAGTCGGAGCGGGGGATTGTGGACATCGAAACCCTTCGCGCTACCAACGAGAACCTGATCTCGACGCTGGACGAGGTCATGCGGATTCAACAGGAAGGCCGCCAGAAACGGGCAGAGGCCGAAGTCGAGCTGCGGAAGCTGGAGGGTGACCTCAAACAGAAACTCCTGAGTGTCAGACGGTAAGGACTTATCGGTTATACGCTACTATACACAATTATAAAGCCGGGGTTTTACCCCGGCTTTTTCGATGCAAAAAAACCGCCCGCTGTGCCAGGTAAGAGCACAGCGGGCGGCGCCTGCCTACGAGGCAGGCTGGACAGAAGGAGGAGAAGATTTAATCGGTGATAATCGCGGTCGAAATCGAGTTCGGCGCCGCTTTCAGCTGGCAGAGCTCGCCCTGGATGCGGATGTTATAAGGAATCTCCGCGTCACTGCGGTTGAGGACGATAAGTGCAATCGAACCGTCGGGGTTGCGGGCAGCGGTAACTTCCAGCTTGTCGGTGTAGCAGCTGGTGCCGATGCGGGTAGCGCCCGGCTGGATATATTTGGAGAAGTGGCCGATGTAGTAGTAGGAAACTTTCTTTTCAAAGCTTCCTTTGCCGTCCAGCATGATCGGCGCGCCGCAGTAGTTGTGGACGTGGTTGGGGCCGCCAACTTCGTCCAGATACATATTCCAGTCGATAAACCGGTTCATGCCGGCATTCAGGTTGCCGATGATGTCGTGGGCATACCGCTGGCCGAAGGAGATTTCGCTCTGGCCCGCCGAAATGGAGTATTCGACGCAGCCTTCCGAGAACATCAGTTTCTTTTCCGGGAACGCTTCGTGGGTCATCCGGACCGCGTCAAAGTGGTCGCCGGAGTACCAGTGGAAAGCCACGCCTTCCACCATCGGACGGGTCTTTTCGTCCAGGGTCCCGCAGGCACGCTCGAAGATCCGTTCCTTGTTGTGGTCCCAGACATAGATGCCGACTTTGCCGATGAGGCCGGCTTTCAGCATTTCGGGGTAGAGATGGTCGCGGACAAAGACCTTGACCTCTTCCGCGGTCCACTGGCAGGAATCCCACGGGGTGGCCGCAGCTTCTTCGTTCTGGACCGAAACCCATTTGACCGGGATGCCTTCATCCAGGTAAGCCTGAATGTACTTGACCATATACCGCGCCCAGTCGCCGTAGTGCTCGGGCATCAGATGGCCGCCCCAGCAACGGTTGCCTTCGTCAGAGTCGCCCTTGGGAAGGTTCTTGCGGATCATTTCGGGGGCGTTGGCGCCGACAACAATCTTCATCGGGGGAGTCTTCCAGGCAGCGGGAGGCGACCAGGGCGACAGCAGAACCGAAAGGGGCTTGTCAGAAGCCGCCATCGCGTCTTTGATGGCCGGGATGATGTATTTGCGGTCACGATCGAGGGTAAAGGTGGTGAATTCCGGGTCGGAAACCGGGTCTTCAACCGCCGTGTACATGCCCAGCGAGAAGTCACAGCTGTCGATGTGGGTGCGGATTAAGGTCGAGCCAATGCCGTCTTTGCCAAAATAGGCGTCAACCGCCGCTTTGCGGTCTTCGGGAGAGAGCTTGGAAAGGGCGTAGCCAGCCGCTTCGGTCATCGCGCCGCCAAAGCCTTCTACCGTCTGATACATAACCTGAGGATAAACATTGACCACCATCATTTCGACCGGACGAGCTTCTTTCGCCTCATCGGTCATTGCAGGTTCCGATACGGTCTGGGAAATCTTATCATCGGTCCAGAGGGTGGTGTAGAGTTTCATCTTCATGGGGAATCATCTCCTAATTTTTTCTTTATATCGAAAAGGGACTTTATTCTCCCTCTTCTGCCAGTTTTGAGAGCGCTTCGCCTTCCAGCCGGTAGATGGTCCATTCGTCCATCGGTTTGGCTCCAAGGCTCTTGTAGAATTGGATGGAGGGTTCGTTCCAGTCAAGACAGCACCACTCAAACCGTCCGCAGCCCTCTTTTGCCGCGATTTTGGCCAGCTGTAAAATCAGCGCCTTACCGATACCCTTTCCCCGCATTTCGGGGTATACGAAGAGGTCTTCCAAATAGAGCCCCTTTCGGGCCATCCAGGTGGAATAGTTGTAAAAATAGAGGGAAAAACCGGCCACTTTGCCGTCGTATTCGGCCATCAGCACTTGGGCTTCTCCGCGCTCGAAGATCGACTGTTCAATCAGCTCGTCGGTGGCGAGACACGCCTCCGGCATCTTTTCATAGAGGGCGAGAGCCTGAATTAAGGCGGTAATATCGGGAATGTCGCTTTTTTCCGCCCGGCGGATAACCAGCGGCCCTTTTTGCAGTAGGTATTGCATGGGTTGTCTCCTTTTTCACATTCTTCTATACATATGATAACCTTTTTGACCGGAAAAGTAAAGGGTAAAAATGAATTTTTGGAAGTTTTTCACTTTTGCCTTGACAAATAGGGAAAAAGTGCTATACTTTAAAGTACCAAACTAGGCCGGGAAATCCTGGATAGAATGGGCTGTGTCCGAAAGGAACAGCGTGAAAATGATTTGAGGATGGATTCTTGATGGACCGTAACCACCTTGTGGCCAGACGATTTAGTGGCAGCGTTCAGGCTGCCGGGAACCGGTAAACTGCCTATGCAGCCCGGTTTATTCTGCTGCGTGTGGGACGGGGACAGAAACGGTACGCCTGCGGGGGATAGCCTGCGGGCGTTTTTTTATACCATGGAAAGGGATGGAACCATGAAGACTTTACATATCCGTCTTTCCGGCGGGCGGGATTATGACATCCGCATCGGCCGGGGGCTGTTGGATGAATTAGGGCCGCTGCTGCGGGAAATCTGGGATGGCAAACGAGTCGCCGTCGTCACTGACTCCAACGTCGCGCCCCTTTACGGGGACCGGGTGGAAAGCTCCCTGCGGCAGGCAGGTTTTGAAACCAAGCGGGTGGTTTTTCCGGCGGGGGAGAAGAGCAAAAACCTCTCCGGTTTGGAGATGATCTATGACCAGCTTCTTTCGCCGGAGCCCTTTACCCTCACCCGTTCCGATCTGGTGGTCGCCCTGGGCGGAGGGGTTACCGGGGATATGGCGGGGTTTGCCGCCGGGACTATCCTGCGGGGGGTGCCCTATGTGCAGGTGCCGACCACCCTGCTGGCCCAGGTGGATTCTTCGGTCGGGGGAAAGGTCGCGGTGGACCTAAAACAGGGGAAAAACCTTGCCGGCCTCTTTTATCAGCCCAAGCTGGTGCTGATCGACCCCGATACCTTGCAAACCCTGCCCGATCGGGTCTTTTTGGATGGAATGGGCGAGGTGGTTAAGTACGGCCTCATCCGGGAACCGGCCCTCTGGCGGCTGTTGTCGGAGGTGTCGGGGCGGGAAGCCCTCCAGCCCTTCATGGAAGAGATTCTTTACACCTGCTGCGACTGCAAACGGCGGATTGTGGAGGCAGATGAGCGGGACACAGGGGAGCGGATGCTGTTAAACTTCGGCCACACCATCGGTCACGCCTACGAAAAGCTGGGCGGGTATGAGAAATGGATGCACGGGGAAGCGGTGGCCTGCGGGATGTACGCCATCCTGCGGATTGGAGAACAGCATGGCTTTACCCGTCCGGGGCTGGCAGCCAGTTTGCGGGAGCTTTTGACCCGGCAGGGGATGCCCTGGGACGCCGGGGCGGTGCCGGAAGAGGAGCTGGTGGCGACCCTCGCCGATGACAAAAAAGGGTCCGGCAGCACCATCCGTCCGGTCTTTGTCCGCACCCCCGGCGACAGCTTTTACGAGCCGCTTCCCCGGGAGACCTTTGTGGACTGGGTCCTTTCTAAGGATGATACTCCCGAGATGCCGGCAGAGAAAGAAAGTCTTCCTCCCTTTAAGAAAGCGGCCCGGATTTGGTCGGGAGCGCTGTCGGGAGAGGTGACTCTGCCCGGGTCCAAGAGCGTGGGTCACCGGATGGTGATTGCGGCGTCTTTGGCCGGCGGGGAGAGCTGTCT
>CALXHB010000032.1 GCA_944387995.1 uncultured Clostridia bacterium | reverse complement strand
GCTCTTTCCCGTTTCCTGCGGCCGGAATTCCTGGCCCGGGTCGACGAAGTGGTTGTTTTCAATCCGCTGTCGGAAGATACGCTGGTTAAGATTGCCGGCCTGATGCTGAAGGAGATGGAAGGACCGGTACACGATCTCGGCATCCAGCTGCATTATGATGAAGCTGCCCTCAGACTTCTCGCGAAGAAGGGCGGCGGCAAGTATGCGGCGCGGGATCTGCGCAGCACCATCCGTCGGGAGGTTGAAGACAAGATTGCAAACCTTGTCTTGTCCGATGCTCCGAGCAAACGGGATATTTATGTTTCCGCAAA
The DNA here is from genome assembly GCA_944387995.1 of uncultured Clostridia bacterium. Lineage (GTDB taxonomy): Bacteria > Bacillota > Clostridia > Oscillospirales > Ruminococcaceae > Faecivivens. The sequence continues at coordinate 15,080 of CALXHB010000032.1, read as the reverse complement.
AGACGATGAAATCATTGTGACTATGAGCTAAAAGGCTTTAGGGCCGGCTTACCGTAAAAGGTATGCCGGCCTTTTTGCGGGAAGATTGCTTTTTTCTACAAGATATGGTAAACTTATATCAATATGAGCAAAGGGGGAGTCAGGATGGCCTATACACAGAGCCTCTATCCGATTTTACGTAAACAAAACCTTGCGCGGGGTATTTATGATTATACCGTCCATTGCCCGGAAATTGCTTCGGAAGCGGTACCGGGACAGTTTGTCCATATCCGCGTGCCCGGTTTTCAGCTTCGGCGGCCGATTTCCATCTGCGGCATCAACCGGCAGGTGGGAACCATCCGTCTGGTGATGGAGATTCGCGGTGCTGGGACAGAAGTTCTGTCTCGGTTAAACGAAGGGGAATTGATCGACCTGATAGGGCCGCTGGGGCATGGATTTACCCTCCTTTCGCCGCATAAAAAGGCGGTTGCGGGCGGCGGTGGAATTGGCGTTCCGCCCCTTCTCGGGGCCATCGCCCATTATGGGGAAAACGGCACCGTTATCACCGGTTTCCGCAGTGCTTCTGCGGTAATTTTGCAGGATGATTTTAAAGCTGCTGGAGCGAGAGCCATTCTTTGCACCGACGACGGCACCATGGGGGAACACGGGTTCGTAACCGGTGCCCTTCAGAAACTTTTGGAGACCGAAACCCCGGATATCATCTATGCCTGTGGCCCGATGCCGATGCTGAAAGCGGTGGCTGCTATGGCGGCGGAAAAGGGAATTGAATGTGAGATTTCGCTGGAAGAGCGGATGGCTTGCGGCGTCGGCGCCTGCCTGGGCTGTGCCTGCCGGACCATTAAAAACGGAGTAGAGGGCTTCTCCCATGTCTGCAAGGATGGCCCGGTCTTTAACAGCAAGGAGGTCGTGTTATAATGGCGGATTTACGTGTAGAGGTTGCTGGTGTTCCCTTTAAAAACCCTGTGATTCCGGCATCCGGCGCCTTTGGCTTTGGTCGGGAGTATGAGAAGTTTTATCCGCTCTCCAAACTGGGCGGCATTTCCTGTAAGGGGACAACCCTTTTCTTAAAGGACGGCAATCTGCCTCCCCGGATTGCTGAAACTCCTTCCGGTATGCTCAACTCGGTCGGTCTGCAAAATCCCGGCATCGATGCTTTCATTGAGCATGAACTGCCCTATCTGCAGACCAAAGATCTGACGATTATTGCTAACGTCGCCGGTTCGACGGTGGAAGACTGCATCACCATCGCCCAGAAGCTGGAGGGAACAGCAGTCGATATGATCGAGCTGAACATCTCCTGCCCCAACGTGAAAGAGGGCGGGGCGGCTTTCGGTTCTACTCCCCAGATGGCAGCAGCTGTAACCAAAGCAGTCCGTGGCGCCACCAGCAAACCGCTGATGGTTAAGCTGAGCCCCAACGTTACCGATATTACTGCCATTGCCCGGGCAGTGGAGGCAGAGGGAGCAGATGCAGTTTCTCTGATTAACACCCTTCTGGGTATGCGAATTGATATCAACACCCGTCGTCCCATCCTCAAAAACAACACGGGTGGCCTTTCCGGTCCTGCGGTTTTCCCGGTGGCGGTCCGGATGGTTTGGCAGGTGGCCAACGCCGTAAAAATTCCGGTGGTCGGGATGGGCGGCATTGCTTCCGGCCGGGATGCCATTGAAATGATGATGGCCGGAGCTTCGGCTATCCAGGTAGGCGCTGCTATTTTTGCTGACCCCTATGCGCCGGTGAAAATTGTGGACGAAATGAATGCCTGGCTGGACGAAAAGGGAATTGGCTCGGTCAAAGAGATTGTTGGCACGGTGAAGCCCTGGGGCCCGGACGGACAGTAACAACTGAAAGGATTTTGCATTTATGAAGATAATGGCAGTGGATTACGGCGATACCCGCACCGGTCTGGCGGCCTGCGACCGAACGGAATTTCTCGCGTCTCCAATTGGTGTGATTGAAGAGCGCAACTTTTATTTTACCATCCAGAAGGTTGCCAACGCGGTTAAAGAGTACGGCATCCAGATGGTCGTGGTCGGATACCCGGTCAATATGAACGGGACTGTGGGTCCCCGGGCAGAAAAATGTGCGCAGTTTGCAGAGCTTTTAAAAACCAAAGTGGACGTTCCGGTAGAGCTGTGGGATGAACGGGCCACGACTTTGGAAGCACAGAATTATCTCAGCGAAACGGGCACTTACGGGAAAAAGCGGAAAGAAGTTATCGATGAAGTCGCCGCAACCATTATTTTGGAAAGCTATATGACCTACCGGCATAATATGCAGGCCGCTGCTAAAAAAGCGGAAGAAGAAAAGAACCAGGAATAAAGAAAAGCGGGGTAGCCGGTACAGCTATCCCGCTTCATTTATTCTTTCGGTTTTGAAGGGGTGGTGTTGGAACTGGTTTTCCGTTTCCGTTTGCTGTAAGCGGCAATCGGATTTTGGTTCATCGCGGATTCCTTTTGACGGTTGGAAACGTGGGTGTAGATCTGAGTGGTGTTGAGGTTAGCGTGTCCCAGGATTTCCTGCAAAACCCGCAGGTCGACCTCCCCGTATTGATACATCATTGTTGCGGCTGTGTGCCGCAGTTTGTGGGTAGAGAGACCCATGCCACCCAATCCGGCCTGTTCCAGTGCTTTGGAAACGATATTCTGGACAGAACGTTGGCCCAGGCGCTCACCCCGACTATTTAAAAAGAGGGCCTCTTTGTCGACGATTTTTTTCAGCTGGGCTCGGGCTGGCAGGTAGGTATTGAGAGCATCCAAACAGGCGTTGTTCAGATAAAGCATCCGCTCTTTGCTGCCTTTGCCAAATACCGTTAGAGTATTGTCCCGGATGCTGCTGAGGTTAAGCCCCACCAGTTCACTGAGCCGCATGCCACAATTTAAAAAGAGGGTTAGAATACAGAAATCCCGCTGATAATTCTTGTCTTCCGGATTCAGACTTCCCAATAAATCGAACGATTGTTCTAATGTGAGAAAATGGGGAAGGGAGCTTTGTTCGCTGGGAAGCTCAAGGTTTTCGGCCGGATTAACCTCCAGCTTTTGGACAATATTGTGATAATAGCGGAAAAAGCCACGGATGGCGCAAGCCTTGCGGGAACGGGTGCGAACACTGTCACCGGCAGTTGTCAAGTGGTTGAAAAAGGCGTAGATATCGGTTAAGGTGATCGACTGGACGACGGAAAAATCCAAATCCGCAATGTCGATTTCATCCAACGGTTGATCCTTTGGAGCCAGTCCGCGGCGGTTTTTGATAAACCGGAAGAAATAGCGCAGATCGAGATAATAATTTTCAACGGTTAGTTTGGAGCGGTTTTTGATGGTCAGCAGGTAAAACAGGAAATCTTGTAAAAACTGTGGGGCTTCCGAGTAATCGCTAGGTGTGTAAGACATGGGTGTAAAACCTCCGGTATCAGTAAAGATAAGAGAATACCAATGCGTGTTTGGGAGTTCGTGTATAGTCTGGATTAGATCAATTAGGTCCAAATCGAATGGTTCGCCATGACAGGGAGTCTCTATTTCCTAAAATCAAAAACTTCGCATAATTTCAATTTTGCGAAGTTTTGAGGACCATAAAAATAGTATAACACACCTGGTGCTATAAATCAACCCCTAAGAGAAATCAACCCCTAAGAGCTATTAAGAGCTATAAAAACAGCCATCCGGCGTTTTTACGCAATCTGCGTGACCGGACGGCTGTTTTTATATTTTATAACTGTTATTTCTTGTTCTGTTCGCCAAAGAAAATGATAAAGGCTCCCATCACTGCAACCGCTACAATAGGTCCTAGTTCAACAAAACCGTTCATCAGATCGTGTCCAAACACTGCACCGATATAGCCAAGTAAAATTGTTACAATCAGTGCAACAATTGCTCTGGATAATGCCTTTTTCATCTCTTTGTCTCCTTCTTAGCCGTTCAGAATCTTTAGAAGCATCTCCCGCATAATTGCCGGGTTGCCTTTGCCCTTAGACGCTTTCATGCACTGACCAACCAGGAACCCAAGCGCATTGGTTTTACCACCGCGATAATCGTTAACCGACTTCTCATTCGCAGCGACCACCTGATCGACAATCTGCTGTAAAACGCCGCTGTCCGAAACCTGTGCCAGACCTTTTTCCGCAACAATTTCTTTCGGATGTTTGCCCGTAGCTTTTAGCAGCTCTTCAAAGACTGTATTGCCGGCAGAACTGGAGATCTCTTTCTTTTCCAGCATCTGAATCAGTTCAGCAAGATCACCAGCGGAAACGCCAATTTCAGCAATCGATTTACCGGTTTCATTGATGACTCTGGAAATACCGCCCAGAACCCAGTTTGCTGCGTCTTTCGGAACGATTTGTCCTTTGCCGGCTGCCACAATCTCTTCAAAATAAGCGGCTTTTTCCACCGACTCAACCAGCTGTCTGGCATCTTCTTCCGGGAGCCCCAGTTCCCGCATAAACCGAACCGTCTTTTTGTTCGGCAGTTCGGGAATCGAATCTTTCAATTCCTTTAAATGATCTTCATCCAGCAGGATGGTTGCAAGGTCAGGCTCCGGGAAATACCGGTAATCCTGGGCATCTTCCTTAGAACGGAGCAGGAAGTTGCAGTTTTTCAGATCATCCCAGCGTCTGGTTTCCTGGGAAATCGTGCCGCCGTTTTCCAGTACCTCAATCTGCCGGGCTGCCTCGTATTCGATAGCCCGCACAGCGCCGCTGAAGGTGTTGTTGTTCTTCATCTCGACTCTAGTGCCGAAGGGTTCGCCCGGTTTGTGAACCGAGACGTTGATGTCGCAGCGGATGGAGCCTTCCTGCATTTTACCGTCGGAAATGCCGAGGTAGATAACGGTTTCCCGGATGGTGTCCAGGTAGGCTTTGGCTTCTGCCGAGCTGCGCAGGTCCGGCTCTGAGACAATCTCAATCAGCGGGACGCCGCAGCGGTTGAAGTCAACCAGTGTTCCGGCAAAGCTCTCATCATGAATCAGTTTACCAGCGTCTTCCTCGATGTGAATACGGGTAATACCAATCCGCTTCTCTTTCCCATCCACCAGGATGTCCAGATAGCCATGCTCGCAAAGCGGAATATCAAACTGGCTAATCTGATAAGCCTTCGGCAGGTCGGGATAAAAATAGTTTTTGCGGTCTTGTTTGCTGACCGGGTTGATGCTGCAGTTCAGTGCATACCCCATTTTGACTGCGTAGTCAACTACCTTTTCGTTGAGGGTCGGCAGGGTGCCCGGCATACCCATGCAGATCGGACAGCACTGGGAGTTGACCTCTGCGCCGAAAGAGCTGCGGCAAGAGCAGTAGATTTTACTTTTGGTGTTCAGCTCGCAGTGGACCTCCAAGCCGATAATCACTTCATATCCTTTGGTATCCATCGATGATATCGTCCTTTCTCCGTTTTAGTCCAGCGTCCGGCTGAGGTCAAAGCCACCTGCGGCCTTTTCGTAGGCAAAGGCAGTGCTTAAAAGTTGCTGTTCGCTGAATTTATCGCCGATCAGCTGGCAGCCAATCGGAAGCCCCTTGCCGTCAAAGCCACAGGGGAAACTGATGGCCGGGAGGCCAGTGATGTTGACGGTGACGGTGAGAATGTCGTTCATATACATCTTAACCTGGTCATCGCTGTTGGCACCGAAGGTGAAAGCGGTGTCCGGCGCTGTCGGGCAGAGGATCACGTCCGCCTTCTGGAAGGCTTCGTGGAACATTCCCTGCATCAGCTTCTGGGTAAACTTTGCTTTTTTATAGTAGGCATCGTAGTAACCGGAGGAAAGAACATAAGTGCCCAGCATAATCCGCCGTTTGACCTCGTCACCAAACCCTTCGCTGCGGGTATTTTCATACATCTCTTCCAGATTGGAGTAATTGGAAGTGCGATAACCGTACTTGACCCCGTCAAACCGGGCCAGGTTGGAAGAAGCTTCAGCGCAGGCAATGATGTAGTAGGCCGCCAACGCATAGTCAGTGTTCGGAAGGGTAACCGGAACCAAAGTTGCGCCCATCTGTTCATACCGGTGAGCAGCTTCCATGACCTTTTCCCGTACTTCGTTGGAAACACCCTGCCCAAAATAGACGTCCGGAATGCCGATTTTCAGTCCGGACACTTGACCGGTGAGTTTTTCCTCAAACCGGGGGTATTCCCGCCGAACGGTAGTGGTATCGTAGGAATCTTTGCCACAGATGGCACTGTAAAGCATCGCGACGTCCTCTACACTTCGTCCGAAGGGTCCAATCTGGTCCAGGGAGGAAGCGAAAGCAACCAACCCGAATCGGGATACACTGCCGTAGGTGGGCTTTAAACCGACTACGCCGCAGAAGGAAGCAGGCTGGCGAATTGAACCGCCGGTATCGCTGCCCAGGGCCACAATGGCTTCGCCAGAAGCAACAGCTGCTGCCGAACCGCCGGAAGAACCACCAGGAACTCGAGAAGTGTCGAAGGGGTTTTTGGTTTTCTTAAAAAAGCTCGTTTCAGTGGAAGAACCCATCGCGAATTCATCCATATTGAGTTTGCCGGTATAGACACAGTCGGAAGCATTCAGCTTTTCAATGACCGTAGCATTATAGGGCGGAACAAAATTTGCGAGCATTTTGGAGGCACAGGTAGTGGGCAGGCCTTTCACGCAGATGTTGTCCTTAATGCCTACCGGGATACCGGCCAGAGAGGAGAGCGACTCCCCTTTTGCCCGCTTTTCATCCACTTCGGCGGCCTTTTTCAGGGCATTTTCTTCATTTAACGTGATATAGGCTTCAATCTCCGGCTCTTTTTTTGCAATCCGGTCAAAAACCGAACGGGTTACCTCAACACTGGAGACTTCCTTTTTCTGCATCATGCGGGACAGCTCAGCGGCTGTCAGACGGTAAAGTTCCATTTTATCTGTTCAATCCTTCCTCGTTATTCTGCGACAGTTTTGGGAACGACTACGCACCCAGCCTGAACTTCCGGCGCGTTAGCCAGTAGTTCATCCCGGCTGTATTTTTTCTCCACCTCGTCATGCCGGAATTCCATTGGGTTGTCCGGGTCGATCAGAGGACCGCTGGCGTCGAGGTCCGGAAGTTTTTCCACCATGGCCACGATATTGGCCATCTGGGCGGCGTACTTTTCTTCTTCCTCGGGGGTAAATTTGAGTTTGGCCAGTTTAGCCAGCCGTTTGATATCCATTTCCATCTTGTATGGTCCTTTCTATATATCAGTTACCGGTCCGTTTCCGAACCGATCATCTGCATCAGTTCTGCCTCACTCATCACGGGAATACCGAGATCCTGGGCTTTTTGCAGCTTACTGCCGGCATCTTCTCCTGCCAACAGAAAACTGGTTTTTTTCGACACAGAAGCGGTCACTTTTCCGCCATTCTGCTCGATCAGCGTCTGAGCTTCCTTGCGGCTCATGCTGGGCAGGGTGCCGGTGATGACAAAAGTTTTGCCTGTTAAGCGATCCCCTGTTTCTGCTTTCTCTTCGGTCAGCTTGACGCCGTTTTTCCGTAGCTGTTCAATCTGTGCTCGGAATTCTGGCTGGGAAAAGCTTTCCACCAGACTTTCAGCAATCACCTGCCCGACGCCTGCAATGACGCTTCCCCCTTTTTTGGTCCAGAGGTCATCAACCGTTAACTCCATCAGGGCGTCTGCCGAACCATAATGGCGGGCAATCAGCTGGGCGGCTTTTTCACCGACATTGCGGATACCAAGGCCGAACAGCAGTCGGGCAAGACCACGGTTCTTGCTTTCGGCAATCGCCTGAATTAGGTTCCCAGCGGAAAGCTCTCCGACACCTTCAAAGCCTGTCAGCTGTTCCGGTTTAAGTTCATAGAGGTCAGCGCAGTTTTGAACCAGTCCGTTGTCCACCAACAGGTCGACCATGGCCGGCCCCAGCCCTTCGATATCCATCGCGTTTCGGCTGGCGAAATGAACGATGCTACGCTTACGGGTGGCAGGACAGGCAGGGTTGATACAGCGGATGACCGCTTCATCCGGATCTCGGACGGTTTTGCTTCCACAGACGGGACAGGTATCCGGAATCTGATAAGGAACGGGGTTCTCCCCGTGGCGGACTACCTTTAATACCTCGGGGATAATCTCCCCCGCTTTTCGTACCAGCAGGGTATCACCGATGCAGATGCCCTTTTCGGTGATAAAGTCCTGGTTGTGAAGGGTCGCCCGGCTGACCGAAGTCCCCGCCAAGGTGATGCTGTCAAACACAGCCGTAGGAGTCAGAGCACCTGTCCGACCGACCTGAATCTCAATATCCCGCAGGACAGTTTCCTTTTCTTCTGGGGGATACTTAAAAGCTACCGCCCATCGGGGGAATTTTACCGTTGAGCCGATCTGCTCCCGCAAGGAAAGGTCGTTGATCTTGACGACTGCGCCGTCTATATCAAAGTCGTTTTCTCCTCTTCGGGCATTAATGCTCCGAATCTCGTCCACTACCTTCTGGAAGTCGGTATAGACCGGATAGGATGGAATCACTTTAAAGCCCAGCTCTTTTAAGAGGTCTAGGCTGCCGGCGTGGGTGGATATCGTCTCCCCTTCAATCTGCTGGACATTGAAGACGAAAATTGACAGTTTCCGTTCAGCAGTCACCTTCGGGTCTTTTTGGCGTAATCCGCCAGCCGCAGCGTTGCGGGGGTTTTTAAAGGGTTCCTCCTCGTTCTCCAACTGCTGGGTGACCAGTTCTTTGAAGACGCTGAGGGGCATATATACCTCTCCCCGCACCTCCAGATATGGGAGTGGACGGGTCAGTTTTTTCGGAATATCGGTGATAGTCAGAAGATTTAAGGTAACATCTTCGCCGATAAGACCGTTCCCTCGGGTTGAACCCCGGACCAATAAACCGTCCCGGTATTCCAGCGAGACGGACAGTCCATCAATTTTCGGCTCCACCGTGTAGGCGGGCACCGGAGTGAAGGCTAGACATCGTTCATGAAAAGCCCATAGCTCCTCTTCACTGAAAACATCCTGTAGGGACCCCATCTGCACCGTATGGGTAACCTTTTCAAAGGTGGTGTAGATGGCATCTCCAATCCGCTGGGTCGGAGAATCAGCTGTCACCCACTCGGGGTGTTCCGCTTCAGCGGCTTTTAGCTGCTGCATCAGGCCGTCGTATTCAAAGTCGGATATTTCCGGCGCATCTAGGGTGTAGTATAATTTACTGTAATGATTCAGGCGTTCCACCAGTTGGCGGTATTCGTTTTGCTGCATGGCGTAACCTCCTGTTATAGGGTTTCGAGCAATACATGTTTATTATACCACATTTGGAATATTTTCACTAGTCTTTCTGATAAAAAAAGTGCGGCACTGTCTGGTAATAAAATGTACAAAAGGTAGCTCCCATTCGGCGTGGCAAAATATCCAGAAAAGACTCAGGATTTTTGGAATGTATTTTAGGGGAAAACCCTTGACTTTTTTGTGAAACTTGGATATTATAAAGATGTGTAACCGATTACATCGGTGGACATGATTCTGCAATAAGGTGGGATGCCAGTGGTGACAATCAAAGACGTAGCGAAAGAAGCGGGCGTTTCGGCCGCCACCGTTTCCCGGGTTTTGAATGGGACCGATCGAGTCCGAAGCGAGACGGTGGAGTCGGTACAAAAAGCCATCGAAAAGCTCAACTATCACCCCAATTTTCTCGGACGGACGCTGCGGCGGCTGGAAACGATGAAGATTTTAGTGGTGCTCCCTACCATCTCCAACCAGTTTTATTCCCGCGTAATCCGTGGCATCCAGTCGGTGGCGATGCAAAACGGCTACCATGTTATGCTGGTTACCACCGAAAACGACACCGAAGCCGAGACAGAGTATATTGAAATGGTTCGTCGTCGGCTGTTGGATGGGATTATTTTCCTATTTTCCTCGCTGACTGGGGAGCAGATTGGGCGGTTGTCAGAAGAATGTCCGGTTGTTGTGGCCAGCGAAACGATACCTGGTCTGTCAGGGGTATCCTCGGTTACCATTGATAACTATAAAGCAGGATACGACGCCGCAGGTTTTCTAATTCAAAATGGTTGCCGTCGGATTGCATATGTTTCTGCCGGCCAACTGTATGGTTCTTCTTGTGAACGAGGTGCCGGTGTCAGACAGGCTATGTTGGATGCAGGGCTCTTGCCGGAGGACAAACTGTTTTTGGATGAAGGTCTGACCTATAAGGCTGGACGCCGGGCAGCGGATCGGTTAATGCAGATGGATTCTCTTCCCGACGGCATTTTTTCTGCTTCTGATGCAGCAGCCATTGGGCTGATGCGAACTTTTTTGGAACATGATATCTGCCCCGGTCGAGATATCTCGGTCATGGGTTTTGATAATAACCCCATTGCGGAATATTATAATCCCGCTTTGACAACGGTTGCGCAGCCTCAGCGGGAAATCGGCTTACAAGCAATGGAACTGTTGCTGCAAAAGATGCACGATCCTTCTGTAAAGCCGGTGGAGATTCGTCTCCCCCATCAGTTGGTCATTCGGGATTCGGTACGGCTGTTGCATGGAACGCAAGAGGGTTGATTCTAGGCTCCTACTCCTTTGGGAGTAACATATAGACAAAGAAAGGATGTATCAATTATGAAACTAGGCGTTATGGCAGTCCTGTTCGGGGACAAAGACCTGAAGTGGGTTTGTGACTTCCTCGTTTCCAAGGGCGTTCAGACGATTGAAATCGGCTGTGGCGGTTTCCCCGGTAAAGCAATCTGCGATCCCGACGTTTTGTTAAACGACGAGAAGGCTATGCAGGAATTTAAGGATACGCTGAAGGCTTCCGGCCTGGAAATCAGCGCCCTTTCTGCCCATGGCAACTATCTCCATCCCAACAAAGAGGTTGCCGCTCAGTTTGAGCATGATCTGGACAACGCAATCCGTCTGGCTAAGGAACTGGGCGTTGACACCATCAACTGCTTCTCTGGCTGCCCTGGCGACTGCGACGAATCCAAACACCCGAACTGGGTCACCTGCGCATGGCCCAACGACTTCCCTGAAGTCCTGAAATGGCAGTGGGAAGAAAAGCTCATCCCCTTCTGGAAGAAGAAAGTGGAATTTGCCAAACAGTATGGCGTAAATAAGTTCGCGTTTGAGATGCATCCCGGTTTCTGCGTTTATAACGTTGAGACCCTGCTCAAGCTCCGCGCCGCTGTTGGCCCCGAAATCGGCGCCAACTTTGACCCCAGCCACCTGATCTGGCAGGGCGTTGATCCTGTTGCTGCCATTCGTGCTCTGGGTAAAGAACATGCCATCTTCCACTTCCATGCGAAGGACACCAAGGTTGACAAATACAACACCGCTGTAAACGGCGTACTGGATACCAAGAACTTCTCCGATGAGATTAACCGCAGCTGGATCTTCCGCAGTGTTGGCTACGGCAACGATTATGCTTATTGGAAAGACATCGTTTCCGCTCTTCGGATGGTCGGCTATGAAGGAGCCCTCTCGATTGAACACGAGGACAGCTTGCTGACTCCTCTGGAAGGCCTGGATAAAGCCATTACCTTCCTGAAAGAGGTCCTGGTTTATCAGCCTAAGATGACCGAGATGTGGTGGAACTAATCGTACTGAAACGATCTCGTTCCTTTTTGAAACCGGCTGCTGCGTCATTGCGGCAGCCGGTTTTTTATACCTTTTGGGAGGAATTCATGGTTTTATCCAGTATAAAAGCCGTCATCCCACGCAATGTCAAACGGGTGTGGGAAGCTGTAACAGCGGTGGAACGATACAGCTGGCGCAGTGACCTCAGCAAAACGGAGATTCTTTCGAGTACAAAGTTTGTGGAGTATACAAAAAATGGTTATCCCACCTATTTTACCATTACGGAGGTTAAACCCTGCCGGCGTTGGGAACTGGAGATAGAAAATAGTAATATGCGGGGTCATTGGATTGGAATTTTCAGCGAGAAGGGCTGTAAAACGGAAATTGGTTTCACTGAACAGATTATCGTCAAAAAGCTCTTTTTGAGGCCTTTTATAAAGGGATATCTTCGGAAACAACAGGTACAGTTTGTCACTGATTTGAAACGGTATCTGTCTTGACAAAAGTCCTTTTCCGGCGTAAGATGAATAAGATATGTAAACGAAAGGGATGAGGTTCGGTTGACAACAAAAGAAATGATCCTACGTGTCTTAGACGAACAGACGGGACAATGGGTTTCTGGAGAACAGCTAGCGGAAAAATTTGCCATTTCCCGGACGGCGGTCTGGAAACAGATTTCGGCTTTACAGCGGGACGGCTATCAGATTTTGTCTGAGACCGGAAAGGGTTATCAATTACAACCCAGCGAGGTGCTGTCGGCTTACGAGATAGAAAAGCGGCTGACCACCCGGCTGATTGGCCATCCAGTTGTGTATCTGTCCAGCGTCGATTCCACCAATGTATATGCCAAGAACCACCCTTCCCTTTCCGATGGGACAGTGATCGTGACTTCTCATCAGACTGCCGGTGTAGGGCGTCTTGCGCGTCGGTTTTATTCGCCTGACCGGGCGGGAGTTTATCTGTCCATTCTGTTGCGTCCAGAAACAGTGGCCGTTTCGGATATTAGTACAATTACCTTGATGGCGGCGGTTGTGACTGTGGACACCATTGAAGAATTAACAGGGGTCCGACCGCAGATCAAATGGACCAACGATGTTTATTTAAATCGCCGCAAACTCTGTGGCATCTTGACGGAGGCTTCGATCGAGGGGGAAACCGGTTTTATTCGAAACATTATCGTTGGAATCGGAGTAAATCTTTATCAGCGTTATGAGGATTTTGCACCAGAGATTCGGGATATTGCTGGATCGGTACTCAGTGAAACCGGAGTTCGAGTTCACCCTGCAGATTATGCAGCTAAGCTGTCTGCAAATTTTGAGAAGTATTATCTCGACGGACATTTTCCCCAGAACAAGGCAGACTTTTTACGGCAGTACCGCAAGGATCTGTTCTTTCTTGGGGAGACGGTGGAGGTTCGCTCGGTACGGGAAAACTATTTTGCGGTGGCGGAAGACATCGACGCAGATGGAAACCTTCTGGTTCGTCGGGAAGATGGACGGCTGGTAGCCTTAAACAGCGGCGAAATCAGCCTGAAGCTCCATCGTTAAAAAGATTATATCTGTCGAAAAGGGTCTGCGGAAAAACGCGGCCCTTTTTTCCATTTATCTTCAGAAAACTGTCACATCCAGGTGATATTTTGACAAGAGAGCCATTTTGTGATAAAATGGTGAAAACTCTTCCGATTCCCTAAACGGTTCCGATACGAAAGTTAAAAAATTGGGATCGTCCGGAAAAGAAAGGATTTGACAAAAGCATGAAAGAGTGGAAAAAGTTTGCCACTGCTATGGCCGTTTTTTCGGCTGCTGCGGTGGTGGCTGCGATGCCGGCCGGCGCTGAATGGGTACAGGATTCGAAAGGATCGTACAGTTACCTGGATAGTGACGGAACGGCGGTGGCCGATAGCTGGCAGTTCATCGACGGTGAATGGTACCGGTTTGATGACGATGGAAAGATGGTGACCGGATGGTATACCGATTCGGATGGCCAGCAGTATTACCTGTGTGAAGATGGTAGTATGGGCCGTCATTGGGTAGCCATTGGGGATGACTGGTATGTGTTTGATTCCAGTGGCCATCCGATCAGTGGTTGGTATTTCTCCGGCAAATACTGGTATTATTTGGACGGCGGCAAGATGTTGACTTCCCAATGGATTGGGGATGACTACTATGTTACTGCCGACGGTATGATGGCCAAAGGGTTTGTGGAGATAGACGGGGTCACCCATTATTTCAAAAACAGTGGTGAAATGTCTTCCAACTGGGTCGATTACAATGGTACATGGTACTATTTCGGACCCTCCGGGGAAATGCAGACCGGTTGGTTTACAGTGGATGGAGATCGCTACTTTGCCGACAGCCAGGGCGAAGTGCAGACCGGTCTCATTCAGATTGACAGCATCAATTACCAATTTGACTCTGATGGCCTTTTGGTGAAAACGGGAGCATCTGGTACGCCAGAAGCCGCCTTTAACAGCGATGGCAGCAAGATGATTGTGGCCACGGGAAAACAGGTTACTCTGACTACTTACGGTAACTATAATGTCAATCGGATTGGCGAAATTCTGGAGCAGTATGGGGTTTGTACCCAGAAGGATTTCCTGGAAGCGGTTGATGCCTATCATCCTTTCCTATATAACGATGAAATTCCCGATGATGTATTCTACCGTTACGAAGGATATCTCTATCCAAGTACCTATACCTTCTATACCGGCCAAAGCGCGGATTCGGTTGTGGAAATGATGCTGATGCGGTTTGAGGAAATGGTAGATGAAGAACTGGTACAGCGGTTTAATGACGCCGGTTATACCCTTCACGAGGCCATCACCTTTGCTTCGATTCTCCAGGCAGAAGCAGGTTCAAGTCCCTACCGGTATCAGATCTCGGCGGTATTCCAAAACCGTTTCCATTCCACCGATTACCCTCGAATGCAGAGCAATCCCACCCGGACTTACGCGCAAACCTACATTGAACCTGTGGATTCCCAGCTGGCTGCGGCTTATGACACCTATCAGTGCAAAGGTCTCCCGGCAGGTCCCATTAACAATCCCAGTGAGGTAGCTTTTGACGCTTTGTTAAATCCCGATACATCCTGCGACGCTTTCTATTTTTGCAGCGATGGCGACGGAAACGTCTACTTTGCCAAAACGTTGGATGAACATAACGCCAATATCGCGATGATTCGGGAAAAGGATGCCAAAGAAGAGGAAACAGATTCCTCTGATGAAGAGCGTTCCGCTGATGAATCGGATATAAAATAAACCAAAAAAGGGCTTCTCCGTGAGGAGAAGCCCTTCCCTATTTTTGAATCAAAACTCCCCCGCTTTCCACAATCGGAAAACGGGGGAGCATTTTTGTAATTTAAGAAAGTTCGAACATACCAGTATAGAGCTGATAGTATTTGCCTTTCTGGGCAATCAGGGTTTCGTGGTTGCCTCTTTCGATAATCTTGCCGTGTTCCAAAACCATAATGGCATCGGAGTTGCGGACAGTGGACAAACGGTGGGCAATGACGAAGGTAGTGCGTCCTTCCATCAGCGAATCCATGCCTTTTTCGATCAACGCCTCTGTACGGGTATCAATCGAGGAGGTCGCCTCATCCAGAATCA
>CALXHB010000031.1 GCA_944387995.1 uncultured Clostridia bacterium | reverse complement strand
CAGGCCGGGGCGGTGACCATTCAGCCGGAACGGTTTAACCTCACCGGGCTAATCCGGGAAGTGGTCGGGCGGTTTGGGAAGATGACCGCCTCCCAGGGCTACCGGCTGTCGGTGGAAGCCAGCGGGGACTGCTGGGTCGAGGCCGACCGCACCCGTATTTCCCAGGTCATCTATAACCTTTTGGGCAACGCTCTCCATTACACCGGGGAGTCGAGGGAAATTCTCGTCCGCCAGACCACCGAGAATGGTTCTGTCAAGGTGGAAGTCATCGACCACGGAGAGGGCATTCCGGCGGATAAACTGCCGCTGGTCTGGGACCGGTACTATAAACTGGACCGGGTCCATCGCCGCAGCGCGGTAGGGACAGGACTGGGGCTGTCGATTGTCCGCAGTGTTTTGGAACTCCACCACGCCCAGTATGGGGTCGAGAGCGAAGAGGGAAAGGGGAGCGACTTCTGGTTTGAACTGCCGGCCATTCCGGCTCAGCTGCCGGATGTTACGGATTCAGGAATTTCATCGACACATTGAAAATCCGTACCCTCTTAACGAAGGTACGGATTTTTTGTACTCGATTATTCTCCGCAGAGCCGGTCGGCATCCTGCTGACTCAGTTCCACGTCCAGCGATTCCCAGTTTTGCCGGATGCGGTCGGGATTTTCGCTGCTGACGGCGGCAAAGAGATTCATCCCTCTGGTAAACAGCCACCGGAGGGCCAGCTGGGAAGGAGTGCAGCCTTTGCGGATGGCGAGGGCTTCGGTCCGCTGGAGCCGGCCAAAGTTTTCTCCACAGCCGTAAGCCGCCAGGGACATTTCATTCATCAGCTCTTTCCGCTTGTGGAAGTCGCCTCCATGCCATTTCCCCGAGAAGAACCCCTGGGACAGGGTGGCATAAGCCAGCACCGCCACCGGATGGGCCCGATACCAGTCCCGGGCTTCCGCCCCCTGCTCGCCGGTCAGGGTGACACAGTGGTCGCCGAAGATGTCCTCATCCTGCCGGGCAAGGCTGAAATGGGGGCTGGAGACGGTGAACAGCTGCATCCCGTGCTGAACCGCGTAGGCCCGCTGGTCGGCAATCCGGCGGCAGCTCCAGTTGGAACCGCCGATGACCCGGGTTTTCCCTTCTTTGACCAGTTCGTCCATCCATTCGGTGATTTCTCCCACTGGCACCGACAGGTCGTCCCGGTGGAGCAGATAGACGTCCAGTTCATCCACCCCCAGCTTTAACAGGGTGGTGTCGATGTCTTTACGGATTTCCTCCCGGCTGAGGCGGCGGGTGACGTCCACCGTTCCGTCCTCATTCCGGGTGAAAACCGGGTGGGCACCCTTGGAGATGATGACCACCTTGTCCCGGTTACCCCGGGCCTTGATCCAATCTCCCAGCACCTTTTCCGATTCGCCGTAAACCCGGGCGGTGTCGAAGGCGTTGATGCCCGCTTCAAAGGCGGCGTCCAGCTGAACGTCAGCCGGTTCTCCCTTTAACATTTTCATCCCGGCGCATCCGTAGACGATGCGGGAAACAGGGGTTTCCAGCCCGGGGATATTTCCATATTTTTCCATGATAGACTCCTTTCAGCAGGCTGCCCCTTTGCAGACGTCCACCCATCCTTCCGGGTGTGCAGCTTTTTCCAGCTCGGGGATTTCCAGCTTAACAGCGCTCTGGCCGCTTCCAGCGGCGGGGTAGACGAGGGTAAAGCGCTTGAGGGAAATATCCAGGTACACTTTGACCCCTGGAGGGTTCCCGAAGGGACAGACCCCTCCCGGCGGATGGCCGGTCAGTGTCTCTACCTCCGAAGAGGGAATCATCCGGGCCTTTTCGTGAAACTGTTCCTTATACTTGTGGTTGTCGATCTTTTCGTCCCCGGCGGCCACAATGAGAATCGGGCCCTCCCGGGTTAAAAAGGACATTGTCTTGGCAATCCGCGCCGGTTCACAGTCCAGTGCCAGGGCCGCTTCCGCCACCGTGGCGCTGGAGACCGAAAACTCGATCACCTTTTGCTCCAGTCCAAAAGGCCGGAGATACTCTTTTACCGTTTTGACTGACATCTTTCTCTCCTTAAGAATCACGGTCATTTCATTTTGAAACTCTCTTCTGTTTAGCAGACCAGGACCGTTACTTTTGTACGATTCCAGTATACATGGTTCTTTTGTAAAAGTAAACCCGGTAAACAGAGGAGAAAAGTAGGGGATAAGGTGAAGAAAAT
Source organism: uncultured Clostridia bacterium (assembly GCA_944387995.1). Lineage (GTDB taxonomy): Bacteria > Bacillota > Clostridia > Oscillospirales > Ruminococcaceae > Faecivivens. The sequence goes on along the minus strand of CALXHB010000031.1, from coordinate 7,777 downwards.
TTGGTACAATAAACGAAAGCCCCAATTGGATTTGTCTTTTTGAATGAAATGTGTTAGAATATAAACAATGTGTAAGCTCTTTGAGCGTATACAAATTCGTATCGTATTTTGGACCATTGAAGTAAAGGCTATTACCTTTACTCCCATGTCCTAAGAAAGAGAGGGTTATCATGAACCTGAAAACTTTTTTGCGGGGGATCCATCTCCGGGAGGAGAAGGAACTGGCTGAAAACAGCGCCATCCGCAAGGTTTTTCCGGATGGAGAGATGGTCTACCCACTCAGCCAGCACATTGGTGCACCGGCTAAACCTCTGGTGAAACCCGGCGATCATGTGCTGATGGGCCAGCAGATCGCGGAACCGGGCGGGGTCATCTCCGCCGCCATCTGTTCCTCTGTATCCGGGACCGTCAAGACGATTGAACCTCGGATGACGGTGATGGGAGAAACGCGGGACGCCATTGTAATTGAAAATGACGGTCTCTATACTCCCGTGGAAGGCTTCGGCACCAAACGGGACTATCAGTCTCTGTCGCCGGAGGAAATCCGCACCATCATTCGGGATGCGGGGATTGTCGGCATGGGCGGGGCAGGCTTTTCCACCGCGGTCAAACTCACCCCGAAAAATGCTGAGAAGATCGACTACCTCATCATCAACGGCGCCGAGTGCGAACCGTATCTGACCAGCGACTACCGTTTGATGCTGGAGCGCCCGGAGGAACTGATCGAGGGGATTCGGGTGATGCTTCGTCTTTTCCCCAGCGCCCATTGTGTCATCGGCATTGAGGACAACAAGCCCGAAGCCATTAAACTCCTCTCGGACAAGCTTGCCGGAGACTCCAAGATCTCGGTGCAGCCTCTGAAAACCAAGTACCCCCAGGGGGGCGAACGGATGCTGATCCACGCCATCACCGGCCGGGACATCAACTCCACGATGCTGCCCGCTGACGCCGGCTGCATCGTTCAGAATGTGGCCACCGCCATTGCGGTTTATCAGGCGGTCTGCTGTTCCACCCCGCTCATTACCCGGGTTATGACCATCAGCGGTGACGCGGTCAACACCCCCTGCAACCTGGAAGTCTTTATCGGCGTCAGCCACCAGGCGGTAATGGATGCTGCCGGGGGGTTAAAGGGTGAACCGGAGAAACTCCTTTCTGGCGGTCCAATGATGGGTACCGCTCTTTTCACGCTGGATATTCCGGTGCAGAAGACCTCTGCTTCCATCCTTGCCTTGTCCCACGATCCGGTGGCGGCTAACCCCTCCACCCCCTGTATCCACTGCGGACGGTGCGTCTCCGCCTGCCCGGAACTGTTGGTGCCGCAGATGCTGCAGGTTGCCGCCGACCACGACGACTTTGAAACCTTTGAAAAGCTCCACGGTATGGAATGTATTGAGTGTGGCTGCTGTACCGCCGCCTGTCCGGCCCATCGGACGCTGACCCAGTCGTGCAAGTACGGGAAAGCGTCGGTTAATCGCCTCCGCCGGGAGGCTAAAGCGGCACAGAAAAGCTAAAGGAGGACTGTAAGTTGAATTCGATGCTCAATGTATCGGTTTCCCCCCACCTGCGGTCGGAAACCGGCACCTCGTCGATTATGCGGGACGTGGCAATCGCTTTGCTGCCGGTCTGCTTCTTCGGCGTTTATAACAATGGCTACCGGGCGCTGATTATCATTCTGATCTGCGTTGCGGCGGCGGTTTTAACGGAATTTGTTTTTGAAAAGCTGGTCCACCGCCCGGTCACCATCGGTGACTTCAGCGCTGTCGTCACCGGCATGATTCTGGCAATCAACCTTCCCGCCACGGTACCCTTCTGGATGCCGGCCCTGGGGAGCGTTTTCGCCATTCTGATTGTTAAGCAGCTGTTCGGCGGCCTCGGCCAGAACTTTATGAACCCGGCTCTGGCGGCTCGCTGCTTTCTGTTAATCTCCTTCACCTCCCAGATGACCAACTTCGTCTATGACGGGGTTGCAGGGGCAACCCCCCTGGCGGCTTTGAAGGCGGGGGAGAACGTCGACCTTTTGCAGATGTTCCTCGGCACCCATGGAGGCTGTATCGGGGAGACTTCTGTGTTGGCTATCCTGGTGGGGGCCGGTTACCTGCTGGTCAGACGGGTCATCAGCATCCGGATCCCCGGCCTTTACATTCTGTCCACTCTGGTCTTCGCGGTTATCCTGAACCTGGTCACCGGCGCAGGAATGCCCAGCGGGACCTATCTGCTGGGGCAGCTGTTCGGCGGCGGCCTGCTGATTGGTGCTTTCTTTATGGCCACCGATTACGTCACCAGCCCGATCACCAGATCTGGACAGGTGATCTACGCACTGCTCCTTGGCTTCCTGACCGCTCTCTTCCGGGTGGTAGGCAAGTCTGCGGAAGGCGTCTCTTATGCCATCATCATTTCCAACATTATCGTCCCGCTGATTGAACGGGTAACCGTCCCGAAGGCCTTCGGCCAGAAACGGGCGAAAAAAGGAGGGGTCAAGGCATGAAAAAGGAAACCCCTGTAAAAAACGCCCTGATCCTCTGCGCCATCACGTTGGTGGCAGGGGCACTGCTGGCCTTTGTCAACCAGCTGACCATCGGCCCGATTGAACAGGCCCAGCTGGCGGAACAGGCCCAGGCCTATGTGGATGTCTACCCGGATGCCGCCTCCTTCGGCGCGGTAGACGGAGCAGAAGACCTGCTGGCCGGTTCGGAGTCGCAGCTTTCTGGCGCAGGTATCTCCGGCATTTCGATTGACGATATGATGACCGCCCTGGATGACAGCGGCAATGTAATCGGGTACGTCCTTTCCGCCACCAGCGGAGCCGGTTACGGCGGTGATATCACCGTTGCCCTGGGTATTGACCTTACGGGAACCATCACCGGCTTCTCGCCCCTTCAGCACAGTGAATCCCCTGGCTATGGTGCAAAATGTGAGGAAGATGCGTATAAGTCTCAGTTCCCCGGCCTCACCTCCGCCGATCAGATCGACGGCATCGCCGGTGCGACCTATACTTCCAACGCTATCCAGAATGCGGTAGCGGGTGCCCTTGAATTTGTCAAGGCGAACTTTTTGAGCTGAAAGGATGTGCGCTTGGATGAATAAACCCCTTGAACGGATTGTAAACGGCGTCATCAAGGAAAACCCGACTCTGGTCCTGATGCTGGGCATGTGCCCGACGCTGGCGGTCACCACCAGCGCCATCAATGCCATCGGCATGGGCATTTCCACGATGGCCGTTCTGATTATGAGTAACCTGATGATCTCCGCCCTGCGGAAGGTCATTCCCGGCGGGGTGCGGATGCCGGCCTATATCGTCATCGTCGCCTCCTTCGTTACGATTGTAGAGATGCTGATGCACGCATACGTGCTGTCCCTCTACAATTCCCTGGGCGTCTATATCCCGCTGATTGTTGTCAACTGTATCATCCTGGGCCGTGCCGAGAGCTATGCCTCCAAAAACCCGGTAATCCCTTCGATTTTTGATGGACTGGGCATGGGGCTTGGTTTTACCATCTCGCTGACCATCATCGGTATGATCCGGGAACTGCTGGGGGCGGGGACCCTGTTCGGATTCCAGATTATGCCCTCGATCTACACTCCGGTTTCGATTCTGGTGCTGGCTCCCGGCGCTTTCCTGGTGCTGGCGATGCTCTCCGCCATCCAGAACCGGTTAAAACTTCCCTCTGCTACCAATGTTCCCCATGAAGAGCTCGCCTGCGGCGGCAACTGCGCCCGCTGCACCGGCAGCGCCTGCAGCCTCAACCATATGAAGCTGGCGGAAGCCAAGGCTGAAGAAGCTCTCAAATTACAGGAGCAGAAGAAAGCCGCCAAAGAAAACGCAAAAAAGGAGGGTGAGGGCAAATGAATCTGATTTTAGTCATCCTGACGGCGGCGCTGGTCAATAACGTCGTCCTCTCCCAGTTCTATGGACTTTGCCCCTTCCTCGGGGTCTCCAAGCAGCTGAAGACCGCTGCTGGCATGGGCGCCGCGGTTGTCTTCGTAGTAACCGTTTCGTCGGCCATCTGCGCGCTGCTTTATAACTTTGTTCTGGTGCCCTTCAGCCTGGAATATCTGAAGACGATTGTCTTTATCGTCGTCATCGCCGCTCTGGTCCAGTTGGTGGAAATGGTGCTCAAAAAGATGAGCCGGGGGCTTTACGTGGCCCTGGGCGTTTACCTGCCGCTGATTACCACCAACTGCTGCGTTCTCGGCGCTGTGCTGACCAATGTCCAGAACGAGTACGATTTCATCACCAGTGTCTGCTCCGGCTTCGGCGCTTCCCTCGGTTTTGCCATCTCGATCGTCCTGATGGCAGGGGTCCGGGAAAAGATCGCCCACAACACCGTCACCCGTTCCTTCCAGGGGATGCCGGTGGTGCTGTTGTCCGCCTGCCTGATGGCGATTGCCTTCTACGGCTTCAGAGGCCTCGTGTAACGAAAGGGGAGACTTAAACGATGAATGTTACCGTTATTCTCGTCGCGACCGTCGTCCTCGCGGTGATCGGCCTGATTATCGGGCTGCTGCTCGGCCTCGCCGGCAAGGTTTTCTCGGTCCCTTCGGACGAGAAGATCGAAAAGGTCAGAGAGTGCCTGCCGGGCAACAACTGCGGCGGCTGCGGCTATGCCGGGTGTGACGCTTTGGCGGAAGCCATCGCCAAAGGAGAGGCAAAACCCTCTTCCTGCCCGGTGGGCGGCGCGGAAGCTGCCCGCAAGATCTCGGAAGTCATGGGGATGCCGGCAGACAATTTTGTCCGCCAGGTCGCCTATGTTAAATGTTCCGGTTCCTGCGACAAAACACGCTTTATCTATAACTACCAGGGCGCTGAGTCCTGCTATCAGGTTTCTCTGGCTCCTGGCCGGGGTGCCAAGGCTTGTGCCTACGGCTGTCTGGGGCTTGGGTCCTGCGCCAAAGCCTGCCCCTTCCAGGCCATCCATGTGGTCAACGGCCGGGCGGTGGTCAGCCGGGAGGACTGCAAGGCCTGCGGCAAGTGTGTGGAGGTTTGCCCCCACAATCTGATCGAACTGATCCCTTACAATGCGCCTTATGTGGTTGCCTGCTTCTCCCAGGAGAAGGGACGCAAGGTGCGGGAGATGTGCGACGCAGGCTGTATCGGCTGTGGCATCTGCCAGAAGAACTGCCCCACCGGCGCCATTACCCTGACCAACAACATTGCCCACATCGACCAGTCCCTCTGTGTTGGATGTGGTAAATGCGCGGAAAAATGTCCCGCTCATGTCATTATCCGGCAGACGGCGGAAGAAACCGCGTAATTTCACCAAATTTAACATAAATCCCCTGCGCGTGGTAGGAATTGCCTTGACTTTTTGTCCAGGAGAGCGTATAATAATCACGATGCTAACCATAGCAGAGGATATGATAGAACATGGGAGGTTAACTACTATGAAAAAATTTATTACTGTCGCACTGATGGCGGCAATGGCCCTGTCTCTGGTTTCCTGCAACAACGGGACTTCCACCGGCGATAGCTCTACCACTTCCACTGGCTCCACTGAAACCAGCGAATCCACCGAATCCACTGGTACCGAAACCGCTTCTGCGGCTAAGGTTGGCACCGCCGTTCTGCCTTCTCAGGAAGCGGACGCGGAAAGCGCTTCCTTTGACGTTGTTTACGCCGCTGTCATCGTCGACGGCGACGGCAAGATCCTCGATTGCAAGATCGACCAGACCCAGTATCAGCCCACTCCTGACAACACTGCCGTTGATATGCGCTCCAAACTGGAAAAGGGCGACGATTACGGCATGGTTTCCTCTGGCGCTTCCACGATGGAATGGTATTCTCAGGTTGAAGCTTTTGAGGACTATGTAGTCGGTATGACCGGCGACGAGGTTGCTGCCATCGAGATGACCGACGGCAAAGCTACCGACGCTGACCTGACCGCAGGCTGCACCATCTCGATTGACGGATTTGTCAGCGCTGTTAAGGCTGCTTGCGACGCTGCTTCTGATGAAGTTGGCTCCACCGATAAACTGGCCATTGCTGTCACCTCTTCTGACGGCTCCAGCGCCGAAGAAGCTGCTTACGACACCGACTTCTGCGCAGTCACCGTTGACGGCGAAGGCAAGGTCACTTCCTGCAACATCGACGCAGTTCAGGCTTCTGTCGCCATTGCGGACGGCGCCTTTGACAGCGCTTCCATCTCCAACAACTCCAAGAGAGCCCTCGGCGACGACTACGGCATGGTCGCGGCTGGCGCTTCCACCATGGAGTGGTACACCCAGGCTGACAACTTCGAGAACTACGTTGTAGGCAAGACCGCCGATGAAGTCGCTGCTACCGCTCTGACCGACGGCAAGGCTACCGACGCAGACCTGTCCGCAGGCTGCACCATCGACATCACCAGCATCCTCGCCAACACCGAAAAGGCGATTTCCGCTGCTGACGCTGAATAATTTTCCGCGCGAAGGGGAGGGAGGGCAACCTCGCTCCCTTTTGCTGTATAAAGGGGGAAACCAATGGGAATCCGCAAAAGGGCAGCCTGTGGGCTGCTGGCGGCCGGGACGGCGGTTTCGCTTCTGACCGGCTGTAACCGTCTGGAGCGGTATTCAACCAGCTTTCTCGGGGCCTTTGACACCGCATCAATGGTGGTCGGCTATGCCGAATCGGAGGAGACGTTTGAAAGCCTTACCGATCGGTATGAGCAGCTGCTGATGGAATATAGCCGCCTGTACGACATCTATGAGGACTACGACGGCATCGCAAATCTTAAAACGGTCAACGATAACGCCGGAATCGCTCCGGTGGAGGTGGACGGTCGGATCATCGACCTTTTAAATTTCGGCAAAGAGGTCTACGAGATGACCGATGGACTGGTGAACATCTGCTTCGGCAGCGTCCTCTCGGTCTGGCATGACTACCGGGAAGCAGGGCTTTCCAAGCCGGAAGAGGCGGAACTGCCGCCGATGGAGCTTTTGCAGGAGGCGGCGGAGCATACCGACATCAACGACCTGATCGTGGATGAAGAGGCCTCCACCGTCTACCTCGCCGACCCGGAGATGAGCCTGGATGTGGGCGCCATCGCCAAGGGTTACGCGGTGGAACAGACCTGTAAGCAGATTGAGGAGGAGGGGCTGTCAAACGCCTCTTTCTCAATTGGCGGCAACATCCGCGCCCTCGGCTGGCGGGAAGGGAAGGAAGGGGAAAACTGGGTGATCGGCCTGGAAGACCCCATGAACCCTTCGGGGGATTACCTGATGACGCTGGGGCTGCATGACACCTCGATGGTGACCAGCGGAGACTACCAGCGGTATTATACGGTGGACGGCAAAAATTACCACCATATCATCGACCCCAACACCCTGATGCCGGCGGATCATATGCACGGGGTATCGGTCATCTGCGAAGATTCCGGAATGGCGGACGCCCTCTCCACCTGGCTGTTTTTGCTGCCGGTGGAGGAGGGGCTGGAGCTGGTGGAAAGCATGGAGGGTGTGGAGGCAGTCTGGGTCGGCCTGGATGGCAGCCAGACCGAAAGCTCCGGCTTTGCCCCCTATCGGAATGATTGAGTTTCAGGAGGACAAACAATATGCAAAAGGTAAAAAAGAAAAACCGGTTTACCTGGATTATTTCTTTGGTAGTGATGCTGCTGCTGTCCGGTGCGGTTATCCTCGCCACCCAGCAGGTGGACGCTGCGGTCTACGGCAAATACCGGGAAAGCCAGCCGGTCAACTTCACCGTTGATACCACCGAAAGCGCTGCTCTTTCGGAAAATGCCGCCGACTACCATGTAAACGCCGCTGAAAACTGCTACGACGCTTCCGGCAATCTGGTGGCCTA
>CALXHB010000030.1 GCA_944387995.1 uncultured Clostridia bacterium | reverse complement strand
TGGATCTCGTGCTTTTGCAGGTAGGTATAGACCAACTGCAAAAAATCCTGATGAAGCAGCCGCAAAGAGGACCGGTCCATCCGCCCCTCCCGGGAAAGCTGACCCATATAATCCCGCAGATAGTTTAGAATCCCGCTGCGGTTTTGCTGTTCCAAATCCTGCATCAGCTCGCTTGAGTCGGGAAGCTGAACCAAGGCTGGAGTTTTATCCTCCTGCTCCTCTTGTAAAACTTCTCCGCTGTCCAGGTGAGACTGCATCCGCTTTTCCATCTCCTCCCGATGAAGGTGAAGGGAAGAAAGGTCAGAGGTTTTTCCGATACAGACCAGTGGCTTTCCCCGAATACCCCGGAAGTTGTCCTGCCAGAACTGGATAAAGGTCTTGCTCCGCCGCAGAAGGATTTCTTCGTCGGCCTGGGAAAGGAGTGCCGCAAAATAAAACTGGCCGTCCTGATAATCCACCGTATGCTCCAATGTAAACTCATCCAATATTGCCTCGCAGGCTAGGCGCCGCAGCGAAAACCAGAAGGATGCGGTATCCCACTCCCGGACCCCTTCGGGCGGTTCCAGCGACCGGGACAGCCGCACCAGAATCAACCGCCAGCTTTCCTCCTCTCCGTCTATCCCCCGTTCTTCCAGCTGGGCGGCTAGCTGTTCTTTAGAAAAACGGGCAAAGAGGACCCCACGCCAAAAGGCGGCGTCCCGCTCCTCCTTGTTTTTCAGCCAATACTCGCCGTACTGACTGTACTGAGAGAGGTACTCTCTCCTGCGAATGCTTAAAAGAGCCTTTTCAATCGCTGCCGACATCTTTGCCGCGTCAAAGGGCTTAACAATATAGCTTCCCGCCCGGTATTCAATCGCCTCCGAGGCGTAGGCAAAACTTTCGTGACAGGTAAGAAAGATAAACTCGCTCTCCATTCCCTGACCTCGGACCCACTTCAGCAGATCCAGCCCCAAACCCATCGGCATTTCAATGTCGCAGATAATCAACTGGGGCGGCTCCGCTGCCTCCTCGATCAGCCGCATAGCGCCGCTGACGTTATAAGCCTCCTGGGCCCGCGAAAAACCGAATCCCTGCCAGTCAATCTCCTGCCGCAGGGTTTGAACGGTGGCAAGGTCGTCGTCAACCAATAGTACCCACATGTTGGATATCCTCCCTCTTTTCATCCTGGCTTTCCTCTTCCTCGCAGGGGATCAGCAGCACCGTCCGTGCGCCATGGGGAACCGCCTTCTCAATCCGCACCAAACCCTGACGGCCGTAACGCAGCCGGAAGGTATCCCGAACATTCTGAATCCCGACCCCGCCGGAAGTTCCCGTAAAGGTCTCAAAGTTTTGGAGCATCTCCTCCGGATAGCCGTTTCCATCGTCCTCCACGATCATCCGGATAAAACACTCTCCCGCCTCTTCCCAGCGGTCCACCTTTATGAGCAGATTCATCATTTCGTAGACATTCAGCGCATATTTAAACGAGTTTTCCACAATGGTCAGCAGCATCAGCTTGGGCATCTTAATATCCAGCAGTTCCGGTTGGGCCACATCATCCATATAAAAGACACAGCCAGGAAAACACAGCTCCTTCATCTGAACAAAGTTGTTGACGTGTTCCAGCTCTGTCCCGATGGTAGTCATGGCCATATCTCCATAGAGCATGTAGCGGATATGAACCGACAGCATGTCAATATACCGCCTGATGTCTTCCCCGCGGTTTTGCATGCTCATCGAGTGGATGGTGGTGAGGGCATTCAGATAGAAATGGGGGCGGATCTGCATCTGTAAATATCGGAGTTTCGATTCGGTCAGCTGAAGTTTCTGCTCGTACTGGTCAATCCGCAGGGTCAAAACCTCGCCGGACATCTTGTTAAACTCTTTGGCCAGCGTTTGAAACTCTTGGGGCCGGCCATGGGTGGGAATCTGATAGCAGAGGTTCCCCCGTTCCACCTCTCCGACGCCTGTCAGCATATCCTTAAGGGGACGCAAAACCTGGGTGCGGATAAACAGCAAAATCACCATGACGCTGACCAGCGCGATTGCCAGGATCATATAGATGGTCACCTGCAAAGCGGATAGTCCGGTGAGCATCTTATCCCGTTTTTCGTAAAACATCAGCCGGATGTTGCTGCTATCCAACCTGCGGGTCTCCACCAGGTACTGTTTTTCATACCGGGAGATGTTAGAGCTGACCCAAGGGAAAAGGCGCTCGTTCGGTTCTCCCGCCGAATGAAGAACCATGTCCCCTTCCGAAGAGAGGATGGCGTAATGTCCCACATCTTCATCAAAACTCAAAAGATTGGTAAAGATGGTATCCATCTGCAAAAAGGACATTAGCGTACACCCACAGGTGCGATAGATATTTAAGAGGTAGTACTGCCCTTCAATCAGCGCCAGCCGCCAACTGTGCTTGTTGCTGCTCATGTAATGGGTAAAAAACCGCTCATTTTCCCGTAGATAATCCCATAAGTCAATTCGCTGGACATTGGACACCCGGGTAGAGTACTGTCGGAGCAAACCGCCGTCATAATAAACTGCAATGCAGTCAATAGGGCTGTTGATGGTGACCTTTGTCTCCATCGCCCCACTCAGTTCATACCGGGCAAAATAACTGGCCCGTTGGTCGGAAACCCCCAGATTGCGCAGATTGTCCACCTGGTTATAGATTTCATCCAGCATCACTTCGGCCGTGTCCAGCTGAGCCTGATAATCGGCCTCGTAAATATTGAGGGTGTTGCCAATGGCATCCCGAACTGTTTGTTCCGTCTCCCGCTGGGCCTGAATCAGCGACCCAATAAACAGGGTCACCAGAATACAGATCAATAACCCATATACCACCGTCAGCCGGGTGGTCAACCGGTCGGTGCACTGTTCAAAAATAGATTTTATCGAAAAAATAGGCCCGTCCTCCTCTCTCAAAAGCCAAAAATCCCAAAATGCACATCTCTATCTTATCGGAAAAAAGCCCATTCTTCAAGGGTATATTTTCCGCAATTTGGCAACAAGGCATAATTTCAAAAGAATTGTCCACTTTTTTGAAAGTTCTTCGCCGGATTCTATTTTACAATAGAAGAAAGGGAGGAATACGTTATGAAGACCATCCAAGTAAACGGCGTGACATTAGCCTATGAGGAATACGGCAGCGGAGACCGGTATCTGATCAGCACCCAGAACTTCTTTTTCCGCCACTGCCATATGGCTTTGCTGGGAAAAGAGCCCTATCACTACCATGTGTTTCTGATCTATACCCGCGGGTATGGAGAGTCTACCCATATCTATGACCCCACCCCCCAGGACTACACCACCATCTGGGGCGAGGATGTGGCCTCCTTCGCTAAAGCCATGGGGATTCAAAGCTTTTACTACACCGGCATCTCCCACGGCAACTGGGCCGGATGGTATCTGGCGCTGAACCACCCGGAAATGCTGCGGGGGTTTGCCTGCGGCAACGGTATCGCCCAGTTCCGTTCCCCCAATGACCGGACGCCGGTTCCGCCCCGCCCGATAGAAAACCTGGACGAGATCGTCGGCAACCGGGAGGCGCTGGAAAAGATGGCCTGGCAGGAAAGCTGGCCCACCCAGAACCCCGAGCGGCTGATGAGACGGGAACAAAACCACAAAGAGCACCTGGAAATCCTGATGCACCGCAAAAGAGAGGAATTTACCATCCGCAACCTGAACACCTCCTGCTGCGACGCCAAAACCGAGGAAGAATTTTATGAAATCATGGGCCGGATCAACGTCCCGATCCTCTTCCTCCATGGGATGCTGGACCCGCTTGCCAAAATCGAAAAGGTCGTCCGCCTCTCTCAGGCGATCCCCGGCTCCCAGATCAAAGCCTATCAGAATCTCGGCCACGGCGGGGGGGATGAATGCCCGGAAATCTTTGCCCGGGACTGCGATCGCTTCTTCCGAGACACAGAAGGGCGGATTTTGTAAAAAATCGTTTATTTTTCTGCTTGTATGTTTCCCCTTCTATCTGTTACAATAAAAGAAAAACATACTCTCAGAACAGAAAGGCAGATTAAACATGGCTGAATTTGACCGCCGCTATCAGCGGCATGAATCGGAACTGCACGCGCTTTTTCTCTCCCTCTATCCGGGACAGGACGAGGCCTATAACGCCCTCGTCCAGACTCTGCGCGCCTACGCTTCCGCCCGCAACAACTCCCTCCAGCAGCTGGACGCCACCCGTGAGGCAGACCCCGACTGGTATAAGCGCCGGGAGATGATGGGGATGTGCCTGTACATCGGCCCCTGGGCAAAGAATTTGCAGGGAGTAAAAAAGAAACTGGACTACATCGCCCAGTGCGGCGTCAACTATGTCCACCTGATGCCCTTCCTGGACACCCCGAAGGGCAAAAGCGACGGCGGCTACGCGGTATCCGACTTTACCAAGGTTGAACCCTCCCTGGGAAACATGAATGACCTGGAAGCCCTGACCCGTGAAATGCGGGCCCGGGGGATGAGCGTCTGCATGGACTTCGTTATGAACCACACCAGCGAGGAACATGAGTGGGCCAAACGGGCCAGAGCCGGCGAAAAGGAATACCAGGACCGGTACTTCTTCTACCCCGACCGGACCATCCCCGACCAGTTCGAGCGGACAATTCCCGAAGTCTTCCCCACCACCGCCCCGGGCAGCTTTACCTGGCTGCCGGACGCCCAGAAGTGGGTTATGACCAACTTCTACCCCTTCCAGTGGGACTTAAACTACCAAAACCCCGTTGTCCTCAACGAAATGGTCGGCTTTATGCTGGCGCTGGCCAACCGGGGTATCGACGTCATCCGGATTGACGCAATCCCCTATATCTGGAAAGAGCTGGGGACCAGCTGCCGCAACCTGCCCCAGGTTCACACCATCTCCCGGATGCTGCGGATGATCGTCGAGATTGTCTGCCCGGGGGTTCTGCTGCTGGGCGAAGTGGTCATGGCGCCGGAAAAGATCGTGCCCTACTTTGGCAGCGTCGAAAAGCCCGAGTGCCATATGCTCTATAACGCCACCACCATGTGCACCACCTGGCACACGGTGGCCACCGGTGATACCCGCCTCCTCCGTCATCAGATGGACATCCTAAGCGGCCTGCCCAAGGAGTACCTTTTCCTCAACTATATCCGCTGCCACGACGACATCGGCTGGGGGCTGGATTACCCCTGGCTCTCTCAGTTCGGCACCGCAGAAGTCCCCCACAAGCGCTACCTCTCCGACTATCTGACCGGCCACTGGCACGGTTCGGACAGCAAGGGTGAACTTTATAACGACGACCCTGTTTCGGGAGACGCTCGGATGTGCGGGACGACGGCTTCGCTGTGCGGCATTGAAACGGCGAGAAGAGAGTGCAGACTCTATGATCTGGAAAACTATATCCGCAGAGATCTGATGCTGCACGCCTTCATGATGACCCAGAGCGGACTGCCCATCCTCTACGCTGGGGACGAGATCGCCCAGGAAAACGACTACACCTATCATCTCGACCCCGATAAAGCCGACGACAGCCGGTATATCCACAGAGGCAACTTTGACTGGAAAAAGGCCGCAAACCGCCACGTCTCCGGTACCCCGGAGCAGAAGGTCTTTGACGGTATCAAAAAACTGGAAGTGGTCCGCAACAGCTCCAAAGCCTTTGACAGCGACGCCGATTTCTGGACCCTGGAAACCTGGGACACCGCAGTTCTCGCCATCGGACGGTGGAAAGACGGGGAATGTGTCCTCGCACTGTTCAACTTTGCCGGCAGCGAAAGAACCGGCTGGATTGGAGAAACCGGCTGGTGGAAAGACCTCTTCACCGGCGAGGAGCGGGACGCCCAGGCGGTCAAGCTCCCCCCTTACGGCTACACGATGCTCAAGCTCATCCATCCGTAAGGGAATCCGTCTTCTCCATCTGACCCAGATTGCCGCGGAATATTCCGTAAAATCTTAATATGTTAGGAGACTTTTCTATGTACAGACTCTTGTTCCCCGGCAGCAAACAGAAAGCCGTCACCTTCAGCTACGACGACAACGCCATCCACGACCGGAGACTCATCGACATCTTTAACCGCTACGGCTTAAAGGGCACCTTTAACCTCAATTCCGGACGGATGGACGTGGAAGGGTACATTGCTTCCTCCGAAGTGCCGACCCTCTATAAAGGCCATGAAATCGCCTGCCACGGGGTTAAGCACCTCTTCCCCAACCAGATTTCCGACGGGGAACTGGTCCGGGAATACTGGAACGACCGGCTGAACCTGGAAAAACTGTCCGGGCAGATCATCACCGGCCTCGCCTACCCCTTTGGGGTCCAGAATGCCCATATCCGCTCGGCGCTGGAGCTGATGGGCCTTCACTTCGGCCGGACGGTGGAGAGCACCAAGAGTTACTTCTTCCCGGAGGATTTCCTCGTCTGGAACCCCACCTGCCACCATCAGGAAGCCATCGACAACCCTTCGATTGTCGACACCTTCTTAAATCCTCCCGCCTATATGCAGCCGGACCTTCTGTACATCTGGGGCCACAGCTATGAATTTGCCCAGGCAGACAACTGGGCGGACATGGAGGCCCTCTGCCAGAAGCTCTCGGGTCACGAGGATATCTGGTACGCCACCAATGGTGAAATCTACCGCTACAAAAAGGCGGCGGAACAGCTGATGGAGAGCGCCGACGGCAGCCGGATTGAGAACCCCACCGGCGTTCCGATCTGGATTTTAAAAGACGGAGAAGTGAAGGTCATCCGCTGAGAAAGAGGGAAAATCCATGTACGAAGAAAACATCCCGGCGCTGCAAAAGATCATCGAAACCGACGGCGTCATCCGCAACATCGCCTACCACCGTCTCCCGGACGGAACGCTGGATATCGACGGAAACAAAAAGATCTGGAACAACGCCCTCTCCAACTTTATCGTAACGCCCCTTTGGGAAAAGGGTGCGCCGGGCTTTGACGACCGGGACCCGCTCCAGACGGAGCCCAGCATTATCTTTGTCCCGGCGCCGGACGGGGCGGCAAACCCGCCCAAGGGCACCGTCATCGTCGCCCACGGCGGCGGGTTTGAAATCCGTACCGGCTGCGAAGGAATGAATGTAGCCTGGTATTTCCATCAGGCCGGGTTCAACACCGCCATCCTCACCTACCGGATTAAGCCTTACACCCGCTTTGACGCCATCGCCGATATGCAGCGGGCCATCCGGCTGCTGCGGGCTAAAAAGGAAGAACTGCACATCTCGGACAAGGTCGCTGTCATGGGCTTTTCCGCCGGCGGGATGCTGTCCGGCAACTGCGCCACCCACTACGACCTCGGGAACCCCGAGGCTGAGGACCCCATCGAACGGTTCTCCTGCCGCCCGGACGCCTGTGTGGTCGGGTACGGTGCCTTCTCGATGACTGCTTTCCCCGGTCCGCTCTTTGGTCCTAAACCCTCCAAGGAGCAGCTGGAAGAAAACGTCTACCTCTCAATTGAACGCAACCTCACCCCCGACACCCCGCCCTTCTTCATCTGGCAGACCAATGAGGACGATCCCCGAATCGGCATGACCCTTGCCTGGGAACTCCAGTGCACCGGCGTTCCCTTCGAGCTTCACTGCTTCCCGAAGGGCGCCCACGGCCTCGCCCTGGCGGACGGGCATAACGATCTGGCCACCAAGATTCCCCACCTGATGCACTGGGCGGAGCTCTGTGCTGAATGGTTACGGGACCAGGGGGTATAAGATGAAAACCTACACCTTTACCGAGTGGATGCCGCTGGTTCAGTCCCACGGCCGGGTGCTTCAGGGGGAGAAAGGCGTTTATTTCAACTGGAGCTGTTCCGGTTTTACGATTGCCTTTACCGGCAGTACCCTGCGGGCTTATCTCATTCCCACCGGGGAGCCTTCCCCTGTCCTTCCGCCCAAAGAACCGGTCACTGAATACCCCTACGCCGGGGTATCGGAGGATGGGGAAACCCTCTCCCGCCGGTTTATCTGCCAGGAAGAGGGGTGGTACACCCTCTTTGAGGGAGAAGAAGGGGAACATAGCCTGCGGCTGATTAAAATCACCGAAAATATGCGGGGCAAGCTGCTGCTGGCTTCGCTGGAAACCGACGGAGCGTTACTGCCGGTAAAAGCCGTTTCCAAACCTCTGATTGAATTTGTCGGAGACTCGATCACCTGCGGTTACGGAAACGAAGCCTCCGGCCGGGACGAGCCCTTCCGTCCGGAAGAGGAAAACGGCTGGATGTCCTATGGCCCCCAGGCGGCCCGGAAGCTGGGGATGGAGTTCTCCTGCGTTTCGGTTTCCGGCATCTCCGTCAGCCCCGGAAAAAACGGCAAGTTTTCCCTTCCCTGCCCCCAGATGGAAGCCCTTTACCCTTACACCGACCGACTGATGGAAGAAAAGTCCCGGGAACAGTTTTCCCCCTGGGATTTCGCCGCCCATCCGGCGAAAATCGTCCTCATAAACCTCGGCACCAACGACGTGAACCCGGTACGGTTTGCCGCCTCCCGAGCCGAAGGGGACAAGGAAGAGGTTTGGTTTACCAAACGGTACCGGGCCTTTTTGGAACAGGTCCGGTCGCTCAACGGCCCGGACAGCTGGATTGTCTGCACGCTGGGTCCGCTGGACTACTACCTCTACGACCAGATTGAAAAAACCGTTCGTCAGTATCAGCAGGATACCGGCGATCAGCGGGTCACCGCCTTCAAGCTGACCGGTGTCAATCTGATTACCGAAGGGTTTGGCGCTGACGGTCATCCGTCGATGAAAACCCACATCCGTATGGGAGAAGAATTGGCAGAGCGCTTAAAGGCGCTTCGTTAAAATAAACGGCCGGGAGATTACCTCTTCCCGGCCGTTTTAACGTAAAAAAACCCTCGGAGCCGGATAAAGCTCCGAGGGTTTTTCGATTAGTTGTTCTTCATGACAACCGTTTCCACCACGTCGGCAACGTGTTCGCAGGTGTCCACACATTTTTCCAGGTAGAGATACAGCTCTCTCCAGGTAATGACTTCCAGCGGATCTTTGCAGCTGTCGTGGAGGTTATACATGCTCTCAATAAACAGCTTGTCCGCCTCTTCCTCCAGGGTATTGATCCGGATGATGTGATCGTGAAGGGTCTTGGAGCGTTTGAAGTCGGCGAAGTCGTTCATCAGCGCCCGCACCTCTTCACAGCAGCGAATCAGCACTTCCACAAAACGAGGCACATCCGAACGGATAGAAGTCACCCGATTGTAGTAGAGCTTGATGAAAACGTCTTCGATCTTATCGGTGACTTCGTCGAGGTTGTTGCTGACCTGAAGAATGTCTTCCCGCTCAATGGGGGTGATAAAAGCTTTAACCAGGGTGTTGATCAGCTCATGTTTCTTGTGGTCGGCGTCGTGCTCCACATTGTGGATCTCGTCCAACTTTTCGGAAAGCGAATCGGCGTTAAAGTGGGTTACGCCCTCTTTTAAAAGGTTAGCCGCTTTGCAGGCGCAATCGGCGCAATCAATAAAATTCTGAAAATAGTAAGCATCCTGTTTCTTTGACATATTTTTCCCTCAATCCATTTGAAAGGTTGTTTTTGCGATTCAGTTTGTAGTCCGGTGGGGAGAAAATCCTGTCCGCCAACCGGCAGTCCCTTAAAAGAGGGTGATAAACAGCTTCGCCATTAAGAAGCTGATCAGCCCGCAACCGGGGAAGGTGAAAATCCAGGTGAGCATCATCTCTTTGACAACACCCAGATTAATAGCCGAAAGCCGGCGCACCGCACCGACGCCCATGATGGCGCTGGTTTTAGTGTGGGTAGTGGACACGGGAATGCCAAACAAGCTGGACAGCAACAGGCAGAACGCGCCCGCCAGGTCAGCCGAAAAGCCCTGGTATTTTTCCAGTTTAACCATATCCATGCCTACCGACTTAATGATTTTCTCGCCGCCGACGCTGGTGCCAGCCGCCATAATGATACTGCACATCAGCATCAGCCAGATGGGAGTCTCAGCCCCGCTGACGCCGTTTAATCCGTTGGCAAAAGCCACTCCCAGGAAAAGGACGCCGATAAACTTCTGGCCGTCCTGAGCGCCGTGCATGAAGCTCATAGCTGCGGCACCAAAGATCTGAGCGCCGCGGAAAAAGCCGTTTGTTTTACGCCGGTCCATTCCTCCGCAGATGATTCCCACCAATTTGCAGATTACAAAACCGCTGACAAAGCCCAATACTAAACTCAGCACCAAGCCGTAAATAACCTTGGCCCATTCCTCCATATTGACGCCGCCCACACCGTTTTGGATGGCGATGGCAGCCCCTGTCAGGCCGGCAATCAGGCTGTGGCTCTCACTGGTCGGAATGCCAAAAAAAGAAGCCCCGACACTATACACCACAATGGAAAATAGTGCCGCACATAGGGCTATCAGCGCTTCCCTCGTATTGCCGCCAAAATCCACCATATTACTGATGGTTGACGCAACCGAGTTGTTGATCTGGGTCATGATAAATACACCCAGGAAGTTAAAGCAGGCACTCATCCAGATAGCGGCGCGGGTGCCCATACACCGGGTCGTGACACAGGTCGCGATGGCGTTGGGGGCATCGGTCCAACCGTTGACAAAGATGACGCCCAGGGTCAGCACCACTGTAACCAGCAGTACCGGGTTGGAGGTAATCCCCTGCAAGAATGTAGCGAATGAAATTTCCATAAAATCCTTCCCATACACACGAAAAGGAGGAGTAAAGCTCCCGTTAGAAAGCTCCATCTCCTCCTTTCTCATTTCTAGCCGGCCCCGTAGGGCCTGATTTTACCAAACGGCTTGTAAGCGCATAAACCGGTTTTTTTCGCCTCCGATCGACACGCCGGTAAATATAGTATAAAATATCGGTAAAATAAAGTCAATAGAAATGTAATGGATTCGGAATTCTCCATAAACTCCCCGGGATTCATTTGTGCGATTTACGTCAAATTTACGGTGCCCCAGAATCACGGCTTTTATCCCTTTACTTTGGACATAAATTTTCAGATAGTCGGAAAATCTAAGTATAAAAATCGGAATATCAAATGGACGATTTTTGTATCTTTTGCTATAATATAGCCAGCGAAGGAAAACGTTACCCCATTACCCCTAAGGAGGAAATGTAATATGCTAAAGAAATTATTGTGCGGACTTTTAGCGGCAAGTTTGGCAGCGGGTGCTCTGGTTTCCTGCGGCGGCGGCGACACCACCACCTCTTCCGGCAACAGTGAACCGGAATCCTCTTCTCCGGCATCGGAGAGCGGAACCAGCGAGGGCGGCGAAAGCAGTGAAACCGCTGGCTACACCCCCAATTTCGATGAGGAGCCTTACACCGTTCATTTCCAGTACTTAATCACCGTTGAAAGCGGCGACCAGCAGCTGGTCAACGATGCCGTCAATGAACTGTCGATGTCGGCGCTGAATATGCAGGTGGACCTGATCCCCCAGACGATGGGCACCTGGCAGACCACTCTGCCGATGATGCTGGCTTCCGGGGAACCGCTGGACTTCTTCGTGGGCACCAGCAACACCTTCGGCACCTACATTGAATCCGGTTACATGGTCAATCTGGCGGACTACACCAATGTGATGCCGGACGTAGCGGAAACGCTGGGCGACGACTGGAACGCCTGCTATATCGGCGATTTCCTGACCGGTGTTCCGATGATGAAGGAACGGGGCAACGCCATCGGTATCTGCGTCAACAAGGCCATCACCGATGAACTGGGCTTCTCGGAAGATGATTTCAATATCACCACCGAAGATTACTCCACTTACGAACAGCTGGATGCCCTCTTTGCAGCGGTCCAGGAAGCTTACCCGGATATGCAGCCGCTGGCTGGGACCAACATCATGGCGAATATGGTCGGCAACTATGTTGACAACCTGGGCAACAACTACGGTGTGCTGGAAGATTACGGCCAGACGACCACCATCACCAACTGGTTTGAATCGGACCAGTACCTGGAACTGTGCAAAATTGCCAGACGCTGGTTTGAAGCAGGCTACATCTCGGCTGACGCCGCCACCTCTCAGGATGTCGGCGAACAGCTGATGCGGATGGGCACCGCCTTCTCCGCCATCAACAATATCAAACCCAACACTGATATTGAACGGCTCTCCCAGCTGGGATATGAAGTTTACGTCATCCCGATGACCCAGACCACCTACGTCGGTTCCAGCGCCCTGAGCGGCATGGTTTACTGCCTCGCCAGCGCTTCGGAAGACAAGGAAAAGGCTGCTGCCTTCTACAACTGGGCCTTCTCCAGCCAGGAGTTTAACGACACCATCAACTGGGGCGTGGAAGGCGTCCACTGGGTAGAGGATGAAAACGGCATGGCCGCTTACCCGGAAGGGGTAGACAGCACCAACACCGTTTACCACCATGACTTCGGCTGGTGCTATCCCAACCAGTTTGCTGGCCATCCGTGGGCAGGCAACGACCCGGATATCTGGGAACAGTATGAGGAATACAACGCCAGCAACATCCGTTCCAAAGCCTTCGGCTTCAACTTTGACTCGACTGTTGTCGCCAATGAAATCTCGGCCTGCGACGCGGTCTACCAGCAGTACGCCAACAACCTGGCCTTCGGGTCCATCGATCCCGAATCCAACGTCCAGGCCTTCAACGACGCCCTCTATGGAGCCGGCCTGCAGACCATTATGGATGCTAAGCAGGAACAGCTGGACGCATGGCTTGCCGAACAGGGCTAATCCTCTGCAAAAATCTCTCCAATAGCTTTCTCTTTCCATCACTTAAAAAGGCTCGGGGTTTCCTCCACTAGGGGGAAATCTTGAGCCTTCTTTTTTTATTGGACGTTATTTCTGCCGGTATTCAGTGGGAGTGGACCCAAAGTATTTTTTAAAGGCAGCAGCAAAATAAGGGTAACTTTGATACCCCACCTGGGTTGCAACCGCGGAGACGCTCAACTTATCGCTGGATAACAATCGGGACGCCAATTCCATCCGCTCCCGGATGATAAACTTATTCAGGGAGATTTCCTCTATCCGTTTGAAAATCCGGCCAAGATAGTCCTCGTTCAGATAAAAATGCCGGGCCACCCACTGGACGGTCAGCTCGGGAGAAGAAAGGTTGTCCATCACATATTCCCGCACCTCCCGGGTCAGTTCCTCGGGGTTGCGTTTTTTGCACTGAGCGTCTTCGGCGCTTTGCTGCTGTTTGGAAAGCCACTGGGAACCGTATCGAAGAAGGGCGTCCTTCTCCTCCACCTTCTGGATTCGCCCGACCACCTTCCGAACGGCAGCTTCAATCGATTCATAGGGAGCGGGTTTTAGGATATAGTCCAGACACCCCAGCCGGATGGCCTCCTGGGTATAGGTAAACTCGGCGTGACAGGTGAGGAGGATGCAAGCAATTTTGGGCCAGCGGGTACTCACCTGCCGCAGCAGCTGGATGCCGTTCTCCCCCGGCATTTCAATGTCGCACAAAATCAGTGAAACCGGGTTTTCCTCCAACACCGCCATCGCCTGACGGGCGTTGTAGGCGGTCAGAATTTCCCCGTCGATGCCGCAGCGCTTCCAATCAACTCCCCGTAACATTCCCTGCACGGCAATCCGTTCGTCGTCCACAAGCAACAGATTCACTTTTTTATCCCTCCTTCTCAGTCAGACCGTTCCCAGGGAATCCGGATGACAAACCGGGTCCCCTCACCAACAACAGACTCCACCTGCATCAAACCTTTCCGCTGGTAGATGGACTCCAACCGGCGGCATGTATTCCGCAGTCCTACATGTTCGTTTTTATTCTCGTCAAAATCCCCCCGGTTGATCCGGCTGACCGTTTCCGGAGCGATGCCCGACCCATCGTCCTCAATAAGAAAGACAGCTTCCTGACCAGTCCATTGGGATGAAATACGGATATGGATATCCTGATCCACCTGCATCGCGTGCTTGAAGATATTCTCCACAAAGTTGTGCAGCAGCAGCGGCGGAACCGGCACCCGTTCGGTCTCAGGGTCGATCTGGTAAGACACGGTAAAACAGTCGGGATACCTAAGAGCGGACACATCCAGATATTTCTCGATCAGACCCAGTTCCTGAGAAAAGGGGGCAAGCCCGGTAGCGTCCCGAAAGAGGTAGCGGAAATAATCGGTTAGATAGAGGACAAACTTCTGGATACTCTTATAATCCTGCAACTGAGCGAGATTGTAAATCAGGTTAAAGGTGTTGAGCAGAAAGTGGGGTCGGATTTGCAGTTGGAGATTCTGCACCTCCAGGTCCTTGCGCTGCAACGCCTGTTCGTAATTCTCAATCTTTAAGGAGTGAATCCGATCGACCATTTGGTTGAAGGAATGGTGGATATCGTTAAACTCCTTTGCCAATCGCTTCTCTCGCTCCGGCAGCCGGTACTCCTGGTTTCCGCTTCCCAGCTTCAAAAGAGCCCGCCGGATGCCCAAAAGGGGCTGCAGCAGGATGCGGTTGAGAATCAGCAACAGCACCGGAATTAAAAGAAGGTATAAGATTGCAAACCCCAGCGCCATCCACTGGAGAAAGGGCAGGCTTCTTAAAACCTCCGCCCGGGAAAGGAAAATGTGCAGCCAGAGCCAAGGCCAGCTGGACTGCTGCCAGACCCCGATGACGCTGCCGGGATCTGACTGCGGAGCGTCAGTCAGCAGAACCTGGGCAGTGGAATCCGGGATGGTGGACATGATGGCCGCATACAGGTGGCTGAGAGACAAGACAGCCCCATAGTAAAAGTTCCCCCGGCGATTAAACCACACAAACCAACTTTTTCCACCCGCTTCGGAAATAGTCCAGCCCTTGACCTGTTCCCAGTCGACCTCCTGTAGCAGCCCGGTCAGTGCCTGGCGGTCAGCAATCACCTCCGGCAACGGAAGTCCCGCATAATCTCCTTCGTAGACTACCATCAGGTCATCCACCAAAGGGGCGTAAAAAAAGTATCCGTCTGCTGAGTCACGCAGGGAAAGATCCTGTTGTGCCTCCCGGATGATGCTGGTTCGAGCCAACCGGTAGGCATCATCCCCCTGCTGATACAAAAAGGTGGTAAAATTCTGACCTCCCTGATTGAGATTATAGAAATAGGTATTGATGCTGTTTAACTTGTTGTCCAGCTGCTGCATATACAGGGCCGCACTTTCCTGGACCGACTGAACCATCTGACTCTGAACCGCGTTGATAGTCGCCTGGGTGGCCAATAAAACCAACAGATTCAGCGGCAGGACCAAACAGACGATTAAAAAGGTGATCTTGTTGGTGATCGAACCCAGCGCTTTTTTGAGCCTCATTGTCTTTCCTTCTCCCATCTATCTTAACCACCTGTGGATGGATAAAATGTCCACTCTGCAACCTATTATATCTAAATTTAGGGAAAATTACAACGCTAAATCTAGCAAAGCAACACAACGTCCGCTTCATTCTTTCTAAAAATTGCCCAAAACCCAGTAGGCAAGCCCCTACGAAACGTGCTATAATAGAAAGGAACGAATATACCCTCTGATTGCAAAGGAGGCCTCATAGATGGATGTACACAAGCTGCGTCGACTGCCCAAGGTAGAACTTCACTGCCACCTAGACGGATCTCTCTCGCCGGATTTTGTCAAGGAATACCTATCCGGCCGTTTTCACGAAACCGTCTTAGAACGAGATTTGCAGGTAGAGCCGGATTGCCGGGATCTTGCCCAATATTTAGAGAAATTTGCCCTGCCACTCCGTTGTCTTCAGGAGCCGGAGGGACTCCAAGCTGCGGGATATGATATTCTCCGACAGGCCGCGGAAGAAAATATCCGGTATATCGAAGTGCGGTTTGCCCCCCAGCAGTCCACCCACGAAGGCTTAACCGTCCGGGAGGTCATCCGGGCAGTATTGGACGGAATGGAAAAGGGAAAAAAATTCGGCGTCCGGTATAACCTTCTTCTCTGCGCGATGCGGGGCCGTCCGGAAGAGGAAAACTGGCAGATGCTCCAGGCGGGCCGGGAATTTTTAGACTGCGGCGTCGCCGGGGCCGACCTGGCGGGAGACGAAAAGCGGTACCCGATGGCCGGTTACCGGCAGCTTTTCCAGGATGCGCGCGGGATGGGATATTCCCTGACCCTCCATGCCGGGGAATGTGGCAGTGCAGAAAACATCCGAGAAGCAATCCAACTGGGAGCCCGGCGGATTGGCCATGGCATTGCAATGGCGGGGCAGTCGGAGCTGCAAAAACTCTGCCGGGAAAAAGGAGTCGGCGTTGAGCTCTGCCCCACCAGCAACCTCCAAACCCGGGCAGTGAACTCCCTCGACCGGTATCCGCTGCGGGAATTTCTCGACGCCGGACTGCTGGCTACCTTAAACACCGACAACCGAACGGTCAGCGGCTGCACCCTGACCCACGAGCTGGAGCTGGTACAAAGTTCCATCGGCGTGACCGACGGGGAGATTGTGCGGATGATGCAGAACGCTGTCCAGGTGAGCTTCGCAGATGAGACCACCAAAGAACGTTTAATGGAAGAAATAGCCCGAAAGGATGGATAAAGATGAATGAGATGGAAAAGCTGCAAGACGCCCTGCGGTTTGTCCGGGAGAGAACCGGGTTCCAGCCCCAGGCCGCGGTGATACTGGGGTCTGGTCTGGGCGGATACGCCAGTCAGATGAAGATTGAAATGGCCATCCCCTACCGGGATATTCCCGGCTTCCCAGTTTCAACGGTGGCGGGGCACAACGGACAGCTGCTGTTGGGATATGTGGGCAACACTCCGGTGTTCGCCATGCAGGGAAGGGTCCACTACTACGAAGGGTACGATGTGACGGAAGTGGTGCGGCCGGTGCGGCTGATGGGACTGATGGGCGCTAAGGTACTGCTGTTGACCAACGCCGCCGGGGGAATCAACCTCTCTTTCCACCCGGGGGATCTGATGCTGATCACCGACCAGATTTCCTCCCTGATGCCGAACCCCCTGCGGGGGAAAAACCTCGACGAACTGGGACCCAGGTTCCCGGATATGAGCGCGGTTTATGATAAGGAGTTGCAGGCGGTTATCCGCAAGGCGGCGGAAACATGCGGCGTTCCTCTCCAGGAAGGGGTCTACCTTCAGACCCCCGGCCCCAGCTACGAAAGCCCGGCGGAAATCAGAATGTTCCGCAGCTGGGGCGCTGACGCCGTCGGGATGAGCACCGTCGTGGAAGCCATCGCCGCCCGGCATATGGGAATGCGGGTGGCAGGAATCTCCTGCATCACCAACATGGCGGCGGGAATTCTCGACCAGCCCCTCTGCCACGAAGAGGTGCAGGCCACCGCCGCCAAGGTAGAAACTGCCTTTACAGCCTTAGTCAATGAAATCCTCACGAAGATAACGGAAGGATAAAAACCCCGTTTCCCGTGAAGGAAAGACATATTTTAAAAGAAAAGAGGAAAAACAGCATGGAAAAGTTTGAGCGGGTATCACCGGAACAAGTAGGCGTATCCAGCAAAGCCGTTTTACGGCTATTAGACGAACTGGAGAGCGGCTCCACCGAACCCCATGGCCTCATCATCATGCGCCATGGGAAGATCTGTGCCGAAGGGGCCTGGAAGCCCTATGCCCTCGGCATCAACCACTGAATGCAGTCTTTCACCAAAACCTACTCGGCTACCGCCATCGGGATTGCCCTGAGAATGGGACTTCTGTCGCTGGACGAAAAGCTGATGGACATCTTTCCGGGGAAGGGCGAGCACCAGCCCTTCAGCGATCAGCTGACCGTCCGAAACCTATTGCGGATGGGCACCGGAATGCAGAGCCTATCCGGATTTGACGGGGACTGGGTGGACAACTTCCTCCGCCATCCCATCGAAAAGGAACCCGGCACCGCGTTTTTCTACAACAGCGTCGGCTCCACCATGCTGGGAGCAATTATCCGGCAGAAGACCGGCAAAACGCTCCACCAATTCCTGGCGGAATATCTCTTTCCCAAAATCGGCATTGACGGGAACCATTTAGGTTGGGTACGGCTGCCGGACGGAATGGAAATCGGCGGCAGCGGGCTGTTCGCCACGCTGGAAGATAACCTGCGGCTGATGAAACTCTACCTGGACGGAGGCGTCTGCAACGGAGAGCGGATTCTGGACGAAGAATATGTGAAACTGGCCACCTCTGCCCAGATTGCCAACGGTCCTGCCCCTTATGTGGAGGGCAGCTCCGGGTACGGATTCCAGATGTGGATGTGTTCCCGCCCCGGCTGCTTCCGGGCGGACGGCGCCATGGGCCAGTACGGCTTTGTAGCCCCCAAAGAGGATATGATTATCATCCTCCACGAGACGATGGACGGCCGGCAGGCTGATACCATCTTGTCCTACTTCTACCACCTGTTGGACAGCGGCGTGGACAAAGACCTGGGAACCGAAGCGGACGCCCAAGCGCTTCAGAGACGGCTGTCCTGCCTCTCCCTCCCGGCGCCCCATTACGGGCCCCGAGGAAACAAGGAAGGGTTCAGCGGTCGGTGGAAGGTCACCGGCGGCCGCTTCCACATGGGCCTGGTTACCGGCGGGATTATGCAGCGGTATTTCCCGGTGGACCTGATAGACAGCTTTTCCATCGCGTTTTCCGGAGACACCTGTCTTCTGACCATCCAGGAGGGAGAACGGGTTCAGCATTTGGTCGCAGGACTGGATGGCTCTACCAGACGGAACCAGGCGGTTTTCCCGAAAAACCCGGTTTCGATGCTGGACATGGCTTGCAGCTTTGCAGGAGAAAACGAGCTGCGGTTTGAATGCCGGATGGTGGAAACCTGCAGCGCCTATGAGGTGCGGATGACCTTGCAGGGAGATCAGATTGCCATTGAGAAGGTCTACGGAAGCTGTGACCCTGAACCGGGTGCCGAACACCAGGCGACAGCAGTCAGAATGTAAAGGGGTTTTCCCACTTTTCAGCTAAAGAAACCTCCAGAGCGGTGGGCCTTATCTACCGCTCTGGAGGTTTTATTATAATCAAATCGTTTATCCATATGAGGCCGCCCCCAAAAAGCGCTTCAAAGAAAAAAACATGTTTTTTCCGCCCCGGTGTGTTATAATATCCTTATGCGAAAGCGAACCCATGCAAGGAGAGAAGCCAGCTATGAAACGAACCAAGGAAGAAGCGCAACAGACCAAAGAGCAGCTGCTCACCTCCGCCAAAAGGCTTTTTACCACAAAAGGCTTCTCCGCCACCTCCATCACGGATATTGTACAGGATGCGGGACTGACCCGGGGGGCGGCCTACTGGCATTTCAAAAACAAGGACGAAATCTTTATCGCAGTGGTAGAGCAGGCGCTGAACGATATGATGGAAGAAAAAGAACGGGCTTTAAGCGAAACTTCGTTCACTCCCCGAGAAAAGCTGCAAGCGATGCTCTCCCTTCCCCTTCGGATGTCGACCGAATACGCGCTGGTCAACGGGGTCGCCTCCCTGCTGCCCACCTATCCACAGCTTTCCGAACTGGAAAAGAAGGTCCAGGACCGGAAAAACAACCTCAAGGAATCGATCCGGCTTTTTTTGGAGGAGGGTAAACGGCAAGGGGCTCTATCCTTTAAGGAAGACCCGGAAACCACCACTAAAATGTTCTTTCTGCTCTTTGAAGGACTATATTTCCACAGCCAGGAGCAGCCGGACATTTCAAACGAAGACCTCTTCCATTTTCTGGACATCATCTTCTGTTTTCACTGACATCAAAAAGCGCGCTTGCCCCAAAACTCTGGAGCAAACGCGCTTTTTCGATTGGAGAGGTTTATTTCATCTCCCGGGTCATCAGATCAATGATGACCCGGTCGGTTTCAAACATACCCCGGCGGCCCAGCTCGCCCACATTCTGAATGGTGGACTCCACACCGGCGCTGACGATTCCGTCCCCGCTTAAAAACTGCTGGCCAAACTGATACATCTGGTACCCCAAGATGCCGGCTTCCACCGCCATCGCAATTTTCGCCGCGCAGCTGGATTTTGCCCCGTCGCAAACCACGCCCGACTGAATCGCCAGAGCGTTGACGATGGTATGTTTCACCTGGTCATAGGACCCACCCAGCAGGTAGCAGATACCGGCCCCGGCTCCGGCTCCGGCACTCACCGCCCCGCAAAAAGCAGACAACCGTCCGATAAAGTCTTTCTGATGGATGGTGCACAAATCCGACACCGCTAAGGCCCGATACAGCTTTTCTTCTCCCAGGCCGAGGCTTCTCGCATATTCGATGACCGGCACCGACGCGGTAATCCCCTGGTTGCCGCTGCCGGACACAATGACAACCGGCATTTCACAGCCGTTCATACGGGCGTCCGAAGCGGCCGCGGCCTTGGCTCTGGCCCAGCGCTCCAGCGAATCCGCGTCCCCTTCTAACAGCACTTTTCCGACATTGGCGCCGTAGGAGTTCTTTAACCCCTCTTCCGCAATGGCCATATTGCATCGGATCTGCGGCTCCAGAATCGGCCGGAGATCCTCCAGATCCACCGTGTTGGCAAAGTCCACGATCCGCTCGATGGACAAAACCGACCGGTCGGTCAGGTTGACCTCTTTTTCCCCTTCCATCGGAACGTCCAACAGCACTTCCCCGTTCTTTTCCAGATGGACAATGTTGGTGTGGTAGTTGGCAATCCGCAGGGTAACGGTGTCGGAGCCCGCCTCCAGGGTGATGATGTAGTCAAAGGTAAGGGGAGTTTCGGCCGGTTCCACCGAAATCGGATGCTGCTGCAAAAAAGCGAGAATTTCCTGCTTTTGCTGGGGAGTTACACTGGCGATGACCTCCAGCTTGCGCTCTGCATCCCCCGCGACGATACCTGCCGCCACCGCAGCCGGAATTCCCCGCATCCCGCCGGTGTTGGGAACAATGACGCTTTTGACGTTTTTAATCAGGTTTCCACTGACCTGCACCCGGACCCGCTCCGGCAGGGCGCCCAGCGTTTTCCGCGCCACCGCGGCGCCATAGGCCAGAGCTATGGGCTCGGTACATCCCATAGCGGGAATCAGTTCTTCCCGCAGAATCTGTAAAAAATCCTGATAGATGGCACTGGTCTTATCCATACGATTGGTTTCTTCCTTTCCTTTGTGTACGCCGAAACGCTGCCGCTGGCACCGCCAAGATCACTTCCGGGTGAAGCGGACCGAGCAGACCTTCGCCCCTTTGGCGATGCTGGTCTGTAAGTCAAAATCATAGCCCATAGCCGCCGCAATGCCCCGGTCCCCGTCCATCGCAATATCGCAAAGGCGGGCAATCTCTTCTTCGGTGCAGCCCAGTTTCTGCCAGGCCTTGACCAGAGGGCAGTAGTGGTAATCGAGGCTTAAATGATCGTCGTCACAGGCCACCACTTCCATATCGAACAGGGAGAGGCAGCTATCCGGCAGCCAGACATTTTTAAAGGTCTTGCAGGAATTGCTGCTGCCGCAGGCTTCCCGCAGATTGCCCCCCTGGTAGCTGCCGCAGTTGTAAATTGCCTGACGCAGCTCTTCCCAGTCGACGTTGCCTTTCTTTTTGGCTTCCTGCAACAGGAAATACATCCAAAGGGCCCGATGCTCAAACATTCCCCGTTCACCCAGAATCTGCGGACGCGTTTCGTTAGACTCGTTGACAATCTTACCCATATAAAAATTTCCTCTTTCATTTTACATACATTAGCGTATGTTTAAATAATAGCACTCCCCCCGGGGTTTGTCAATATGGGTCGACGAGAAAAGTTATATAAGCCATTTTGTAAAAAAACCTCCCACAGGACGTCTGACTCAGACACCTATGGGAGGTTTATGGTAGCGTTAAATGGTTTTATCTTCCAGCTCGCTCCAAAGCTTGGGCAGGATAGCCGCCAGGTTGCTGAATTCCTTGATGTTATGGGCAAACAGTCCCTGGGGAACAAACACAGGAATCTGCACCCCTTCGGGAACAGCTTTCAGATACTGGCCGTCCTTCAAGGCGTAACCAATCCAGAACCGAGAGCAGAACATGATACCATCCTGATAGGGGTACCACTTATGGGTCATCGCGGCCGCACAGTTCCCTTCCCCGATGGCGCAAACCAGCGACTGGCAAAGGTCGCTGCCGATTACCTTGGAATCGTAACCAAAATCCGCCGGAGACTTAAAGCAGAGCTTCAAAAAATCCGGTCCAGCGCCCACATCTTCGATGATGTAGTGGTTGACGCCCCAGGTCTTCTGGTTGACCGGCACCTGCGGGTCGCAGACATAGTCCGCCCGATCCGCCCGGGCAAAATAATGATCGTCCGGGTCCCAGATCTTATAGCGCAGGTCAGACCCCACGCTGTGCCAGGGGAACCACCAGTCCATCATCTCCGAGGTCACCCCCGGCATATAGGTTTCGTTGCAGACAAATCCGGTGCCATTCGGGGCCACGCCGTAGCCCACCTGGCAGTATTCCCCGTCCTTGCCTTCCAAAAAGAGCTGCCGCTTTTCAAAGGGCACAGCCGGCACCGAAGAGGGGCCGCCCTGTAAAACCGCCAGTTTCTTGGGGTCCACCGGCGCCAGATCCTGCTGGAAAAAATGAAAATAAGGCAGGGTCCGTTCCTCGGCGCTTACCCCCACTTTTTTAGACATACAAAAGACTCCTTTTCGATTGGAATTCAGGATTTCTTAAAAAGCAGTTTCATCAATTTCTTCTGCACAATGTTCAAAAAAACGCCTACATACCATACGCCGACCAGCATCGCCCCACCGATCTGAAAGGGCAGGGTTCCAATTCCCTGCCAGCCCAGAGGGGCCATAATTGTCAGGCCGATGGCCCACCCGCAAAGCCATGCCGGGCAGAAAATCCATTTCGGCGCCACCGATGAGAGCAGCACCGCCAGTCCGCCAAATACACATAAGGTCAAAAACAGCTCCAGATCGGGATTCCACTGCAGTTTGTCCATGACCAGTATGGCCAGCACCGCCCAAAAGTCCCCCAGCAGAAACCCGATGGAGATGGGCAGGGCATTTTCCCGCTTATCCCCGTTGGCTGCGCAGAGTCCCGCGCAGATCAGGGCCACCGCACCGGTGGTCACCCCAATATAGGGGGCCGCCACCGCCCAGATGGGCGGCAGCAGCGCAATACAGATGGCAAGCGTACGGTTCGCTTGTTTATCCATACTTCCTCCGTTATTCACAATCGGCGATATACTGGGCAGCGCCTTCGCCAGCCATACGGCCGCTGTTTACCGCAAAGCCCATCGAGTTGCCTGGAAGGGTGAAGTTGTAGCTGTCGCCGTAGATGGTGTTGGCATCAGAACCGGCGCTGTACAAGCCTTCGATCGGCAGCAGGTTTTCGTCGAGCACTTCTCCGTACCGGTTAATCCGGACGCCGCCGACAGTGCCGTAAGCACCCAGGTAGTATTTACCCACCAGGTATTTGCCCTTGCCGGTGATGGGACGCATGAACTTGCGGGGTTTGTGGAACTGGGTATCCTCGCCGTTGCGGCACATGGCGTTATACTGGGCCACGGTATCCTGGAGTTTTTCAAAGGGGATTCCCAGCTTTTCGGCCAGTTCTTCCAGGGTCGCAGCCTCAAAGTAGGCTTCGTAGCCCTGTTCCACTGCCAGAGCAGCCTGGCTCTCGAAGGTGAGGAAGGCTTCCGCCGGATGGACGATATCCACGATATCCGGGCCGTTCTTCTTGTATTCCTTGAGGATGCCTTCGTCCATGATGCAGTAGGCATAGTTGCCGGGCTGGAGGGAGATGGCGTTGCCGGCATAGGTGGTGTTGCCCAGGTCGCCTTCGTTCATAAACCGGTCGCCCAGCTGGTTGATCATCAGGTTGGGCTGACGGAGCACGGCGTCCAACAGGAACCAGTTGAGGTTATCCGGCAGCTGGTAGATGGCTTCGATGTTGGCGCCAAACTTGGCAGCGCCCGCTTCCCACATCATCTTTAATCCGTCGCCGGTGATGCCGGGGATGCGGAAGGGGAAGTAATCCTCGCCGATATGAAGGCCAAATTCCTTCTCGATCATCTCGGGGTTGTTGCCAAAGCCGCCGGTGGCGACGATGACCGCTTTGCTGCGGACTTCCAGGCCGTTGCCGTCCTTGTCCACTGCGATGACGCCGCAGACCTTGCCGTTCTCCACGATCAGCGAGGTGGCCGCCGTCTCCAGCAGGATTTCGGTGCCCAGTTCCTTGGCACGCTTGGTCATAGCCTTGATCATGGCACCGGCGGCACGGGGACCGATGACGCCGTTTTCCGGTTTGACGATGTGCCAGGTTGCTTCCGATTCCTTAAAGTAACGGAAGGCACCGGCAAATTCAACGCCCATATCCTGGAGCCATTCGATGGTGTCCGCGCTCTTATGGAAGTAGGTCTGCACCAGATCTTCGTCTACCCGGTAGTGGGTGTACTCCATGTGCATCTGGATGGCCTTTTCCACGCTCAGGTTGTTGAAGGCTGCCTTCTGAATCTTGGTGTCGATGCCGAGGGGACCCATGCCCATGTTGGCCGCGCCGCCGGTGGTGCTGGACTTCTCCAGAATAATCGACTTGCGCCCGTTTTCACCGACCGTAATGGCCGCCGCCAGACCCGCAGGGCCGCCTGCTACCACTACAACATCCGTTTCCATCCGTTTCATAATCGTAACCTCTCTTTTCGGCGTTGTTTGAGCAGCCGGAGCCTTTTCCGCCTGCGGTTTCTTCTTTTTCTGCAAAGAGGCATAGACCCGCACCCGTTTCTGGGGGTGATATTCGGTCTCGGTGGGCTGGGCCACCGGTGCGCTGCCATCCACCGGAATCGGAGCGTCCGGGAGTTTGGGCAACCGTCCGCTGGTCCGCTTGATGGCCCCAGAAGCACAGATATCAAAGCAGGCTCCGCAGCGGGTGCAGTCGAACCGGTCGATCACCGCGATCAGCCCTTCGCCGCCCTCGATGCAATGCTGCGGGCAGGCGGTGACGCAGGCTCCACAGCCGGTGCAAAGTTTCGGGTCCACGTAAACCTGGGTCAGAGCCAGACAAGCGCCGCTCTTACATTCTTTACGGCGGGCATGGGCCTCTGCCTCCGCTCCAAATTCACTGAGCAGGGTCAGAACCGGCAGGGCGGCTTCATCGCCCAGGGTGCAGTTGCAGCTCATGGTCATGGCGGTGCCTATTTCCTTGCCCAGGTCCAGATCGGTGGGAGCGGAATGGCCGGTGGTCATCGCCTTCATGATTTCGGAGAGCTGATACAGCCCTTCCCGGCAGAAGGTGCATTTGCCGCAGCTCTTCTGTTTCAGTTTAAGGGTATCTTTGAGACATTCGTTGACCGGGCAGTTCTCCTCACGCAGAACCCGGATCACCCCTGAATGGCTCCCCAGCTGTTCCACCGTCATCCCCGACAGGTGTTCAGCGGTATATAATTTGTGGTCGCAGAGGATGCCCTTGCATGTCCCGACGATTTCCTGAACCGGCGTTTCCGGCGGATATTCCGCCAGCTGATCATCGTCCACAGCCAGAAGGACCGAGGGCTTCTCGCCCAAAAAACGGGCCGACAGGGAGAGCAGCTGGTCATAATGGAACAGCATATCCTGTTTATAGAGCATCTTATTGACCATCGGGGCCTCGATGACCTCCAGAGGCAGGTCGACAATCCCCGCGTCTGCCAAAAGTTCCTGGGGGTCAATCTCCCCGCGGACAATCAGCACCGCTCCTTTGGCCCCGGTCAGGGTGGTGGCGATCTTTAAGCCGGCCACAATTCCCGCCGGATTGACCCGCGCCAAAACCCCTTTTCTGGATTCGGTATCGCTGTTATACAAAGCGCCGACTACACGGCCGTCCGTCTGCGGCATGGCGCCAAACTGCGCTTCCAGAGACTGCTTGTCAGCCTGACGCAATCCAGTGAGCGCATCTGTATGGTTCTGTAACAAACTCATCCCTTTGCCTCCTCTGTATAATCACTCCACAGCCGGTGTCCGGTAATCTGGAAACGGAGATCACACTGCAGGCAGCGTTCCGCTTCCCCGCAAACATCCCCGTCGGGGATACCGAAACTGATCGGCTGGAAATTCAACCGTTCATCGACGCTCCGGAAGACTTCCTGCTTCCGGCACTTCTCCGCGAAGTGGTCGATCTTTCCGATCCAGGGGTTGGGAATTTCCACCGGCGCCAGCACTTCGCTGATGTCGCCGTCTCCGCCCAGGGCCTTGTCGATTTCAATGGCTGCTTCACGGCCAGCCGCCACCGCCTGGATAACCGTCCGGGTTCCGTAAACGGCATCGTCGCAGGCGTAGATCTTGGGGAGGTTGGTCCGCAGGCTGTTGGGCTCGGTGGCAATCGAATTGGCCCGGCCGAGGGTAAGCCCGCTGTTCTCCGGCAGACGGGTCCGCTGACCCACTGCGAAGATGACGGTATCGGCCCCGATCACCTCTTCGGTGCCATCCTTTTCGATGATCGCCCGACGGTTTTCGTCAAAGGTAAAGGATTTCACATGGCCAAACCGAACACCGGTCACGTGGGTATCCCCCATAATTTCTTCAAAGGTGAAGGCGGGATGGATTACGATGAATCGGACCGGCCGGCCTCTCCTCCGCCGTCCGCAGATCGACCCCTTTGGTATTATTTTAACAAAGAGAGTCCTTTCTTTTCAACCATCAGTTTTTTCCCTTTTGACGGTTATCCAACATTTAACCGAAGTTTGTCGGGTATTTGTTTTTTAAGCCTGCCAAGGCACGCCGCAGCCTACAAAATATAGGTAGAATCACAGTCTTTCAAAGGATGGATCGGAGTGATGGATTTGACAAAACAGGATTTGAGAATCACGAAAACCCTAAAGGAAATCGACCGCGCCCTGTTAGAATCCCTTGGTCAATCCCCCATTGAAAAGATTACCGTGGATCAGATCTGCCAGCGGGCGATGATTAACCGCTCCACCTTTTACACCTACTACCGGGACAAGTTTGATCTGCTCTACCGCTACCTAGACCGGACGCTGTATGAATTTCGCAAACGGGTGGACGTAGCCTTTATCAACGCCACCCCTCAGCAGGTGGGCGACCTTATATGCAGGAAAACCGGCAGGTTTATCAGCTTCTCTGGTCGCTGCCCCTCAAACGTTCGGTTTTCGCCGAAATGACCCAGGTGGTCCATGACCGAATCTTAGAAAGCATCTCCGTCCGCCCGGACGACAGTTACGCCCACTATGTGGACCTTTACGCCAGATTGTTCGCGTCGGATTGATGACGCTGGTACGCTGGTGGTTTACCTGCTCCGACCGGATTTCTGGCGAAAAATTGCAGCAAATTATGTCCTCCAATATGAAAAACGGACTGTTCCAAACCTTCTTCGACTGCACCAAGCAGCCGTAAAAGAGCAAAAAACAGCAGCCCACCGCTGGCTTTCCCGGCCATCGGTGGGCTGCTTCTTTTTTTCAATTTATTCCGAAAGGGTCCATCCAAAGTCCCCGTGGTAGATCATCTGACGGGTCATGCCGCCATCGATGCAGATGTTCTCCCCAGTGATAAACCCGGCTTTGTCCGAGCAGAGAAAGAGGACCATGTTGGCAATGTCCAGCGGAGTCCCGACCCGGCCCACCGGCTGCTGGTCGGCGTCGGGGCCGGTATAAACCTGCCCCTCGGTGTCAATCCAGCCGGGCGAAATCGAGTTGACCCGTACCTTTCCCCGCAGGCTGACCGCCAGTCCGTGGGTCAGGGCGGCGATTCCCCCTTTGGCAGCCGTATAGCTTTCGGTCTGAGGCTGGCTCATCCGGTCCCGGGAAGAGGAGAGGTTGACAATGGCCGCCCCCGGTGCGAAATAAGGGAGGAAGAGTTTGGTCAGATAAAAGGGTGCGGTAACTCCCACCCGCAGGGCGTAGTTAAACTCCTCATAGCTGCAACTGTCGATTCCTTTCATCAGGGGCGGAGCGTTGTGAATGAGGAAATCCACCCGGCCATAATCCCGAATCACCTGGTCGGCAAATCGCCGCAAAGTGTCCTCCTCGGCCAGGTCACCGGTAAAATACCCTCCCGGGGTTTTGTCAATGACACAGACATGGGCCCCCCGTTTTTCAAACTCTTCTGCGACGCATTTCCCAATCCCATGGGCGCCGCCGGTGATAACGGCAACCTTTCCTTCAAACATATCAAATCGCCTCCCAGTAAAAACGCCCGGTCCTTTTCCCGATCAGCCTGCAAGGGGCAGAGACTCCGGGCAATTGTATTTCACCATTATCCATCAATAGAGGTTAGCAATTGGGAATTCCGGTAGAAAAGTTCCCATCCGCCTCTTTTACAGTCGGTTTTTCTCGCCCCAATCGCACATCTGATCCAGAATGGGAATCAAAGATTTTCCCCGCTCGGTCAGGCTGTATTCCACCTTGGGCGGAATCTGGGGATACTCCTCCCGATGCACCAGCTGATCGGCTTCCAACTCCTTAAGGGTCGAACTGAGGGTTTTAAAGGAGATATTCCCGATGTACTTTTTCATCTCGTTGAACCGCACGACCCCAAAACACATCAGGGTATAGAGAATCGTCATTTTATATTTCCCGTTAATCAGCGACAAGGTGTAACTAAAACCGGTATCGGCAAGATTCGCTGAGGAGATACAGGCTTTTATGGTCTCTTTTTCCGTCATTGAATATCTTCCTCTAAACAGACGCTCCAGATATACCCAGATCCACAGGTATATACAGATTATGCCCTACATTCCAATCATATTTTAATCTACAACACCGCAAAAGTCAAACGAAACATCTTCTAGAAAGGCAAAAACCTCCGAATCCTTGGGTTAAGGACGCGGAGGTTTTATGCCTAAAATAGAGGGTATAGCGTTTAATTATTTGCCAAATACCTTCAGATAATCGACCTTGAATTTTTCGATGCCGGAATCGGTCAGCGGATGCTTGGTCATCTGTTCAATGACCTTATAGGGCACGGTGGCGATGTCAGCGCCGGCAAGAGCACAATCGGTCACATGGATCGGATTGCGGACCGAAGCCGCAATAATCTGGGTATCAATATCGTCGTACATAGCAAAGATATTGGAGATCGTGCGAATCAGATCAATGCCCGGCTGGCTGATGTCGTCCAGCCGCCCCAGGAACGGAGATACATATGTAGCGCCGGTACGAGCTGCCAGAAGGGCTTGGTTTGCGCTGAAAATCAGCGTGCAGTTGGTGGGAATGTTCTCGGAAGAAAGGACTTTAATCGCCTTTAACCCTTCCATCGTCATCGGGATTTTCACCACCATGTGGGCGGGGTCAATCGCATAGATGGCACGGCCTTCCTCAATCATACCCTCAGCATCTTCGGTCATCGCCTTAACCTCGCCGGAAATAGGACCGTCCACGATGGTCGCAATCTCTTTAAGGGTTTCGGCGTAATCTCTTCCCTCTTTGGCGATCAGGCTGGGGTTGGTTGTAACGCCGGCAATGACGCCCATATCATTGGCTTTTCTGATTTCATCCACGTTTGCGGTGTCGATAAAGAACTTCATGATAAACAACTCCTTTATATTTTGCCATAATCGAAATTGGGATCATGGTTTTTGACAAATAAACCAATCAGCGGATTTCCCGAAGCATCTTGACTGCCAGCTCCTCGTCCACCTTAACAGGCGTTAAAGGAGCAAAGGCTTCCTGGCAAACTTCCTGCGCCAGGGCATGGATATTGCTCTCGTCGATGGGGAACTCACAGCTCTTTCCGTCCATCAGCCGGTCCCGGAACGCCCGATAGGCTTCCGCAGTCAGACGGCCAATCTCTTCAGGAGAAACATTCTCGGGGAAATCAACGCCCAGGATATTGCCGACATACTTCACCTTTTCAGGCAGAACCGGTGCCACAGTCTCGATGGTTACCGGCAGTGTGTAGGAGCACACCAATCCATGAGGGAGGTGGAACTTAGCGCCCAGGACATGGGCCAACGAATGTCCCACATGGGCACAGCCGCTGGAAAGCATCCATCCACCCAGCGACGCGGCCACCGACATCCGCTGTCTGGCAGCCTGATTAGACGGTTCCTCTTTGGCCACCGGGAGCCACTGGAACACCTCAGCCATGATCTTCTCGCAAACCACGTCCGCCATGGGATTGCTTGCCAGCGAAGTATACGCCTCAAACGCATGAGAAAAGACGTCCAGCCCGGTGTTGACGGTAAGAGATGCAGGCATAGTGGCGGTCAGCGCCGGGTCCACGATGGCAAACTCTCCATAACTAAGCCAAAGGGCCTTGAAACCCATTCCAGGTTCCAAGGCCCTTTCCGAAAGTTAAAGAGTTTTATTTTCTGACACAGGAAAAAATAGACTCTCAAAAAAACATATTTCAGCAGCTAAAACCCATTCCAGCAGATTATTGGAATCCATCAAAAAAGTCATAGACCTTCTTAAGCGGATTCTCCATAGCCACAGCGCCGTTGTCTCCAATCATGAGAGTTTCCTTTTTCTCCACCGTATAGGCAGGCCAAGTGATCGCTTCGGCGGAAGGAACTCCCGTACGAACAAAGCTGCCTAAAAGGTTCCCATAAAGTTTCGATATGGTTTCCTGTTCCGGATGTGCAACAATTCGGAACTGGAGAGGCAGATCAGCGGTATGCCAAGCGTAACGCTTCTCCGTAACCGAAGTATCCCGATAAGGAGAACCGGCGGTAATGGTATACAGATAAATCGGCGCGCCGCTTTCCTTTCCCATTGCTTCAGCCTGCCGGTGGGCTCCACCGCCAAGTGGGCTCTGCATCGAAATAACCCGCACATAAATTTGATCGGGACCTGCTTCCGGGTCCGCCTCCCGCAATAGCGAAACCACTGATGCAGCTTGTTCAGGGGTGAGGGAGGGATTTCCCGCCCCTGACTTTGTCAACTCTCCCACGAGATTTTCCCAACTGATTGTGAAAATTTCCGGTGGGACAAAGGCCGCCATTTCTTCCAAGGAAAAGCCCACCATCAGCGGAATTCCCTTAGCCGAAGGATAAACACAGAAGCCTCCCGTCGTGTTGGGCATTAAATGAATCCCATCGGCCACCGGCGCATAACCGTTTAGACCAAACCCAATGGCTTGGCGAAGCTGTTCCACCGGCAGCTGTTGCAGCAGATCCAACTTGTCCGGCTGTACTCCTGCCCGCTCCAAAAATGCTAAAGCATCCTTTGTTGCCTGCTCCCGGGTGTACAATCCTACCGGAACAGAACCGCTTTCTACAACCGCCCGGCAGAAGAGTCCCCGAGCTTCTTCCATGGCCAACAGGTGGCTGATCTTCATACCGCCCCCCGATTCACCCATCAGGGTAACCTGATCGGGGTCGCCGCCAAAGGCTGCGATATTTTTCCGGACCCATTTAAGCGCCAAAATCAGGTCCAACATACCGGCATTCCCGGAATCCCGATATTTCGGGTCCAAATCTCCCAAATAAAGGGCACCAAAGGCATTCAGCCGGTGGTTTACACTGACCAGAACTATGTCCTGTTCCTGCACCAAGCGATCTCCGCCAGTGGCGATAGAGCCGGAGTTGGTGGTATATCCGCCGCCATGGATGTAAAAAAGTACCGGCCGCCGGCCATCAAAAGACCCGGTTAAGACATTCAGCACCAAGCAGTTCTCATCCTGATGCTCCTCCAGTACACCCTGAAGCTCCGGATGACCGCCGCCAAAATATTCCCTGAAAGGAGCGCTGGCAGCCACACTTTCTCCCATCTGAACCGCAATAGGGCCGTTTTTGGTGCAGTCCCGCACCCCCTCCCAGGGTTCTGCCGGAACCGGAGCCATAAAACGATGTCCCGGTCCGCAATCTCCTCCGTATGGAATCCCACGAAAAATGGCGACCCCGTTACGGGTTTCCCCTTTAATCTTGCCGGTATGAATCTCGACAACCGGATTTTTTTCTGTAATCAATGAATATTCCTCCCCGTTATTCGCTGTCTTGTTCCGCCAGCCAAGCATCCAACTGGCTCTGTTTTTCATCTATAATGGTCTGAAGGCCAGCATTGTACAGTGCTTCGTTGAAAGCCGGAATATTCGTCTCTGGGTCAATTGCCCCGGTCATCAGGCTGACATAATACTGCGTCACCACAGCTGAACAGGCCGCAACTTCGTTGGCAACCGCAGAACCATCGTAGTTAAAGCCGTTGGCCATCGACGGCAGAATATCTTCATTGTTAAAGACGTCATACTGTTCCCACACATCGGGATCGTTGCCTTCCCAGGCGTGCCCAGCCATCTGGTTGGGGTAGATCCAGCCAAAGTCCTGATGGTAGCCAACGGAAGATGCATCGTACCCTTCCAGGTAACCTGCGGTTCCATCCTCTTTTTCTTCCCAGTCAACCCCTTCAACGCCCCAGTTGATCAGGTCGTTAAAGTCCCCGTTTTGGTACATCCAGTTCATAAACTGGGCCGCTTTGACCGGATCTTCCGAAGCAGCGGAAATCGAATAAATACATCCAATGATGTTGGAACTGTACTTGCCTTTTTTGCTAATCTGAATCAGGTCTACATCATAACCGGTTTGGGCCGAAACCTCCACGTCGGTGTTGGGCTTAAGCATATTAAAATAGGCAAACAAATTACCGGCTTTCATCAAAGTTGCACCGGTATCGGTGGTTGTGGCAATATCCGCCGATTCGTATCCTGCTTCAAACCAACGGCGGGCGATGGTGCAGAAATTGTAAAACTGTTCGCTCTCATACCAGTTGGTCACGGTAGTGGTCTGACCGTAATTCTCCAAAACCCCTAGGAAATCGTTCAGCCCATCCAACCAAGTGGTTTGACTCTGTACCCCCAGATACCCTGTGACACAGGTCATTTCAGGATGGGCTTCCTTCACAGCCGCAAACAAATCATCCAACTGCGAGTAGCTGTCGTAATCCTCCGGGTCAATCACAATGTCTTCCGCGTCGAGCCCCAGTTCCTCCATAATATCGCTGCGGACCACAATTCCCACCGGGTTGACCCGTTCTTTATGCAGCGGCAAACCGGCTAAAAAATCACTTTCCGGGAAATAG
Source organism: uncultured Clostridia bacterium (assembly GCA_944387995.1). Lineage (GTDB taxonomy): Bacteria > Bacillota > Clostridia > Oscillospirales > Ruminococcaceae > Faecivivens. The sequence goes on along the minus strand of CALXHB010000030.1, from coordinate 14,998 downwards.
GCCGCATAAGCATCATCCCCTAAACCCTCGATTGCCTCCGCCAGATAATCGGTATACTCGTTTAAATTGCGCAGGTATCCGCTGTCAATGGAACTGGTTAAAATGGTACTGGGAATGGGGATGATGTCCAGGTCCTCATTGGCCGCCATCTGCATATTCAGGGTATTGTTCAATGTACCGAGGGTCTGCATCTGAAGATCCATTTCCATGTTCAATTCCTGAAGGGTTAATGCATTCACAGCTTCCCGCACCTGATCGGCTCCCGTCCCCTCAGCAGCCACGGGAATGACCATGTGAATGAGATACGGTTCTTCATCATTTTGAGAAGACGAAGAATCGGCAACCGAGGTGGAATCCGAAGACGGATTCGAGGATCCCGTCGAACTGGAACCACTGTTCTGACAAGACGCAAGGGACAAAACCATTAGGGACGCTAAAACAATGGCAAGGGCGGAACGCTTATTCATCTGAATGCTCTCCTTTTTTACTGCAATAAATTTACTTTGCAATTTACTTTATATTTAGTATACAGCCCTTTTTAAATTATTTCAATCCCCTAAAATTACAAATATCCAATTTTGAATTTGTGCAATATGCTTACTCTGGACAACAAAAAAGGCAGACTACTCGTCTGCCATAAAATAAATATTTATCGAATCACCATTTCTGTCTCAATGTGAATATGCTGCTTATACGCAGTGGGACAGTCTACCAAACTGTTCATCAGCCGTACTGCCGCATCCGATAGGGCGGCGGTGTCTGTGCGGAAGGTCGTAAACAGCCCCGCCTCCGGTACGTAGGGAATATCATCATATCCCACCAGCGGGATCACACCCGGAGCGTCAGATTCCCCTGCTTGAATACCATACTTCCTCAGCTCCACCTGTAACATTCCGGCAAAACAGTCGTTGCTGCAAATCAGCAGATCGGGCAAGACGTCCCGCCGGACCAATTTTGCTGTCACCTGCCCAATCAGATCTATCTCTTTATCCAGATCCCATCCGGTTATCGCTCCATCCTGATTATAAAACGCAATTTCCATCGGGATTCCCTTATCTTGCATGAGTCTCTCCAACATCCACAGGTTTAGTTTAAATTTGGGATGAACATGATCGATAAACAGAAAATACGGCCGGCAATAGCCTTTTTGTTCGATCCAGTCGGCCAACTGCCGCATGCTGCGTTCCCCGTCAAAGGTAACCGAATGGAACCCTAACACATCACGATCTATCTGAATAATCGGTTTGGAACATTGTTTTAGCTTCTCATTTTCCCGAAAATTATAGATAAAAAAGCCATCAAAAGGCGCTTGTTCCAAATCCTCTGGCAGATTGAACAACGTCATTAACCGAGCGCCATGCCTGCTGCTGGCAATTCCCATATCCTTAATCATGTTGAGGACAAAAGGGTTGGATGCCCGTAACCCGGAAATCCAAGCCACAAATTCCGAACAGATCATCGCGTAATCCCGCTGGACGACCGGAGGTTTCTCTGTCACCGGTTCTGGTATGGTCATTCCAGCAGCCTGGGCAGCTGCAAGAATCCGTTCTCTGGTTGCTTTGGATATGCTGGGACTCCCCCGAAAGGCAAGAGAAACGGTAGTAGCACTGACCCCCAGTTCCTCTGCCAGTTGTTTTGCCGTCTTTTTCATCTTTTTATCCCCTCACTTAAGAATTTACTAAATTTAGTATACATGACTCATTCTGAAAAATCAAGGGGAGGAGAGAATTTTACCCTACTGACAGGTTGACTTCATCCGGCAGGATATAAAAACCATAAGTTTTACTTCTGCGCCAAAGAAAAGGTCACTGAAACGTCCCCTCTCCCGAGGGCCTCTTCCCAACCGGTCAGGTCATCGATCTTTCCCAACCGGGTATAACTCCAAGAATTGGAGCCGTAAAAGATAACAATCTGATTGCCTTGGTAGAGTACAATATCTCCAGCCCGGGTGGTGGTCTGATGGTTGTCGGTGGGCAGACTCTGACCCAAAGGGCCTACCTTTTCAAATCCAGCGTAATCGCTCAGCTGCAGGGTGATGGGGCCGGACTCCACCATTTTCAAAAAGGCATCCGCCGTCCGATTCTGTTCCATTGTGGCGGTGAAAGTTTCACCATTTACCAATACCTGTACTTTCATAGCCGAATTTTCCTCCTCACTGGCATCGTTTTGTCTCTCTCCGGAGCCCTCCAGCGACAGCTGCCCGGAAGCGGCGTCTTCCACCGAACCGGGCTGGACCGTTTCTGCCGAAACCGCCTCCTGCGATGAAGAGGGCTGGGTTTCCAGCCGCTGTTCAGTACCGCAGCCAGCAAAAGACATCATTAAGACCATAGCCCCCACCAGCATTCGCAAAAAGGTTTTGTCCATTCCGTTATCGCCTTTCGTTTTTCCTTATTATATCATATAGATTTTCCCCTTTACAAGTCAAGTTGTGACCGGCTGAAACCATTTACCTTTTCTCCCAGGAGAAAATTTCCTTCTCTTTTTATGGGAAACTGTTTATACTTGGACGTTTTTTCTGTTATTATAAATGGTGCAAGCCATCACCGACAACTTTTGACAGGCAGGTTTTTCAAAAATGGATATTTCACTGATGTTTTTCATGATCGGGGCCATCACCGACCGCAGCCTTTCGGAACAGGAGAGGCAGTTTGCCCTGATGTTATACAAGGACTACCATCCGCTGATCCGGGCCAAAGTGAGCAAAATGGTCTCAAATCCCAGCGACCGGGACGACCTGATTCACAACTGCTATCTCCAGCTGCTGACCCATATCGACCGGCTGACCCCGCTCAAACAGCCCCAGCTGATCCGGTACATCGAACGGGTTATCCTCACCTGCTGCGAACAGTTCCGGGTTCACAATCCCCCTACCGTCCAGTTTGAGGAAACCCCGGACGTCATTTCTTCCGACCTTGCCGACAATGTCCAGGACCAATTGGATCAGAAAGAACTCTGCCTGGACTTCCATCGGCAGTTTGAAAAGCTCTCGGAACAGGACCAACGGCTGCTCTACCTCCGCTACATCGAAGAACTTTCACTGGAGGAGATTGGAAAGCGGCTGCATCTCCAGCCTGCTAGCGTAAACACCCAGCTCTGTCGGGTAAGAAAACGGGCGCGGCAGCTGATTTACCAGCTGTCGCAGCAAAGTAAAGACTAAAGGAGGCGGCTAAGATGTATGAAGACAAGGAACAGAATTCTTTTCGGGGACTGGATTTCGATGAAGAAGAAATCTTGTTTTCCTCATGGGTCCGCTATCATTACGAAAAAGAGGCGATGGAAGACCTGGAAAGGTTAAAGTCCGGCGGGTTTGAAGAGACTCCCGAGGAGGCCATCAAGGGCTGGAAGCGGGCGGAAAAATATTACCGTCGGGAACAACGGCTGCGGATTCTGCGGAAAAGCTACCACATGATGCAAAAGGTCTCGGTCTTTCTGGTCATGCTGTTTATCGGATTTACCTACCTGACAGTAAACGTGGACGCGGTCAACCGGGCGGTGGTCAATTGGCTTACCAAAGAATACCCGACCCACACCCATCTGTCCATCCAGTTGGAAAACAGCACGCTGGACTATACCCGCGTCAAAATCAACTGGATTCCCAACGGGCTCTCATTGGATGCTGGGGACGGGAACCAAGGCGTTTATTATATAAACTACCAAGGGGAACAGATCGGTTCCATCGTCATCAGCTCGGTCACCTCCAATATGACCCTCAACACCGAAGATGCGGCAACCTCGACCCTAAACCTGCCTCCATACGACCAGGCGTTTCTGGTGGAGCGGCAGGACGCCAAAATGCTCGTCGCTTCCAACGCCCAAGTGGTCATCACCCTTTCGGCTTTGTCCACCGACCGATATACCATGCCCACCGGCCATATGATTCAGATGCTGCAAAACATTGAAATCGGTTCCTGACAGCGCCCTTTTCGAAAAAGCGTCTATTCTTTACGGAAAATCCCTTTTAAACCACGCTATTTTATGTTATGATAGACAAAAGCCCTATACCGGGCCTATCATAACAGGATGCGACGGCAGCTGCCGCAGGGAGGAAGGTTTTATGGACTCGAAAAAAGACTGGATCAAAGACCTGGTGATCTACCAGATCTACCCCCGCAGTTTCCAGGACTCCAACGGAGACGGCATCGGGGATATTCCCGGCATCATCCGCAGGCTGGATTATTTATCCGACCTCGGGATAAACGCCCTCTGGCTTTCCCCGGTCTATCGTTCACCCAACGACGACAACGGCTACGACATCTCCGGCTATCAGGAGATTATGGAGGAGTTCGGCCGGATGGAGGACTGGGATCAGCTTTGCCAGCAGTGCCATCAGAGGGGCATCAAGGTGATTATGGACCTGGTGGTCAACCACTCCTCCGACGAACACCCCTGGTTTATCCAGTCCAGGTCCTCCCGGGATAATGATAAGAGCGACTATTACATCTGGCGGAACCCCAAAAACGGTAAAGAGCCCAACAACTGGGCTTCGGTCTTTGGGGGCAGCGCCTGGGAGTATGTACCCCAGCGGGGTCAGTACTACTACCACCTCTTCTCCAAAAAACAGCCGGACTTAAACTGGGCCAATCCCAAGCTGCGGGAAGAGATCTTCTCGATGATGGAGTGGTGGGTGAAAAAAGGGGTGGACGGGTTCCGGGTAGACGCCATCAGCTATCTGGATAAACCGGCAGATTTTCCCGACTCCCCCGAACCGCCTCAGCCGGACGGTTATTCCTTCAGCACCTCCCTCATCAGCGGCCGCCCCGGCACCCACCGCTACATCCGGGAGATGAACCGGCGGATTTTCTCCCCCTACAACGTCCTGACCGTCGGAGAGGTCGCCGTTTCGGACAACGAAGAGCTTTCCCGGTATGTGGCCACCGGCCGGGAAGAGTTTGACATGGCCATTCCCTTTGTGGCCCCGGCGGTGGAAATCAACACCTGGTCCCCCCAAAAACTGCGGGAGGACATCGCCGCCAGCTATGAAGCCCTCAAAGACGACGGCTGGTGGGCGCGGTTTTTCAGCAACCACGACAAACCCCGACAGGTCTCCCTCTACGGCGACGACGGGAAATACTGGGAGGTTTCGGCCAAAATGTTGGCAATGCTGCTGCATTTCCTGCCGGGGACGCCCTTTGTCTACCAGGGGGAAGAGATCGGCATGACCAACATGCGTTTTTCCTCCATCGAGGAATACGACGACCTCGACGCGAAAAATACCTACCACCAGCAGCTTCTGTCAGGTGCTACCCCGCAGCAGGCCCTGCGGGAAGCCCAAATGGTCTCCCGGGACAACGCCCGCACCCCGATGCAGTGGGACGATACCCCTAACGCAGGCTTTACCACCGGAAAGCCCTGGCTGGGCGTCAACCCCAACTACCGCCAGATCAATGCAGCGAGTCAGCAGAAAGACCCCCATTCCATCTACCACTGCTATCAGGCGCTGATCGCCCTGCGGAAGGAAAGTCCTGCCCTTTCCCGGGGAGACCTGGAAATCCTGCCGGTCTCCAGCGAGACGATGTTTGCCTTAAAGCGGAGTTATGAGGGAGAAGTCCTGCTCTCCTTCCACAACTTCTCCCCCGCCCCCTCTGAAATTCCGTCGGAACTTCTGCCTGAGGGAGCGGAGGTACTTCTCTCCTCCTATGACCGGGAAGGCGGGTATCATGGAAGTGTCCTGCGGCCCTACGAGTCGGTAATCTTCCGGCTGTCCGCCGCGAAATAACCTCTTAAACGAACAAAGGCCCCCTGTACAGGTGTTTTAAGCCTGTACAGGGGGCCTCTTGCTTGACAGAAAAAAGAAAAGCGCGCCGTTCATCGCCCAGTGGGGTTCAAGCAGGTGCGTAAATCCATTCCGATAGGTTCAGCCATCTGAGCCTTTAACCTGTTGTTGCCCGCCGGATTAAAACGGGGGTGACAATCTTATGAATCGGCTCAGTCAGCGGCACCGGTTTGCGCTTTTTCCGCTCGTTCATCTGCATCACCAAAAGCTCCATCGCCTGCTCCGCCATAATCTCCATCTGCTGTCCGACGGTGCTGATGGGGATAACCGCTTCCGAGGAAATCGGCGAGTTATCGAATCCCACAATCTTATATTCATCTGGCAGCCGTCCGTACTTGCGAATCAGAATATTCAGCAGGATGTTGGCATGGGTGTCGTTGGAGATGAAGAAGCCTTTGGACTTGCCACCGTATTTTTCCTCCACCCTCTGGAAGATTTCTTCGATCTTCTGAGCGTTTTCCTCGTAGGAACTGCCCAGATCCTCCAGGATGATATCGTAAGCCAGATGGTTTTCTTCGCAGGTGTCCTGAAATCCCCGAATTCGATTGTAACCCGGAACCTCCGGAGAGGATCTGGAGTTAATGTGAATCAAAATATCGCAGTTGGTCTTGGCCAAGAGACTAGCCGCCTGCACCCCGCCCATATAGTTGTCGGTGTTGACGCTGCAAACATACCGGTCTTCCCGTTCGATGGTCACAATGGGGATGTTATACTCCGCCAGTTCCCGCGAGGAGATGGTGTGGCTTAAAATAATCATTCCCTCGATCTGATAGGCCAGCAATTCAGAGATGTACCGCCGTTCAACGTCCTTTTTTTCGTTTCCGACAAACACCAGAAACTTGTATCCGTATTTTTCATAGGTGGAAAGCAGCTGGTTGAGCATTTCGGAATAGTAGTGGAGAAACAGGTTCGGCACGATGATGCCGACATACTCGGTTCTGCCGTTGGCCAAAATTCTCGCCACTTTGTTTTCTTTGTAGTCCAACTCGGTCAGGGCATCCGCAATGATCTGCTGGTTTTCCAGCGTAAGGGAGTCCGGGTTGTTAAAATACCGGGATATTGTCGTCTTGGAAAAACCGGTATAATCCGCGATGTCCTGAAAGGTCACGCTCTTTTTTTTCATGATGCCACCTTCTTCTGTCCATATCATAGCATAGGTTCATACATTTTGCAAGGGTAAAATGTGAAAGTACCCGGTTACGGAACCGGTTCTATACAGTTTGCACAAGTATTTTATTCATTTTTTATCAATACTACGAAAGCGAAAAAAGGTCTTGACAGTAGGCGAATTCTGTCCTATACTAAAACAAGAAAGTAACCGGTTACGTTACCGGTTATTCCAGCGGATAAAACGTAAATCATCCATCTTGGAAAGGGGCAGGCCTATGAAAAAAGCAATGTTGGCCGGCATCTTATCCCTGCTAATCGCCACAAGCCTGACAAGCTGCAACAAAAAGAACGTCAAGCCGGGCGACGTGGCAGGATATGACGCCGGAGAGACCTACATCAGCATGTGGGTACACACGATCGAGGATACGCCGGAGGGCGAAGCCTACAAAGAGTCGGTAGAGGCCTTTAATGAAAAGTATGACGGCCAGTATTTCGCCGACGTGGAATTTATCCCCCGAAACGACAGCGGCGGCGGTTATTCCGATAAGATCAACGCCTCGGTCATGTCCGGCGACCTGCCGGACGTCATCACGGTCGACGGCCCCAACGTCGCGGCCTATGCGTCCAACAACATCATCCAGCCTTTGGCGGACCTGACCGACGAAGAGCGCAGCGCCTACCTCGATTCGATTATCGACCAGGGCACCTATAACGGCAAACTCTACGCCCTGGGGGCGATGGAGTCCAGCGTCGGCCTTTACTATAACAAAGACATCCTGGAGGAAGCCGGCATTGAGGTCCCCGATGCGGACCACCCCTGGACCTTCTCGGAATTTTCTGAGATTCTCGAGCAGTTAAAGCCCCTGATGGAAGAAAAGAACGGTTACCCTCTGGATATGACCTTCCCGGTGGGTGAAACCAGCATCTACTACTACGCCCCCTTTATCTGGTCCAACGGCGGCGACTTCGTCAGCGAAGACGGCTTAACGGTGGATGGCATCTTCAACTCCCCGGAAAACGCCTCAGTGCTGGAATACTTCCGCAGCTTTGTGGACAACGGATACATGTCCGAAGCCCCCATCGACAAGCTGTTTGAAAGCGGACGGGCGGCCTTTAAGTTTGACGGTGCCTGGGAGGTCAACACCATCTACGAGAGCTATCCCGACATCAACCTGGGCGTAGCTCCCTACATCGTCAGTGACAACTGGGACGGCGGCCGTTATACCCCCACCGGTTCCTGGGCTTACGCCGCCACCTCCAAGGCTACCGACCTGGAAGCGGCAACCGAACTGGTCAAATGGATGAGCGGCGTCGACAGCGGTATTCGGCTGTTTGAAAAGACCAAAAACATGCCCTCCACCTATGAAGCTTATGAATCGATCGACCTCTTTGAGGAAGATGAAAACTACAAGGCGCTGTATGAACAGCTGCGGGACTACGGTCATCCCCGCCCCCACACCCCTGTTTATCCTCAGGTCAGCACCTCCTTCCAGCAGGCGCTTGAAAGCGTCGGACTGAGCGGGAAAGACGCTCAGGAAGAGCTGGACAAATCTGTAGAAAGGATCGACGCGAAACTCAAGCGTTACGTGAGATAATGAACATGAAAAAGAATCGTTCTACTTCCCTTTTGGGAATGGCCTTTTTCGGACCGGCCCTGGTGCTTCTGATCCTGTTTTTGTTCCTGCCGATGCTGCTGACGCTAGTTTTCAGTTTCACCGACTACTTCGCCTTAAACCCGGATCTGACCCATTTTGTCGGCCTGGAAAACTACTTCACCATCTTTAAAGACGATCTGTTTTTGGCCGCCTTCTGGAACACCGTCAAGTTCGTCATCATCATTGTCCCGGCCCAGTGCATCGGCGCACTGGTTCTGGCCCTTTTGATTAACAAGGTCACCATCTGCAAAAAGTACTTCAAAGTCGCCTTCTTTATCCCGGTGGTCATGTCCCTGGCGGTTGTCTCCAGCCTGTGGATGCAGATTTACAGCCCCGAAGGCATTCTGAACACCATGCTGGGTTACCTCGGCATCGACGCCCAGCCCTTTATTTACAGTGCAAGCCAGGCCCTTCCCTCCATCGCCATCATGAGCGTTTGGCAGGGGGTTGGCTACCAGATGATCATCTTCCTGGGCGGCCTGCAGGCCATCAACCCCGCCCTTTACGAGGCGGCTGAGATGGACCACGCCAGCGGCTGGCAGAAGTTCAAAGACATCACCCTGCCGGAACTGAAACCCCTTTGCGTATTCGTCTTTATCACCGTCACCATCGGAGCCTTCCGTATGATCGTTCAGCCGATGGTCATGACCGGCGGCGGTCCTTCCCATTCGACCTACACCCTAGTGTACGACATTTACGAAACCGGTACGGTGAACTGGGAGATCGGCCTTGCTTCGTCGATGGCAATCGTCTTCACCCTGTTTGTGGTCGTCCTGACCATTATTCAGACCATCCTGACTAAGGATAAGGAGGATAAAGATGCACGCAAAAAAACAAAAACCCGCTAATATTATCCTAGCGGTTGTCATGTTCCTGTTGTCCCTGTTCTTTCTATTCCCGGTTATCTGGATGCTGGCCAACTCCTTTAAAACGGACGCAGCCATCACCGCGGATATGAACACGGTCAAAGCGTTTATCCCGCCGGCCTTAAACGGCAGCTTCCTGGACAACTACATCACCATTCTGACCGACACCGACTTCCTTCGGTACATGGTAAACACCCTCTTTTACGCCGCGATTCTGATTATCCTGGGGATTGTGGTCAACGGCCTGGCCGGTTACGCCCTGGCGAAAATCAACTTCCCCTTCCGGGAACGCTGGGTACTGATTATCATGATGCTGATGATCGTCCCGACCGAAACCATTATCACCATCAACTTCCTCTTTGTCGCCAAGATGGGCCTGTTAAATACCATTTTCGGTTACATCCTGCCGATGATCGTCAGCCCCTTTAACATCTTCCTCTTCCGCCAGGTGTTCATCAGCCTGCCGGACGACGTATGGGAAGCGGCCCAGCTGGACTTCTGCAGCCCGATTAAGTACTTCTTTACAATGGTTCTGCCGATGTCCAAGACGGTTGTGGCGACCGTCAGCGTCTTCACCTTCTTAGGGGTTTGGAACGACTATCTGTGGCCGTCCCTGGTTTTCACCTCCAGCGACCTTCTGACCGCTCAGATCGGCTTAAACTCGATTACATCCAACGACAACACCACCATGGGACAGACCCTTGCGGTCATCACCATGATCACCATTCCGGTCATCATCATCTACGCGCTCTTCTCCAAACAGATCGTGGAAGGCGTCGTCTCTACCGGCTCTAAGGAGGGCTAAGCAATGAGCTTTATTGAACTGAAGCATATTGACAAAATATACCCCGGCGCAGAAAAAAAGTCGGTCAGCGACTTTAACCTGGAAATCGAACAGGGCGAGTTTATCGCCTTTGTCGGCCCTTCCGGCTGCGGCAAATCCACCACCCTGCGGATGATCGCCGGTTTTGAGGAGATCACCGCCGGCGAACTGTATATCGACGGCAAAAAGATGAACGATACCCTTCCCCGGGACCGCGGCATCGCGATGGTTTTCCAGAACTACGCCCTCTACCCCCACATGACCGTTGAGAAGAACATCTCCTACGGCTTAAAGAACATGAAGGTCCCCGCGGCCGAAATTAAAAAGAAGGTCGATTGGGCCATCGACATCCTGGGCCTGTCGGAATACCGTTACCGCAAACCGAAAAACCTTTCGGGCGGCCAGCGGCAGCGTGTTGCCCTGGGCCGTGCAATCGTCAAAGACCAGAAGGTCTTCCTGATGGACGAACCCCTTTCCAACCTGGACGCTAAGCTCCGTGTCAGCATGCGCAACGAGATCAGCAAACTGCATCGCACCCTCGGCAGCACCACCATCTACGTCACCCATGACCAGGTGGAAGCAATGACCATGGCCGACCGGATCGTCGTCATGCGGGATGGTGTTGTCCAGCAGGTGGGCAAACCGATGGAACTCTACGAACATCCCACCAACAAATTCGTTGCCGGCTTTATCGGCTCTCCTCAGATGAACTTCTACCCCGTCACCGTTCAGGGCAATCTCGTCCGGTTTGAAACCGGCGAAACCATCACCCTGCCCGACCTGATTCTCGCTAAGTTAAACGGCCGGGAAGGCCAGATGACCCTCGGCATCCGCGGCGAGGACATCAAGCTGGATGAACAGAGCCTCTCCCTTTACGAAAAGGACAAACAGACCGCAGTGGTCGAAAACACCGAAATCATGGGCAACGAGAACAACCTCTACTTCACCTTCGGCGGCCAGCTGACGGTGGCCCGGGTCTCCAAGTATGAGGTCTGCCAGATCGGCGATAAGATCGAATTTGCCTTCACCCCCTCGAGAGTCCACTTCTTTGACAAGGACACGGAGGTTTGCTATGTCTGAGATGAACCTGGTGCATGTCAAAGCCCCCAACTGCTGGATCAATGACCCCAACGGGTTTATCTACTACAAAGGCCTTTACCACCTTTTCTACCAGTGCTTCCCCTACTCCACCCAGTGGGGCCGGATGCACTGGGGCCACGCGGTCAGCAAAGACCTGGTCCATTGGGAACATAAAGGCATCGCCCTCTACCCCTCCAAGACCGACGACCGCAGCGGCTGCTTCTCCGGCAGCGCCATCGAACACGACGGTAAGCTCTACCTCTTCTACACCGGCGTCAACTACGCCCAGGAGGACCCGGAGAACATCAACCTCTGCTTAAACGACAAGTTCACCGCCGCCCAGCTGATGATTACCTCGGAGGACGGCTTCCACTTTGACAACATCCGGGACAAAAAGACCATTATCCCCCCCATCGCCAACAGCCGCATTGGCTGCTCCAACCACACCCGGGACCCGAAGGTCTGGCGGGGAAAGGACGCCTGGTATATGGTCGTCGGCAGCACCGTCGACCATCAGGGCCGGGCGCTGATCTTTAAAAGCGATGACCTGGAACATTGGACCTTCTTAAACTTCGCCACCCAGGACCACTGGGGCTGGGGTTGGGAATGCCCCGACTACTTCGAAGTGGACGGCGCCAAACTCCTGGTCTTCTCCCCGATGGATTTCCTCAAGGACGAAAAGCCTTACAACTCGGTTCCGATCTGCTCCCAGGTGAGCTTCAACGAGGAAACCGGCGAGATGAAGATCCCCGACGACTACCAGATGCTGGACTATGGGTGCGACCTCTACGCTCCCCAAAGCACCACCGACCAGGAGGGCCGCCGGATGCTGACCGCCTGGGTCCGGATGCCGGAAGCGGTAGACGGCCGCTGGAACGGGATGTTCTGCATTCCCCGGTTGGTGGAAGTCAAAGATGGTCACATCTACTTCCGCCCCCATCCGGCCATTGCCGAGCGGTTTACCAAGTCCATCACCTCCCCCAAAGAGGCGGGCGAAGCGGGCTACAAACTCAGCCTGACGATGGAAGAAGGGGAAGAAATCTCCATCGGCGGCTATAAGCTCGGCCTGTCCGGCGGCCGGATTCACGCCGACCGGAGCGGCGTGTTCGCCGGTCACGACGAACTGAAGAGCCAGTTTGAAACCCCGGTCCTCCGGGAAGGCTCCCACCTGGACATCTATGTGGACGCGAATTTCATCGAGGTCTACATCAACAACGGGGAGTACGTCCTCTCCAACACGGTCTACGGCCTGACCGACCAGATTACCGCCAAAGGGTACACGATGACCACCCTCGCGGACTGAACCATCAAGAGAAAAAGAAAAAGAAAAGGCGGCGATTGATATGAAACAATGGGATGTGGTGGCCCTCGGGGAACTGCTGATTGATTTCACCGAAAACGGCAAAAGTGAACAGGGCAACCCCCTTTTGGAGGCAAACCCGGGCGGCGCTCCCTGCAACGTCCTGGCGATGCTGAATAAACTGGGCAGAAAGACCGCTTTTATCGGCAAAGTGGGCCGGGATTCCTTCGGCCGCCAGCTGGCCGAGGCGGTCAAAGAGAGCGGCACCGACCTTTCGGGGCTGGTCTATGACGAAAAGGTCCATACGACCCTGGCCTTTGTACACACCCTGGGCGACGGGGAACGGGAGTTCAGCTTCTACCGCAACCCCGGCGCCGACATGATGCTGACCAAAGAAGAGGTCAAGGAAGAGCTGTTAAAAAACACCAAGATCTTCCACTTCGGCACCCTCTCCTCCACCCACAAGGGGGTCCGGGAAGCGACCCGGTACGCGGTGCAGACCGCCAAGGAAAACGGCGCGCTGATCTCCTTCGACCCCAACCTGCGGGAACCGCTGTGGGACAGCCTGGAGGACGCCCGCCAGGAGATTGCCTACGGGCTTTCCCAGTGCGATATCTTAAAAATCTCCGACAACGAGCTGGAGTTCATGACCGGCACCGCCGACTATGAAAAAGGGGTGGCACAGCTGCGGGAAGAATACGAAATCCCGCTGATCTTCCTGACCCTGGGCAAGGACGGCAGCCGGGCCTATTACCGGGACTTCCGGGCAGAACAGCCCACCTTCCAGGAGATCCGGCCGGTGGAAAAGACCGGCGCTGGGGACACCTTTGAGGGCTGCGCCCTGGGATGGCTGCTGGAGAATGGGATGGACAGCCTCAACAACGAGACCCTCTCCCAGCTGCTGCGGTTTGCCAATGCCGGTGCTTCGCTGGTGACCACCCGGAAGGGTGCCCTGCGGGTGATGCCGGAAAAGGCAGAGATCGAAGCATTGCTGGACCACTAACGACAGACCTGATTTTCATATATACCTACCCCAAAAAATGCCGTTTCCTTTCGGAAACTGCCTTTTTGCTGTCTTATTTTACTTTACTTAATCCAGACGCCGTCCGGGCCGATTTTATAGCCGTCCACGGTGGTATTGGTCACCATCGCGCCGGAGGAGGAGAGGTAGTACCAGTCCCCTTTCCACTGAATCCAGCGGTCAGCGGCCATCGAACCGTCTCCCCGGAGGAAGTACCAACTGCTGCCGGTCTGAATCCAGCAGTCGCCTGCCATCGCGCCGGAGCCTCTAAAATAGTACCAGACGCCGTCGATGTACTGCCAGCCGGTGGCCATGCCGCCCCAATCCTTGAGGTAGTACCAGTTGCCGTCGTAGAAAATCCAGCCGGTCTGCATCAGGCCGTCGGTGTCGAAATAGTACCAAACCTGGTCCACCATCTTCCAGCCGGTGACGGGGGTGCCGTCCTCCAGGTAGTACCAGCCGTCCGACTCTTCCGACCAGCCGGTCACCGTCTCCTCCTCCTCGGGGGGCTCGGGTCTCACCGGGCGGGAGGGGGTGTCGGTGTAGATGGGTTCCCAGCGGGCGTAGAGGGTGGTGTCGGCAGTGAAGCGGGTGGACGTGGTAACCTGTCTGCCGTCAAAGGTGTACCAGCCCTCGAAAGAATACCCGTACCGGTAGACCACCGGGAAGGCGGTCAGCCGGCCGCCGGAGGTGGTGGCGGTGGAGGCGGAGAGGGTGCCGCCCATCGGGTTAAAGGTGATGGTGTACTCGGGGGCGTTCACCTGGAAGGTGACCGTCACGGTGGCGGTGACATTCTGGCCGCCGGAAACGCCGGAAACGGTGATGGTTTCGGTATAACTTCCGGCCGGGAGTCCCGCCTTGGGCTGCACCGTAAAGGTGGCGGTGCCGTCCGGAGCCAAGGTCGCCGAAGATAGGGTGCCCACCACAAAGCTGCTGGTGGATGCCGGCTGGGTGAGGGTCACAGACTGGTTGCCGGTATTTTTTATGGTGACCGTCCGGGCCGCGGGCTGGGTGTAGCCGGTGTCAGCGCTGCCGAAGTTGAGAGACCCGGGGTCGGCGGAAAGGCCGTAGGTGGGAGCAACGCCGATGGTCAGCGTGTATTTCTTGCTGTCGCTGCCTGCGCTATTCGTGGCCTTTACGGTAAAAGTCGAAGTGTCCGCCGTGGTGGGGGTGCCGGAGATCACGCCGGTGCTGCTCTCCAGCGTCAATCCCACAGGCAGGGAACCGCTGGTGACGCTCCATGTAATGTTATTGCCGGTGGCTTGCAGCGTTGCGGTGTAAGATTCGCCCACCGTGCCTTCGGGCAGAGGACTATCTGTGGTAATCTTCGGAGTAACTGTTCCGCTGCCGCCCACCTCACCGGTCAGCGT
>CALXHB010000029.1 GCA_944387995.1 uncultured Clostridia bacterium | reverse complement strand
TACAATATAAGCAAATAAATCATTGGAGGTTTATTATCATGGCAGTAAAAGTTGCAATCAATGGTTTTGGCCGCATTGGCCGTCTGGCTTTCCGTCAGATGTTCGGCGCTGAAGGTTACGAAGTCGTTGCGATCAACGACCTGACCAGCGCGAAGATGCTCGCTCACCTGCTCAAGTACGATACCGCTCAGGGCAGCTACGGCTCCGCTTTCAAGCCCGGCCAGCACACCGTCGATTACCACGAGGGTGAAGGCGAAGACAACTACATCGTTGTCGATGGCAAGAAGATCGTTATCTACGCGATCAAAGACGCTTCCGAGTGCCCCTGGGGCAAGCTCGGCGTTGACGTCGTCCTCGAGTGCACCGGCTTCTACACCTCTAAGGCAAAAGCTGAAGCGCACATCAAGGCTGGCGCTCGCAAGGTCGTTATCTCCGCTCCTGCTGGCAATGACCTGCCCACCATCGTTTACAACGTCAACCACGAAACCCTGAAGCCCGAAGATACCGTTATCTCCGCTGCTTCCTGCACCACCAACTGCCTGGCTCCGATGGCGAAGGCCCTCAACGACTACGCGCCTATCCAGTCCGGCATCATGACCACCGTACATGCTTACACCGGCGACCAGATGATTCTCGACGGCCCGCAGCGTAAAGGCGACCTCCGCCGTGCTCGCGCTGGCGCGCAGAACATCGTCCCGAACTCCACCGGTGCTGCTAAGGCTATCGGCCTGGTTATCCCTGAACTGAACGGCAAGCTGATCGGCTCTGCTCAGCGTGTTCCTGTCCCCACCGGCTCTACCACCATCCTGGTTGCTGTCGTTAAGGGCAAAGACATCACCAAAGAGTCCATCAACGCTGCTATGAAGGCTGCTTCCAACGAGTCCTATGGCTACAACGAGGACCAGATCGTCTCTTCTGACGTCGTTGGCATGCGTTTTGGCTCTCTGTTCGACGCTACCCAGACCATGGTCGCTAAGATCGACGACGACACCTATCAGGTTCAGGTCGTCTCCTGGTACGACAATGAGAACTCCTACACCAGCCAGATGGTCCGCACCATTAAGTACTTCTCTGAACTGAAGTAATTTTTGGCGGCAGTTTAGCTGCAACGAATCCGGAATGTGCTGCTGCTTTAAAAGGGCAGCAGCACATTTTTCATGTACCGGTCTAAAAGGCAGCGTTCGGGCAAAATATGCCCGCGCAGATATAGAAAGGAATGAATCGCAAAATGACTTATTCTTCTAAGATTGAGGATATGTGCGTCGTCGCGAAGGGCCCCAAACATGGCCCCGCCCCTATCCCCGAAGAAGGCAAATGGGTAAAAGCCTACGAAATTAAAGATATCTCCGGTCTGACCCACGGTGTCGGCTGGTGTGCTCCTCAGCAGGGCACCTGCAAACTGACCCTGAACGTCAAAGACGGCGTCATCGAAGAAGCTCTGGTTGAGACCATCGGCTGCTCCGGCATGACCCATTCGGCGGCTATGGCGGCGGAAATCCTCCCCGGCAAAACCATCCTCGAAGCTCTGAACACCGACCTCGTTTGCGACGCTATCAACGTTGCAATGCGTGAACTCTTCCTCCAGATCGTTTACGGCCGCAGCCAGACCGCTTTCTCCGAAGACGGCCTGCCCGTTGGCGCTGGTCTTGACGACCTCGGCAAGGGCCTGCGTTCTCAGGTTGGTACCATGTACTCCACCAAGCTCAAAGGCGTCCGTTACCTCGAGATGGCAGAAGGCTACGTCCTCAAATGCGCCCTCGACGAAAACAACGAGGTTATCGGCTATCAGTTTGTCAAGCTCGGCAAGATGATGGAAGACATCCGTCATGGCACCGATCCCGCGACCGCTTATAAGAACAATGTCGGTACTTACGGCCGCTTTGACGGCGCCGCCAAGTACATCGATCCCCGCGAAGAGTAATCAAGGAGGCTTACGAAGATGGCTGTTTTTGAAGGACAGGAAAGAAGAATGCCTAAAATTGAGGCATGTCTGAAAGAATATGGCTTTGAATCCCTCGACGCTGTCCGGGATTACTGCCTCGAAAAGGGCATCGACGTTGACAAAATTGTCAAAGGTGTCCAGCCCATCGCGTTTGAGAACGCCTCCTGGGCTTATACGCTGGGCGTCGGCATCGCGCTGAAGAAAAACTGCGTGAAAGCTGCTGATGCTGCTCATTACATCGGCGTTGGCCTCCAGGCCTTCTGCGTCCCCGGCTCCGTTGCGGAACACCGTCAGGTTGGCCAGGGCCACGGCGACCTCGGCTCGATGCTGTTAAGCGAAGAGACCGAATGCTTCTGCTTCCTCGCTGGTCATGAATCCTTCGCCGCTGCTGAAGGCGCTATCGGTATCGCCCGTAACGCCAACAAGGCCCGCAAGAAACCCCTCCGGGTTATCCTGAACGGCCTCGGCAAAGACGCTGCTATGATCATCTCCCGTATCAACGGCTTTACCTATGTCCAGACCGAGTACGATCAGTTCACCGCTGAGCTGAAGGTCGTCAAAGAGACCGCTTACTCCGACGGCGAACGGGCTGAAGTCCGCTGCTACGGCGCAAACGACGTCAACGAAGGCGTTGCGATCATGCAGGCGGAAAAGGTCGGCGTTTCCATCACCGGTAACTCCACCAACCCCGTCCGCTTCCAGCACCTGGTTGCCGGCACCTACAAGAAATGGGCAAACGACCATGGTGTTAAGTACTTCTCCGTCGCTTCCGGCGGCGGCACCGGCCGTACCCTCCATCCCGATAACGTCGCAGCTGGTCCTGCTTCCTATGGCCTGACCGATACCCTCGGCCGTGTCCATGGCGACGCTCAGTTCGCTGGCTCTTCCTCCGTCCCGGCTCACGTCGAGATGATGGGCCTCATCGGCATGGGCAACAACCCCATGGTCGGTGCGACCGTTGCCTGCGCAGTTGCAGTTGAAGAAGCGCTGAAGAAATAATTCCCCGCTTTAACGTAAAAGAGGGCCTGGCATTTTTGCCGGGCCCTCTTTATCTTTTCTATATTAGACAAAACGAAAGCGCCCTCTTTTTCAGAGAGCGCTTTTTTGCAAATTACTCTTCTTCTTCCAGATCGGCGGCAACCTTGCCGACCTTGCGGAGGTTTTCCTCGTGGAGGTCTTTCAGGTTTTTTTCCACCCGTTCCAGCATATTGATCAGAGTGGCAGCTTCTTCCTCGGAGAAGCCTTTGAGCTTGGCGTCCGAGAGGCTGAGCATGATTTCGTCCGAACGCTGGGCCATTTCACGGCCCTTGTCGGTCAGAGAAACCAGGTTGTAACGGCTGTCCTTCTGGTTGATCATCCGCTTGACAATACCGGATTTTTCCATCCGCCGCAGCGAAACGCCCACCGATGCCCGGCTGACACCAATGTTGGCGGCGATGTCACACTGACTCTGCTCATCGTGATCCAACAGCGCGTGAAAAATAGGCGGCTGGCCAAAGTGAATCCCTTCACCTTTGAGCATTTCGTTCGAACATGCACGGTTTAAGCCGTTAATCGAACGGGACAGTTCCAGTAATTTTGCATTATGGTTCATGGTAACACGCTCCTTCACACCGTATATCCATTGTCAGTAAATGGTATTCCAAACACGAACCCAGTTCTATTGTAAGTCATTTTCAGATATTTGTCAATAAGGCGAAAGCATTAAAATCATGATTTTTGGATGAATTAGAACATTCAGTGAAAAAATCAATCTATACGCCTACACATTTTACGGTATCTAAATGCACAAATTACATTTTTTGGCTAATTCCGCTATATACAGAGTACCGGATTCCCCTTTTTACAATGGAAAATGGAAGGATGGTGGCCTTTGTGACACAGTGAAAAGACAGTATATTTATGCAAAGAAAGTTAATCTTTTCCGAGCCTAGTCTTAAAGTTTTCGTATCCGAAAGTTTTCACGAGTTTCACGCCGCCTTCCCGGCTGACCGTCCCCAGGGCAGGGAGGGGCATCCCGTTAAAGGTGTTGTTTTTGCAGAAGGAGTAGATTGCCATGTCGGTGAAAATCAGCTGACTGCCGGGGACCAGCGGCTGGTCGAAGGAGTAGTCCCCGATGATGTCTCCGGCGAGGCAGGTGGGGCCGCCCAGCCGGTAGGTGTAGGGCTTTTCCCCGGGCTCGCCGCTGCCGATGATCTGCGGCCGGTAGGGCATTTCCAGCACGTCCGGCATGTGGCAGGCCGCCGAGGTGTCCACAATTGCCGCCGAAATCCCGTTTTCCACGATGTCCAGCACCCGGCAGCTCAGGAATCCGGCGTTTAGGGCCACCGCTTCTCCGGGCTCCAGGTAGACTTCTACGTCGTACTTTTCCCGCAGCCGTTTGACTTCCCGAATGAGCAGCGGAATATCGTACCCGGGGCGGGTAATGTGGTGACCGCCGCCGAGGTTCAGCCACTTCATCCCGTAGAGGTACTGGCCGAACTTTTCTTCAAAGGCCGGCAATGTCGCCGCCAGGGCGTCCGCTCCCTGTTCGCAGAGGGTGTGCATGTGGAGCCCTTCGATGCCCTCCAGCAGCTCCGGCCGGAAGGCCTTTTCGGTGATGCCAAGCCTAGACCCGGGGGCGCAAGGGTCGTAAATGGCGTGGCCCTCCTGGGTGGAGCACTCCGGGTTCACCCGCAGGCCGCAGGAAACCTTCCGGGGCGAAGACCGCACCACACCCCGATACCGTTCCCACTGGGAGAAGGAGTTGAAGATGATGTGGCCGGCGATACGGCACAGTTCCTCCACCTCCCCCGGCAGGTAGGCGGGTTTATAGACGTGGACCTCTTTTCCGGGCATCTCTTCGTACCCGAGCCGGGCTTCGTACAGTCCCGACGCAGTGGTGCCCGCCAGGTGCCGGGCGATCTGGGGGTAAACTTCCGGGAAGGAAAAGGCCTTCTGGGCCAGCAGGATTTTGCAGCCCGCCTCCCGCTGCACCCGGCTGAGAATTTCCAGGTTCTCCTCCAGCCGGTCTAAGTCGACCACGTAGCAGGGGGAGGGGAGCTGGGCCAGCAGCGGCGCCAGCTCTTGGTTCGATAAAGGTGTAATCGGCATTTCCGTTTCCTTTCTAATTAGAAAATAACCCCCGGTTATTCCGGGGGTGCCAGGCTTCCAGCCTGGACTGGCCAGAGGCGCCGCCTCTGGACTCCGCCAGGGACTCTGTCCCTGGACTCTGCCAGCCCTTTAAAAAGGGCTGGACCCTAAACTTCTATTCGACGCGGCGTCTGTTCCCCGCCCCAAACCCGGCGGACCGTTCGACAAGCTCACGGTCTACGAAAAAGACTTGGACGCTCAGAGCGTGCAGTGAATAAACCGGAAGTTTTATCGAGAAAGACTTAGACGCTCGGGGTGTTCGGTTGATAATAAGCGAAGGGTAATCGTTAATCGACCATTTCGGGGTTGCGTTCGATCTGCCAGGGGAGGCCCCACTTGTTCAGTGCGTCCATGAAGGGATCGGGGTCGAACTCCTCAGCGGTGTAAACGCCGGGGGTGTTCCATTTGCCGGTCAGCAGCATCATACCGCCGATCATGGCCGGGACACCGGTGGTGTAGCTGATGGCCTGGGAGCCGACTTCCTTATAGCAAGCCTGGTGGTCGCAGACGTTATAGATATAGATGGTCTTTTTCTTGCCATCCTTCTCGCCGGTGATCAGGCAGCCGATGTTGGTTTTGCCGACGGTGCGGGGGCCGAGGGTGGCGGGGTCGGGCAGGAGCTTTTTGAGGAACTGAATCGGGACGATCTGGTGGCCCTCAAACTCCACGGGGGAGGTGGACAGCATCCCGACGTCCTCCAGGCAGCGCATATGGTCGAGGTAGGACTGGCCGAAGGTCATGAAGAAGCGGATGCGCTTGACTTCGGGAATATTTTTGGCCAGGGACTCGATTTCCTCGTGGTGGAGGAGGTACATATCTTTATGGCCGACCTGCTGGAAGTCGTATTCCCGTTTGATGCTCATGGGCGGGATTTCCACCCAGTGGCCGTCTTCCCAGTAGGAACCGGGGGCGGAAACCTCCCGGAGGTTGATTTCGGGGTTGAAGTTGGTGGCGAAGGCATAGCCATGGTCGCCGCCGTTGCAGTCGAGGATGTCGATGGTGTCGATCCGGTCGAACTCGTGTTTTTTAGCGTAGGCGCAGAAGACCTGGGTGACGCCGGGGTCAAAGCCGCTGCCCAGCAGGGCGGTCAGGCCCTTTTCCTTGAACTTGTCCATATAGGCCCACTGCCAGGAGTAGTCAAAGTAGGCGGAGAAGCCCAGCTCTTTGCAGCGCTCTTCATAAATCTTCCGCCAGGCGGGGTCGTCGGTGTCTTCCGGTTCGTAGTTGGCGGTGTCCATGTAGTTGACCCCGCAAGCCAGGCAGGCGTCCATGATGGCCAGGTCCTGGTAGGGAAGGGCAATGTTCATGACAACGTCCGGTTTGTACGACCGAATCAGGGCAGACAGCGCCTCCACGTCCATTGCGTCGATCTGAGCAGTGGTGATTTTAGTGGCGGTCTTGCCTTCCAGTTCAGCCGCCAGCGCGTCGCAGCGGGCTTTCGTCCGGGACGCGATCATAATTTCCGAGAAAACTTCGCTGTTCTGGCAGCATTTGTGGACGACTACGCCCGCAACGCCTCCCGCACCGATGATTAACGCTCTTGCCATATTACATCTTCCTCTCTTTTCCGCCTTTGAAAAAGGCGGCCTAAATTTTTCTGTTCGACGCGGCCGTAGGCATGCGGCAAATAGCCGCGATGCCAGAAAAACCGCTTGCCGGCCGGACGGCCTGGCCGGCATTTCAAGCTAAAGCTTGAAACCACGCTTTTTCGCAGGTTGTACCTCTACTCAAAGTTATAGAGTAATGGTTTGCAGTCTTCAAACTAGACTTAGTTGCAGATATATTTTGCCCATAATCCGCAGCATTTTGATTTATGTCTTTCCCCTAAACTTTTCGGTTTATCTGCCGGACGCCTCGAACGTCCAGGTCTGCTTCGTAGACCGTTCGCTTGTCGAACGGTCCGCCGGCCTAGGGGCGAGCCGCTCACGCCGCGTCGGATAAAAGTTTAGGGTCAACCCCTTTTTAAAGGGGTTGCAGGGTCCAGGGACAGAGTCCCTGGCGGAATCCAAGGGCAGAGCCCTTGGCGGAGTCCAGAGGCAGGGCCTCTGGCGGATTCTCAAGGCAGAGCCTTGAGGCGCTGCCTTAAGGGCAGCGAAACTGCATTTAATACCCCATGCCCTCGGCGTTTTTGAGTAGCTCGAGGACGTAGTTGGGGAGGGCGAAACTGCCCTTGTGGAGGGCGGTGTTGTAGTAGCGGGTTTTAAGGCCGAGGGCGTCCCAGGCGTCTCCGTCGAAGACCCGGGGGTCCTGGCCGGACTTGGAAGCGAACCCGAACAGCCAGTGCCCGGAGGGGTAGGTGGGGATGTGAGCCTGGTAGACATAGGCGTCCCCGAACACCGCGCTCAGCTGCCGGTGGGCCCGCTGACAAGCGAGGGCGTCGCCGGGGTAATAGGGACTTTCGTGCTGGTTGACGAGGATGCCGTTTTCGGTCAGGGCCGACAGGCAGTTGCCGTAAAATTCCCGGGTGAACAGCCCTTCGCCCGGCCCGAAGGGGTCGGTGGAGTCGACGATAATCAGGTCATAGGCGTTTTTCTGCTGGCGGACGAACTTCAGCCCGTCGGCGATGTGCAGCTCGACCCGGATATCGTCCATCCGTGCGGAGGTCTGGGGGAGGAATTCCCTAGAGACCTTGATGACCTCCCGGTCGATTTCGCACAGGTCGATCTGTTCGATCGTTGGGTACTTGACCAGCTCCCGGACGCATCCTCCGTCGCCGCCGCCGATGACCAAGACCTTTTTGATGTCCGGCCGGACGGCCATTGCCGGGTGGACGATCATTTCATGATAGATAAACTCGTCCTTTTCGGTCAGCATCAGGCAGCCGTCCAGCACCAGTACCCGCCCAAAGGCAGGGGTGTCGTAGACGTCAATCTGCTGGAAGCGGCTTTTGCTGCTGTACACCTGGCGGTCGACCCGCATCGAGAAGCGGGCGTCCAGGCAGTAGTTTTCGGTAAACCATAACTCTTTGGGATTCATCAGCAGTTACTCCTTTACCACATTGATCCGGCGGATTTCCATGTCTTCGGTGCCGGTCATGAAACAGCCCTTCTCCTTGGCGTAGGCGATGTACTGGAGAACCTCGGAGGTAATCCGTTCGCCGGGGGCCAGAATCGGGATGCCGGGCGGGTAACACATGACCGACTCGGTGGAGATGCGCCCCTCGCTCTCCTCAAAGGGGAGGGAAACCTTGTCGCTGTAAAAGGCCGCCTGGGGGGTCATGGCGACGTCCGGGACGATGTATTCGTTGACCAGAAGTCCCGCGCTGTCGCCGCCGTACAGCCGCTTGATCTCCGACAGGGCGGAAATCAGCCGTTCGATCTCCAGATCCCGGTCGCCCGCGGTGACAATCGCCAGGAAGTTGCCGATGTCGCCGAACTCCAGCTGGATGTCGTATTCATCCCGCAAAAGGTCGTAAACTTCGACCCCCGCCAGGCCGATGTCCCGGGTGTGCACCGAGAGCTTGGTGGTGTCGAAGGCGTAGCAGGCTTTCCCGTCGGCGATCTCGCTGCCGAAGGCGTAGTACCCGCCGAGGGCGTTGATCTCCTCCCGGGCATATTCTGCCCGTTCAATCGTCTTTTCCACCATATCCGCGCCGTTCAGGGCGAGATTCCGCCGGGCCAGGTCCAGCGAGGACATCAGCAGGTAGGAACCGGAAGTGGTCTGGGTCAGGTTGATGACCTGCCGGACATATCCGCTGGGCACCCCGTCGCCGCAGAGGAGAACGGCGCTCTGGGTCAGGCTCCCGCCGGTCTTGTGGACCGAACAGGCCGCCATATCCGCCCCCAGCTGCATCCCGCCGGGGGGCAGAAGGTCGCTAAAATAAAAATGGGTGCCGTGGGCCTCGTCGCAGAGGACCTTCATCCCATGGGCATGGGCCAGTTCGATGATGCTTTTCAGGTCGGCGCAGACCCCGTAGTAGGTGGGGTTATTGACCAACACTGCCTTGGCTTCCGGGTGAGCGAGGATTGCCGCCTCGACGTCGGCCACCGACATTCCCAGCGGGATGCCCAGGCCGCGGTTGACGCCGGGGTCAACATAAACAGGAATAGCCCCGCAGATGACCAGGGCATTGATGGCGCTCCGGTGGACGTTGCGGGGCAGGATGATTTTGTCGCCCGCCTTGCAGACCGACATCACCATCGCCGCGACGCAGGAACTGGCTCCGCCTACCATTAAAAAGGCGTGGGCGGCGCCGAAAGCGTCGGCCAGCAGGTCTTCCGCCTCCCGGATAACCGAAACCGGGTGACAGAGGTTGTCCAGCGCTTTCATCGAGTTCATGTCCGAACGGATGCAGTCGGCTCCGAGAAAATCCCGGAGCGGTTTATTGCCCCGGCCGCCTTTGTGTCCGGGAACATCGAAGTGAACCATGCCGGAATCCCGCACGCGGCTGAGCGCCTCGACAATCGGGACCCGGTTTTGATCAAGTTTTGCCAATCGTAACCCTCCTTCTGCCGTTTTGGACGGCTTTGTGGGTTTGGCGCTTACTGCGCCTGCCCGCGGAATCGGGCCCATCAGGGGCTGTCATCCATAGATATTCATTCCGCTGTAAATCTCGATCATCTCCCGTCTTAGGAGGTTGGTGATCTCCAGCCTCTGGGCGGGGGGCAGCTCGTAGACGTCCTGATTGAAGAGGTAGTTTTGGAGCTGAATATCCTTGATGAGGAGTTTGGTGTGGAAAATGTTGCACTGGTAAACGTTTACGTCGATCGCGTCGTAGCGGGTCAGCGTCCGGGGGTCGATAAAGTCCTGAATCGAGGTGATGTCGTGATCGATAAAGTACTTTTTGCCGTGGACGTCCCGGGTAAAGCCCCGCACCCGGTAGTCGATGGTGATAATGTCCGAGTCAAAGGACCCGATCAGGAAGTCCAGCACCGACAGGGGGGAAATCATCCCGCAGGTCGACACGTCAATGTCCACCCGGAAGGTCGAGACCGAGTTGTCGGGGTGATGCTCCGGAAAGGTGTGGACGGTGACATGGCTCTTGTCCAGGTGGGCGTGGATGGTGTCCCCTTCCAGCACCGATTTGCCCTGGTTGCAGGAGGGGTCAATGTCCACCCCGGTCAGCGCTTTCTCCGCGATCAGAATGTTGACCGACGCGCCCTGGGGGTAGTAGTCCTGTTTGGAAATGTTGAGGATTTTCGCCCCAATCATCTCGGTGACCCGGCAGAGAATCTTCGTCAGCCGGTCGGAGTTATACTGCTCATCAATGTAGGCAATATAATCCGTCTGCTCCCGCTCGGTCTTGGCGTAGCAGACGTCATAAATGTTAAAGCTAAGCGTTTTGGTCAGGTTGTTAAACCCGTACAGCGCGAGCTTCTGTTCCAACCCATCATCACAGCCTTTCGGGAATTCTGCGACGCGGAGGCCGCACCACCGCATCATAACAGTCACATATAAAATACCGCAAATTTCGGAAAAAATCAACCTTTTTTGCGGTTTTCGTCGAGATTTTTCAAAAAGGACGTTTTGCCGCCATTTTCGTCTGGATTTTAAGCGCTTTCTACAAAGACAGGTTACCCTCTGTTTACATTCTTAC
>CALXHB010000028.1 GCA_944387995.1 uncultured Clostridia bacterium | reverse complement strand
CGGGTTGGAATGGCGGCCGGAACAGATAAATCTTATCCCCTTTTCCGGAGAGATTGACCGGGTGGCCTACATCCTGAATGTTTTCCTGTTTATGCCGATGGGATTTTTGGTTCCCGCTCTGACCGGGGTGCGGAAGGCGGGGACGGTTTTATGGCAGGCGCTGGTTGCAGGGGGAGCCGTGTCGCTGCTGATTGAACTGAGCCAGCTGCTGAACAACCGCCGGACCGATGTGGACGACCTTATTCTTAACACTATGGGGGCGCTGATCGGGGGAATCCTTTATCTGCTGTTTCGGCGGCTTTGGACAGGGCAGAGAAGGAGCTGGCCCCGGTGGCAGCCGGTGGTGTATTTAGGGGTAGCATTTTTGGGTCACTTTTTCTTTTATAACGAATATGGATTGGTGCGCCTTTTGTGGTGAAAAAGAAACCCCTCGGAGTTAAGCGCTCCGGGGGGTTTGTCATCTTTTTTCCAGTTTTTCCAGGTCTTCCGCCCGGTCGACGTCCAAAAGCTCTTCCGCCGCCTCCGCTTCGACCCAAAGAACTTGGTCCATATGCCGCTTCATGACCGCCTTGCCGCCCCGGTCGCCGGAGAGGGCGAAAAGTTCCGGGAAAAAGGCCCGGTCGAACAGCACCGGGTTGCCGGGCGTCCCCGCAAACTCTACACAGCTGATTTTCCCCGGCTGGTGGCTCTCGATCAGCCGCCGGAGGGTGGCGGGCTTAAGCAAAGGCTGGTCGCAGACGAGAAAGACTGCTCCCTCCGCCCCCAGTTCCACCGCCTTTTTCAGCCCCAGCCGCACCGTGTGGGAGGCGCCGAGGGCGGGGGAGGAATTTTCCACCGGGATAACCCCGGGAATGTGGAAAAGTGTCGGGATGCGGGTGACGGCGATGAGGGGATAACCTTCCGCTCCCCGCTGGGCGGTCTCCAGGGCAATCTGCCAGAGGGGTTTCCCCCGAAAGGGGGCGGAGAGCTTGTCCCCGTGAAACCGCTCTCCCTGTCCGGCCGCCATCAGGATGAGGGCCAGCTTATTTTCCATCTTTTTCGTTCAGCGCCAGCAGGATTTTCTCCGCCGTGATCGGCAGCTCTCGAAACCGGATGCCGATGGCGTTATAGACCGCGTTGGCAATGGCCGGGGAAGGGGTGTTGATGACCACTTCGCCGATGGACTTGGCCCCAAAGGGTCCGCTGGGCTCGTAGCTGGGGCAGAACTGGACGTGAATCTTCCCAAAGTCCTCCTTGGTGGGGAGGCGGTACTGCATAAACGAGTTGGACATATCCCGGCCCTTTTGGTCGTAGATGACGTCCTCCATCGTCGCCATGCCGATGCCCTGCAGGATGCCCCCTTCGGCCTGGACCCGGGCGAGGTTTTCGTTGACCACCGTTCCGCAGTCCACCGCCGCCTCATACTGAACCACCTGCAGCTTGCCGGTTTCGGGGTCGATGTCTACTTCCGCCGCGCCCACCATATAGGGCGGGGGAGAGGTGGGAGAATAGTGGGAGGCAGTCGCTTCCAGGGCCTTGCCGGAACCGCTTTCCGCCTTGTAGCTGATCTCACGGAGAGAGACCTTCTGGGCGGGGTCTTCGGTCTTAAAGACATATTCCCCGTCAAACTCCACCTCCTCCGGCTGGCAGGAGAGCATCTCCGCCCCGTAGGAGAGGATTTTCCCGGTCAGTTCCTTGCAGCACTTGACGCAGGCCATGCCGGTGATATAGGTGGTGGAGGAGGCGTAGGAGCCGGAGTCGTAGGGGGAAGCGTCGGTGTCGCCGCTTAAGACGGCGATGCTTTCGATGGGGCAGTTTAACATGTCCGCCGCCATCTGGGCGAGGATGGTGTCACAGCCGGTGCCCATGTCGGCACAGCCTAAAAGCATCGTGTAGCCGCCGTCGTCGCTAACCCGCAGGGTCACGCTCCCGACGTCCACGCCGGAGATGCCGCTTCCCTGCATATCTAAGGACAGCCCGACCCCCCGGATATGCCCATCCGGCATCACCCGGCGGGGGTATTTCTCCTCCCAGCCGATGGCCTCTTTGACCTTCTGGAGGCACTGATCCATCGTGTTGCTGAGACTGATTTCCCCGTAGTAGGCGGGCATCCGGTCTCCCTGCCGGACCATGTTCTGCATCCGGAGGGCGGCGGGGTCCACCCCCATCTTGTGGGCCAGCTCGTCGATGGCCGACTCCACCGCGAAAATCCCCTGGGTGGCGCCGTAACCGCGATAGGCCCCGGCGGACATCTGGTTGGTGTAAACGACGTCGTAGGAGAAGCGGAAGGCTTCCGACCGGTAGAGGGGAATCGACTTGTGGCCGGAAAGGCCGACGGTGGTGGGGCCGTGTTCGGCGTAGGCGCCGGTGTTGGAGAGGGTGTAAACCTCGATGGCCTTGAGGTTGCCGGCTTCGTCGGCGCCGATCTTCACCCGCAGTTCCATCTCGTGGCGGGGGGAAGAGGCGATCTGGGACTCATACCGGGAGAAGATGATCTTGGAGGGACGGCCGGTCTTCAAGGTGACAAAGGCTGGGTAGATCTCCGAGACGCTGGTCTGTTTCGCCCCAAATCCGCCGCCAATCCGGGGCTTGACCACCCGGATGCGGGATTTCGGGATGCCGAGGGCGTTGGAGAGAATCCGCCGGACGTGGAAGACGATCTGGGTGGAGGAGACCACCGTCAGCCGTCCATAGGCGTCCATCTGGCACCAGGTGCGGAAGGTCTCCATCATCGCCTGCTGGCAGGCTTTGGTGTGGTAGGTCTCTTCCACCACCCATTTGGACTCGGCAAAGGCTTTTTCCACGTCCCCCTCTTCACAGCTGCCGGAAGCGGCCAGGTTACGATGGTTGTCCGCCCCCACCGGGCAGAGGCAGTGCCAGTTTTCCTCCGGATGGATCAGGGTCTCGTTGTCCTTGGCGGTGTGGTAGTCGAGGACCGCCGGGAGGAGTTCATACTGCACCTTGATGAGCCGCAGGGCCTTGTCCGCGGCCTCTTCGGTTTCCGCCGCCACAATCGCCACCGGGTCCCCCACAAACCGGACCTCCCGGTCGAGAATCAGCCGGTCGTAGGCGGAGGGCTCGGGGTAGGTCTGGCCGGCCAGGGTAAAGCGCTCCTGGGGCACGTCCTCCCAGGTGTAGACGGCCACCACCCCCGGCACCTTCATCGCCAGGTCGGTGCGGATTGACTGAATCCGGGCGTGGGCGTGGGGGGAGCGGAGCAGCTTAACGACGAGACATCCCACCGGGGCGATGTCGTCGGTGTAGACCGGCTGGCCGGTGGTCAGCGCCTCCCAGTCCTTTTTCCGGGTGCGGCTGCCCATATAGCTTTTGGACATGTTATTTCACCTCCCGTTTATCCTGAAAATAGGCCACCGCCGCCCGGATGTGGGACTCATACCCCGAGCAGCGGCAGAGGTTGCCTTCCAGGTAGTGGCGGATTTCGGCTTCGGTGGGGGCCCGGTCGGGGTACTCCCGCTCCATCGCCAGCAGGGTCATCATCAGCCCCGGGGCGCAGTAACCGCACTGCTCGCCCCCTTCGTCGGCCAGATACCCGCCGAGGATTTTGGCTTCCGGCTGGAGGCCCTCCAGGGTGGTGATCTGATGGCCGTCCGCCCGGACCGCCAACACGGTGCAGGAGAGGACCGGTTTGCCGTCCATCCAGACGGTGCAGAGGCCGCAGCCGGAGGTTTCACAGCCCCGTTTGACACTCTTGCAGCCCATCTCCCGCAGCTGTTCCAGCAGGTAACGGTCGGCGGGGACGCTGACCGAACGCTTGACGCCGTTTAAGGTGAATGTAATCGGGTATTCCATTTATTCCGCCTCCTTCTGTAACAGGGAGAGAGCCGCTCTCCGGGTGAGCACTTCGGCTAACTGCCGCCGGTAGGGGGCGCTGCCCCGCATCCCGTTTCCATAGCTTACCGCATCCGCCGCCTTTTTGGCGAAGTCGGGAGCGGTGGAAAGGGTGAGTTTTTCCGGACCGGCGGCAATTTTCGCCCGGCAGGGGCGGGCGCCGATGACCGACCGGAAGCCGTCCTCCCCCTTCGACACGGCGATGGTCACCGAGGGGAAGTCGTTGGCGTTCAGCCGCTGGGAGAGGACCTTCACCCGGCGGTTTTTGTAAATCCGCAGTTCGGTAAGGATATCCGGTTCACCGTTTCGGGCGGCAAAGGTCTCCACCGGCACCCAGCCTTCTTTATAAAGGTGCACCTCGCAGTCCAGGGCCAGCAGCAGGGTCAGGACGTCGGAAAACCCAAACCGGCCGTAGAGGCTGCCCCCCAGGGTCGCGCAGTTTCTGAACTGAATCCCCACAATCGACCCGACCGCGTCGGCAAAGGCCCCGCCGAAGGCTTCGTTTAAGGGGGCGCTTGTCTCCAAATCCCGCAGGGTGGTGTAAGCCCCCAGCAGGAAACTGTCTCCCTCGTCTTTGATATACCGCAGCCCGAGGCCGGAGAGGTCGATGGCGGTGCGGAGGGTGTGTTCCCCCAGCCGCAGCCAGCCGGTGCCGCCGAGGACGGCGCTTCCTTTTTTCTGCCGCAGCTGGTAGGCCTCTTCCAGCGTCTGCGGCCGCTCATAGTTTAGTATATGCAGCATAGTTCCTCCTATGGGCAAAAGCCCGGACGTGTATTTCTAGCTTGATTATAACATCTATTCCGGCAGGGTGCAAGGCCGGGCAGGCAAACAAAAAAGCAGCCTTTAAAAGGCCGCTTCAATGGGTCAATGAAAGTATTTCCATTAAACGTAAAAATATAGCGCCGGTTAAGTTTTTTTAAACCCGCTCTCCTCTTCCCGGATGAGGGCCAGCAGTGCCCGCCCCTCTTCTCCGTATCCAGACAGGATTTCGGTGGTGAGGACGGCGTTTTCCCGCTGGGCAGGGGTCAAAAGCTGTTCGCCGCAGCTGTCCTCCGCCAGAATTTCCGCTTCGGCGGCGGCGGACTCCATCCGGCAGCGGGCCATCAGCTCTCCCCGGGGTCCGGGCAGGGTAAACAAACCCTCGGCGTTGCGGGGGTGCACCCGGTAGATCCGCCGGAACATCCGGTAGATGGCGGCGGACAGAAACCGCTCCACCTCTCTGGAGAGGGTTTCGCTCCCAATCCGGTCGCACAGGGTCAGCAGCATCTTGACAGCCCCCAGGATTTTATCATGTTTTCCTTTGGCGGGGGGCTCCTCTTCCTCCTCCGGCGGGGCGGATTCCCGATTGCCGGGGTCAGAGGTCCGGCCCAGCAGGTAATCACAGGAAACCCCGTAAAATTCCGACGCCCGGACCACAAAAGCCAGTCCGCACTCCCGGATGCCGTTTTCATAGTGGGAAAGGAGCGCCTGAGAGACGCCGAGGGCTGCCGCCGCTTGTTTTTGGGAGATCCCGCGCTCTTTGCGCAGGAGGGTCAATATCCGGGGAAATTCGCTGTTCACCCGCCTCATCCTTTCCGTTTTGGGTTTTGCCCGGCCCTCTGTGAAAAGATGTGGACAACATTCCCCATTTTGTCAGCTTAACGTACTGTAAATTATAATGCACCCGATACTTTTTGTAAAGGGGGTTTTGACCATCTTGCGGATTTTTGGGGATATTGTTGTGAATGAATCTTAAATTTTTAGGTATTCCGTTGGAAAAATAAGCCGCCCCGTGGTATAATAAAAGCATGTGTCCCCAGCCGGATGGGAAAGGCTGCGGGCGGGGCGCCGATGGAGAAAAAACCGGCGTCTCAGACGCTGCAACCGCGGGAAATGCCCGGCGGGATGGGACACAAATTGCGGATGAAAGCGTGAGAGTATGATTACCTATAAACTTTACATGATTCGCCCCGGCCTGACCGCCGGAAACCTGGACGGCCGCTACATCGGTTCCACCGACCTTCCCCTCTGCCGGGAAGGGCGGGACCAGCTGATTCACCTCGCCAAAACCCGGGAATATCCGGGGGTCGGGCGGGTGTATGCCCCGCCGCTTAAGCGCTGCACCGAGACGGCGGAAATCCTCTTCCCCGGCCATCAGCCGGTGGAGGTGCCAAAGCTCCGGGAATACTCCTTCGGGGCCTTTGAGAACAAGACGGTGGCCGATTTAAAGGACAGCATCGCCTTTAAGCGCTGGACCGACAGCGGCATGCGGGACGCGCCCATGGGGGGCGAAGACCGGACCGCCTTTTTAAACCGCTGTGAGGAAGGGTTCAGCTGGGTGTTGGAGGACATGATGCGGGAAAGAATCACTTCGGCGGCGCTGATCTGCCACAGCGGGATTATGATGAACCTTCTCTCCCAGCACGGCTACCCCAAGATGGAACCCTTAAAATGGAAAACCAAACCGGGGGAGGGCTTCACCGCCCTGGTCACCGCCTCGATGTGGCAGCGGGCCGGGGTGTTTGAGGTGGTCGACCCGATCCCCTATTTTAAAGGAGATACCCACGAGCCGTCGGTCTACGGAATCTACGACGTGGGAGATGAAAAAGAGGAGGACCGGTATGAACCCTGAGTACGGGCAATATGCCGGAGCGGAATTTGAGCAGCCGGTGTCCGCCGGCCGCCCGGAACGGCTCTACCGCCATATTAAGTGGGACGCCCGCCGGGCCCTCACCAGCCGGTGGGGTAAGGCGGCGGCGGGAATTCTCTTTCTGGCCGGGTGCCAGACGGTGTTTTTCCTGCTGGGCCAGATCATCGGGACGGAGCTGGGGTTATCCAGCCGGCCGCTGGTCTGGGAAGAGGGAATCCTGCGGATTGATCTCGGGCGGATGGCCCTGGACGGGCTGATGCTGATTCCATCGGCGGTGCTGATGGGACCGCTGATGCTGGGGTATTTGATGTTCATCTACCGCCTCACCTCGGGGGAGGAAGCAACCCTCGGCGAGATCTTCCAGCCGCTGCAGAGTTTTAAGCTCTGGGTCCGGTCGGTGGGGATGCTGGTGCTGATGACGGCACTGGGGGTCCTGTCGATGGTGGCGGGATTGCTGCCCGGCGGGGCACTGATCTACTTCACCCTTGGTCTCCCCGGTAATACCGGGAAGGCGGCGGTCTTTAAGAT
>CALXHB010000027.1 GCA_944387995.1 uncultured Clostridia bacterium | reverse complement strand
CAGGGCAGAACCTCCTTCGTCATCGGCCACCGGCTGTCCACCATTAAAAATGCCGACATTATCCTGGTGCTGAAGGACGGGGACGTCGTCGAAAGCGGCACCCACCAAGAGCTTCTGGATAAAGGCGGTTTCTACGCCGAACTGTATAACGCGCAGTTCGCCGGGGATGCAGCATGATATTTGAGCAATGGAGGGTCGCTGCGCGACGAGTGACCTTAAACGTCAGCAACTGTGAAAAGCAGGCTTTCATGATAAACTCGTACCTGGCAAAGGGCTCAGGCATTCCAGCTCAAGCTGTCATGCCAGAAAAAATATTTGCGGGCCGGCCAGAATGGCCCGCATTTTCCGCAGAGCGGGAAACCATATTTTTTCGCAGATTGTTGCACCTCTGAAAGAACACACATAACCCCGCTTGAAATCGCGTAAACGCGATTTCAATAGGCTTGCGAAGCAACGCCGGAACCCCTTTAAAAAGGGGTCGATCCTAAACTTATGATGGACGCCCATCCGTTGGTAACCGTTTCGGTCAGCGTCAATTGTGCCCGAGCTTTAACCGGCAGATGAAAAGCCCCTTATCCGCATTTTTCGGATAAGGGGCTTTGTTTAGCGATTAAGGCGTTAAGCCGTCACGGGGGCGGGTTCCTCAACGTCATCCTTGGGATAACGCCGCCGGACGATGAGGAAGGTAATCAGATGGATGCAGGAAGTGAGCACCCAGGTGACCGGGTAAGAGATGTACAGAGTAGTCAGCGTCGGCGACAGGAAGCGGAAGATGGTGAAAATCCAGACAATTCGCAGTCCACAGACACCGATCAGCGAGACGGTCATCGGAATCACCGAGCAGCCCATGCCTCTCAGGCTTCCCACCAGCGTATCCATAATCCCACAGGTGAAATAGGTGGGGCAGATGATCGACATTCTCAGAAGGCCGTATTCCACAACCGCCGGGTCGTTGGTGTAGAATCCAAGAAGGATGTCCCCCAGGAAGAGGGCCGCAAGCCCCAGGGTCAGACCGAACAGGACAACGTACCCCTGGCAGGTCAGCAGAATCTTGTTGACCCGGCGGTACTTCTGGGCGCCCATATTCTGGCCGGTGAAGGAGATCGACGACTGGTACATCGAGTTCATCGCCACATAGACAAACCCCTCGATGTTGGAGGCGGCGGTGTTGCCCGCCATAACCGTCGAGCCGAAGGAGTTGACGGTCGACTGAATCAGGACGTTGGAGATCGAGAAAACCGCACCCTGAAGGCCTGCCGGCAGGCCGATGCGGATGATGCCGAGGAGCTTATCCTTGTGGAAACGCATCTCCTTCGGGTGGAACTTCAGCGCCCCCTCCTCTTTCATCAGGCAGAGAACGACCAATCCCATCGACAGGCACTGGGAGATGATGGTCGCCAGGGCAACACCGGCGACGTCCAGTTTGCAGACAATGACAAAAAAGAGGTTTAAGATGATGTTGAGGATACCGGCCACCGTCAGGTAGTAGAGAGGCCGCTTGGTGTCCCCCACCGCCCGCAGGATAGCGGAACCGAAGTTATACACCAGCATAAACGGGCAGCCGATGAAGATAATCCGCATATAGGTAGCCGACTTGTCGATGACGTCTTCCGGCGTACCCATCAGTTCCAGCAGCGGGTAGGTGACCAGAAGTCCCACCACAATCAGAATCACGCCGCCGGTCACCGCAATCAGCATCGCGGTCTGGATGGTTTCCCGGATGTCCTTTTCCTGCCGGGCGCCGTAGTACCGGGCCACCAGAACGTTGGCACCGATGGAAAGCCCGAGGAAGATGTTGGTCAGAAGGTTGGTCAAGGCGCCGGTGGACCCCACCGCCGCCAGCGAGGTGCTGCCGGAAAACTGTCCCACGACGATTACGTCGGTGGCGTTAAACAAAAGCTGCAGGATGCTGGAAAGCATCAGCGGAATTGCAAACCGCAGTATTTTCCCGGGAAGCGGACCCGAGCACATGTCCATTTCGTATGTCTTTGACGCCATGTGGTCATCCTCCTAAAAATAAATTCCAAAATAGCCGGACAGACGGCCGGATAAAACCGGATTTCTTGCCGATTTTATCGCTAAAATGTAAATAGGTTATAAAACCTTTGCAATGAATCTATTATATACCCTTTACTGGAAAAAACAAGGGGGTAACCCATCCCGACCAAAAATTTTCATCTTTTGATAAATTCCGACCCTTATCGGAGAAGTTTCTCCAGCATTTCTTCCGGACAGCCGGCGTGGAGGGCAAACCGGCGGCGGACATCCTCCGGCCCGCCGTCCATCACAATCCCCATCCCCACCGATTCCAGCATCAGGATGTCGTTGTAGTTGTCCCCGAAAGCGCAAACCTGTTCGGGGGAAATCCCGAGGGCGCTGCACAGCCCCAGAATCCCGTCCCGTTTGCTGGCTTTGCCGCAGTCCAGCCAGAGTTTTCCCCCCAGCGCCACCGCGAACTGGGGCCAATCCTTCCGCCACTGCTCCTGATACTGGATGGCCCCGTCAGGACAGTAGGCCGATACCTTGAGGATATCTTCCTTAATATCCTCCGGCTGCTGAATCAGGGTAACGTGGTTGCCGATGAAGTAGCGGATGTGGTCGATGTAGTCGGGGGACTTGGGGATTAAGTAGCTGGTTTCCGCCCCGGAGATCAGCACCTCAAACTGGGGCACGTCCAGAATCGCGTGGCAGAGCCGGAGCGCGTCCTCCCGCTCCATCGGCGTCCGGGAGAGGACCTCCCCTTCCGGCGAAAAGGCGATGGCCCCGTTTTCACAGATGTAATAAATCTCCTTCTCCACCGGCTGGAACAGCTTGCGCAGGCTGCCGTGCTGGCGGCCGGAGGCGGCGCAGAAGATAATCCCCCGCTCCTTCAGGGCCCGCACCTGGGAAAAGAGCTGCGGGGTAATTTCGGTCCGGCCGTTTTGCAAAAGGGTTCCGTCGATGTCGCTGGCGATCAGACGGATGTTGGAAAAATTGGGTTCCATAGCTTCCTCCTTAGGATGATGGGTATAAAAAAGGGGTGCTTGACAGCGGCTTTCAGTTTGCTATAATGAAGATAGCAGGCCGTTGCCCTGCGTGAAAGGATGATTTGCATGATAAAAGAGAGACTTTCCCGCCTGCGGGAAAAAATGGCGGAAAAAGGGATTGACCTGTACATGGTCACCTCTTCCGACTTCCACAATTCCGAATATGTAGGCGACTATTTTAAGGAAAGGGCATATATCACCGGCTTCACCGGCTCGGCCGGCACCGCCGTTATCACTTCTGACGAGGCATTTCTCTGGACCGACGGCCGGTACTTTATCCAGGCGGCGGCTCAGCTGGAGGGGACCTCGGTTCAGCTGATGAAGATGGGACAGGAAGGGGTCCCGACAGTGGAAGAGTTTATCGTCAGCCGGATGGAAAAGGGAATGACCCTCGGTTTTGACGGACGGACGGTTCCCGCGGCGGTGGGTCTCCGTTACCGGGACAAGCTGGCGGCCAAGGGTGCCAGCGTCAATGCATCCCTGGACCTCGTCGGCGAGATCTGGGAAGACCGTCCGGCCCTTTCGGCGGAACCGGTCTTCCTGCTGGACGAAAAGTACGCCGGCCAGTCGAGAGCGGAGAAAATTGCGAACCTCCAGGCTGCGATGAAAGAAGCCGGCGCTGGGTACCACGCGCTGACTGTCCTGGACGACATCGCCTGGCTGTTAAACATCCGCGGCGGAGACGTGGCCTATAACCCGGTGGTCCTCTCCTACCTGCTGGTGGGTCCCCACTCGATCAGCCTCTACGCCAATGCCGCCGCTTTCCCGGAGGATGTGGTCCGGGCGCTGGCGGATGACGGAGTCGTTTTAAAACCCTACGAAGATTTTTACGAGGACCTTTCTGCCCTGCCCGACGGCAGCCGGCTGTTAGCGGACGGCGCTCGGGTGAGCTACGGCCTCTACTCCTGCCTGCCGGAAGGGGTTACGCTGATCGACCGGGAAAATCCCACCTACCTGCCCAAGTCGATTA
>CALXHB010000026.1 GCA_944387995.1 uncultured Clostridia bacterium | reverse complement strand
TAATCACCTGGGGCCTACCGCTGAACAGCAGCCGCAACGGCCTGAATTTCAGTCCCGCTTCCGACACGATCACCTCAAACGCCGCCAGCGTCAGAATCGGCATCACAGCCGACAACATAGGCAGTGCGGAATCCTCAATGGGAAGGGAAGCAATATTGCCGATTAAAATAGTCGTCACAATTTCCGACGGCTGCAAATCCCCCAGCTGCCGCTTACCCATCATCCGAACAGCAAAAATGACCAGCAAATATAGAAGAAGCGCCCGGAAAAATATATTCAGCATTTTCGTCACCTGCTTTCCTGGCAAAGTATGGACCGCTATCCACCGAATATGCGATCTTTTTCGCTCTTTCAAAATCAAGATATTTCCCTCTCTCTCTCCCGGCAAAAGTCCTCTTGATTTTTAAAAGAAAGTCCTTGCATTCCATTAAAAAAGAGAGTATAATGAGCATATAGCAAATGTGCACGAGCACGTACACCACACTTTACCCACGAAAGGAAGAACTTGACCCATGAAATGGATTGAAACCACTCCTGCCGAACAGTGGAAAGAAATCACCCCCACCGAAACGGCTCCCTCTGCCCACAAGCTCACCCTGACTGGCAAAACCTGCCAGTCGGTCGAAGGCTTCGGCGGCTGCTTCAACGAGCTGTCCCACATTGCTCTGATGGAGCTTTCTCCTGCCGATCAGGAAAAGGTGCTGGACGCCCTCTTCTCGGAAGAAGGATGCGCCTTTAACTGGGGCCGGATTTCGGTTGGCGCCAACGACTATGCCGCCAGCTGGTACTCCTATGACGAAACCCCCGGCGACTATAATATGGAACACTTCTCGATTGCCCGGGATCAGGAACACGTTCTCCCCTATATCCGCGAGGCGCAGAAGCGTTCTCCCGACATGAAGTTCTTCGCTTCCCCCTGGTCTCCGCCCACCTGGATGAAAAACCCGCCGGTCTATAACTACGGCCGGATGGTTCGGGACGAAAAGACCCAGCTGGCCTACTGTGAATATTTCCGGCGGTTTTTGGACGCCTACGAAAAGGAAGGGGTCAAGGTTTCCCGCCTCTGCCTGCAGAACGAGCCCTTTGCCGACCAGAAGTTCCCCTCCTGCCTCTGGTCTTCGGAAGAGTTCCGGGTGTTTATCCGGGACTACATCGGGCCTTACTTTAAAGAACACAAGGTCGACACCGAAATCTGGCTCGGCACTTTGAACGGCCCCACCGAAATGGACTTCGGGATGCGTGGGATTATGCTGGACCTTTACTCCTCCTACCTGGACAACATCCTCTTTGACGACGAAGCCCGCCAGTACATCTCCGGCGTCGGCTACCAGTGGAACGGCCAGCGGGTCATCCACAAAACCCACGAGACCTTCCCTGAACTGGGCCTGATGCAGACCGAAAACGAATGTGGCGACGGCAGCAACAACTGGACCTACGCGGCCTATATCTTTGACCTGGTTCGCCACTACTTCCAGTACGGCGTCACCGTCTACGCCTATTGGAACATGATCCTCGAACCCGGCGGATCTTCCACCTGGGGCTGGCGCCAGAACACGATGATCACCGTCGATCCTGAAACCCACACCGCCACCTTTAACCCCGAGTACTATGTCATGAAGCATTACGCCCACTTCATCAAAGCGGGAGCAAAGGTCCTCGAGGGGTCCGGCCACTGGAATATGTCGGCCATGGCCTTCCTAAACCCCGACGGCAGCCTGGTGGTCACCGCCCAGAACACCCTCGACCGGGAACGGGTCTTCACCTTCGAGGGCGAAGGGAAAACCTTCTCGGTCACCTTAAAGCCCCATTCGATGAACACCTTCGTCCTGTAAGGGTCACAGACAGCGGACTTTTGTATCCATTCCTTTGCCCGGGGGTCCCCCGGGCAAACCTTCCCCCGAAAGGAGCGTAAGATATGAAAAAACTCCACTACGGCGTCGCCTACTACGACGAATATATGCCCTGCGACCGGCTGGATAAAGACATCGAAATG
Source organism: uncultured Clostridia bacterium (assembly GCA_944387995.1). Taxonomy (GTDB): domain Bacteria; phylum Bacillota; class Clostridia; order Oscillospirales; family Ruminococcaceae; genus Faecivivens. The sequence goes on along the minus strand of CALXHB010000026.1, from coordinate 22,869 downwards.
ATGAAAGAGGCGGACATCAACCTGGTCCGCATCGCCGAATCCACCTGGTCAACCCTGGAACCCCGCCCCGGGGTTTTCGACTTCTCCCACATCGACCGGGTGCTGGACGCCATGGGCAAAGCGGGCATCGACGTCATCGTCGGCACCCCCACCTACGCCATCCCCTCCTGGATGGAGAAGATGCACCCCGAAGTGATGGCCGTCACCAAAACCGGACGCCGCCCCTATGGCGCCCGGCAGATTATGGACATCACCTCCCCCGCCTACCGGTTTTACTGTGAACGGGTTATCCGGGAGCTGATGCGCCATGTGGCCTCCCATCCGGCGGTCATCGGCTACCAGCTGGATAACGAAACCAAGTACTATGGCACCTCCGGCGAAAATGTCCAGCGGATGTTTGTCCGCTATCTCCGGGACAAGTTCGGCACCACCGACGCCCTGAACAAGGCCTTTGGCCTCGACTACTGGAGCAACCGCATCGACGCCTGGGAAGACGTCCCCGACATCAACGGCACCATCAACGGAAGTCTCGCTGCCGAATTTGAAAAGTTCCAGCGGAGCCTGGTCACCGAGTTCCTCGAATGGCAGGCGTCGATTGTCCGGGAATATAAGCGCCCGGACCAGTTTATCACCCACAACCTGGACTTCGACTTTTCGAAGGGTTACTCCTCCGGCATCCAGCCGGATGTCAACCACGACCAGGTGGCAAAATGCCTGGATATTGCCGGCTGTGACATCTACCATCCCACCCAAGACCATTTAACCGGCCGGGAGATCGCGATGTCCGGGGACCTTATCCGCAGCCTCAAACAGGCCCCCTACCTGGTGCTGGAAACCGAAGCCCAGGGCTTCCCCCAGTGGACCCCCTACCCCGGCCAGCTCTCCCTCCAGGCGATGAGCCATCTTGCTTCCGGGGCTGAAACGGTGGAGTACTGGCACTGGCACTCGATTCACAACTCCTTTGAAACCTACTGGAAGGGGCTTCTCTCCCACGACTTCAAGCCCTCCGCCATGTATCAGGAGGCCAAAACCATCGGTGCCGCCTTCAAGACCCTCTCCCCCGCTCTGACCGGTCTCCACAAGGAGAACAAGGCCGCCGTCCTCATCAGTAACACCGCCCTTACTTCGATGAAGTACTTCCCCTTCGGCGGAATGGCTTATGCCCGCGGCGGGCTGGACTACAACGGCGTGGTCCGCTGGATGTGGAACGCTTTATTTAAACTGAACATCGGCGCCGACTTTATCTATGGCGACTCGCTGCCGGAAGACGCCGATCTCAATAAATACAGCCTGATCTGCGTTCCCGCCCTCTATGCGGCCCCGGAAAAGCTGCTGCGGCAGCTGTTATCCTACGAGGAAAAGGGCGGCACCCTTCTGGCCACCTTCAAAACGGGCTTTGCCGACGAAAACATCAAGGTTTACCACGACGAGGCGCCCCATATCCTTTCCAAAGCCTTCGGCATCAGCTACTCCCAGTTCACCCGTCCGGAATCGGTGGCGGTGGACGGCATCGGCGAAGGAGCCGAAGCGGACACCTGGATGGAAATGCTCATCCCGGAAGAGGGCACCGAAGTCCTCGGGCGGTATGAACATCCCTACTGGAAAGAATACGCCGCCATCACCCGGGCCCACTACGGCAGCGGCACCGGCTACTACATCGGCTGCCACATAGGCGAGAGTGCCATCGAAGCACTGACCGCGGAAGCAGCCAAAACTGCCCATATTTCGCTGGATTACGCCGGCTACCCGGTCACCGTCCGGGAATCGCTGGATGAAAACGGCAAAAAAATCCTCTTCTTCCTCAACTACTCCCCAGAGGAAAAATCCTTCACCCTCCCGGCAGGGGAAAACCTCCTGACCGGCGAGCAGTACGAAAAGGGCGCCCCTGTCACCCTGAAAGACTGGGGCTACCTCATTTTCCGGGAAGCATAAATCCCCTTTCAATCCCCGCCTGTTATGCACGACAGGCGGGGATTCTGTCTGTTCCGGCGGCTTTTATGCAGCTTTCTGAAAAAAAAGACAAAACCTTATGCAACCTGCCCCGCCGTTTTGCTTGACAGTGGGATAGCCCGATGCTATCATAAACACATGAACAACTGCTCATATGAAAAAGTACAAAAAACCTATTCCAGAAGTGAAAAGGAGGCTGATGTATGCCCATAAAAGAGCTGCGCCACTGGCTGCCGGAAGACGGGATGCCAAAGGAGGAGGAACTCTACGACCTGGCGGAACTGTACAAGGTATTCGGCGATTCCACCCGGGTGCGAATTTTGTTTCTTCTGCTGCAAAGGGATATGCGGGTGAGCGAGATTGCCGCCGCCCTGTCGATGACCCAGTCGGCCATCTCCCACCAGCTGCGGGTGCTGAAAAACGCGAACCTGGTCCGCTCCCGCCGGGAGGGGAAAACGGCGGTCTACTACCTGACCGACGACCATGTCCGCACGATTCTCTCCTGCGGAATGGAGCATGTAACCGAGTAAATTTCGGGGACCGGACAGGGCCTTCCCGCCGGTTCTCCGATCATCAAATAGGATGGAAAGGACGATTTTTATGGACAAGCTGGCCCGTTTCTACCGGGAGATGACCGACGAACAGAAACAGGACCTCCGCCGGATTATCATCGGCGGCATTCTCTTTATCCTGGGGGAAGTGTTCTCCCACACCATCCCCTTTTTCATGGGGTACGGGTCGCTGATTCTCTTTATCCCCGGCTGGCTGGTGCTGGGGGCGGAAGTCTTATGGAGCGCGCTGAAAAACATCCGCCACGGCCAGGTATTCGACGAAAACTTCCTGATGTGCATCGCCTCCATCGGCGCGTTTTTTACCGGGGACTATGGAGAAGCGGTGGCGGTTATGCTCTTCTTCCAGGTGGGCGAGCTGTTTGAACACCTGGCAGTGGCCCGCTCCCGCCGTTCGATTGGGGAACTGATGGACCTCTGCCCCGACGTTGCCCATCTGAAAACCGACAGCGGCCTGTCGGACACAGCCCCCTCGGAAATCCAGCCCGGGTCGGTCATCGTTGTCCGTCCGGGGGAACGGATTCCGCTGGACGGGGTAGTCTTAAACGGCAGCTCCGCCCTGGACACCTCCGCCATCACCGGTGAGCCGGTTCCCCGCCCGGTGGGGCCCGGCAGCGAAGCGCTTTCCGGCTGCATCAACCAGGAAGGGCTATTGGAAATCACCGTCAGCCGCCCCTACGAGGAGTCGACCGTCTCCCGGATTATGGACCTGGTGGAAAACGCCGCCGCCAAAAAGGCCAAGAGCGAAGCCTTTATCACCCGCTTTGCCCGGGTTTATACCCCGGCGGTGGTCATCGGCGCGGCTCTGCTGGCTTTCCTGCCGCCCTTGATTTTGCGGCAGCCCTTCGGTGGCTGGGTGCACCAGGCGCTGATGTTTTTGGTTGTCTCCTGCCCCTGCGCGCTGGTGATTTCGGTGCCCCTCTCCTTCTTTGGGGGAATCGGCGGCGCCTCCCGGAAGGGAATTCTGGCCAAAGGCTCCATATCCCTGGAAAACCTGTCCAAGATTGGGGTAGCGGTACTGGATAAAACTGGGACCTTAACCCGGGGAAAATTCGCGGTCTCGGAAGTGGTTCCCCAGGGTATCCCGGCGGATGAACTGCTCCAGAAGGCGGCCCTTTGCGAATACTACTCCAGCCACCCGATTTCCGCCTCCCTCCGGGAAGGCTGCACCCTCCCCTTGGACCCCAGCCGCATCGGCGACTATCAGGAAACCGCCGGTCACGGGGTCACCGCCACGGTGGACGGCAAAACGCTCTTCTGCGGCAACGAGAAACTGCTGGCCGCCGCGGGGATTGCCGTTCCGGCGGTCCACCAGCGGGGCACGGTGGTCTATCTGGCGGAAGACGGGGTTTATAAAGGCCACATCCTCATCCGGGACGAAATCAAGCCCACCTCCAAAGCGGCGGTCCGGGACCTGTCGGCCCTGGGGATTCAGACGGTGATGTTGACCGGCGACAGCGAATCTTCCGCCCAGCCGGTGGCGGAGGAACTGGGCATCCACAAGGTTTACGCCGGACTCCTCCCCCAGGACAAAGCCTCCATCTGCGAGAAAATCATGGGTGAAGCGTCCTCCCAGGGGAAAAAGGTTCTCTTTGCCGGCGACGGCATCAACGACGCTCCGGTGCTGATGCTGGCAGACGTGGGTGCGGCCATGGGCGGCGTCGGGTCCGACGCGGCGATTGAGGCGGCCGACCTGGTGCTGATGGACGACAACCCTTATAAACTGGTGACAGCGGTCAAAATTGCCCGCAAGACGGTGCAGATTGTCTGGCAGAACATCATCTTTGCCCTGGTCATCAAGATTGGGATTCTGCTGTTGACCGCCCTTGGCATCACCACCAGTATGTGGTACGCGGTCTTCGCGGACGTCGGGGTGGCCATTCTGGCCATCCTAAATGCCATGCGGTGCGCAGGAATCAAAGGCGATTAAAGATAAGCGGCGCAGGGTTGTACCTTGCGCCGTTTTCGTTTGCTTCAATCTAGCATGATGGCACTGCGTCAAAATCACCGATAACCACAGGCAAACGTTAAAGTATTACTGGTGGGCTGATGATAACGAAGTTTTCGTCCCGCAGCGGCTCTTGATACAGCAAAAAGCGGCGCAGGTATCTTTCCTGCGCCGCTTCCCATTTTTATTCCTTTTCTTCCTCGTCGTCCTCTTCCGGGGCGCCTTCCGCATCCATCACCGGAATCTCCATCGGCTCCTCATGGGCCGAGGTGGCGACATCGGCTTCTTCCACATCGCCGCAGCCCTCACAGCTGCCGCAGATGTCCTCGTCCTCGTCGGGATCGTAATACTCGTCGTCCGGTTCAAAATCCAACTCCTGGGCAATGGCGTTGGTTTTGCGGCGGACCAGGGCTGCGATGGCGATGGCCGCAGCCGCTACGGCGGCAACAGCCGCAATCAGCGAAATCCATACACTTTTTTTCATGAGATTGACCTTCCTTTCTAAACTCAGGCGCCCTCCCATGGGAGCCGGCAGCCTGACTTACTAAAATCTACCCATCAAAACACCGACTGGTTATATATCCCCCGTCTGGGCCAAAATAACCGACAGGCCGCACAGAGGCGCCGTCTCACACCGCAGAATCCGTTTCCCGAGGGTGGCAGTCAGGGCCCCGTGGCTTGCGAGGAATTCGGCCTCCTCCGGGGAAAATCCCCCTTCACTGCCGATAATCAGCCCGACTTCCTTTTCTCCGGGAGTGATCAGCTCTGCAATCCGTCTTCCACCCTTTTCGTAACAGAAAAGGGTCTTTTCCGGCATCAGCTCCGGTAACTCCTCTAACCCCACCAGCGGCCGGATTTCCGGCACCTGGCCGCGGCCGCTCTGCTGGGCGGCTTCCAAGGCGATCTTCTGGAGACGGGCCCGCTTTTTCTCCATCGACCGGCTATCCGGGCGGGAGATGCAGCGGCTGGACAAAAACGGCTGGATGGCATATACCCCCAGTTCGGTGGCCTTTTGGACAATCCACTCCATCTTATCCCCTTTGGGCAGCGCCTGAAAGAGGGTGACCCGGGTATGGGGTTCGGTTTCACAGGGGGCGGCGGACAGAATCCGGACGGTGACCAGCTCCCCGGTATCAAGAATCTCGGCCGAGAAATCGGTTCCCTTCCCGTCGGACAGGGTCAGTGTCTCCCCCGCCCGCATCCGCAGCGACCGGGCGATGTGGCTGGACGACTCGCGGTCCAGCGTCAACTCCCCGCCCGGCTTTGCCTCATCCGGCGGGATGAAAAATCGCGGCATCTTTCCGCTCCTTTCTGCACACGCTGTCCTCTTTTCCACTTACAGCCATATTGTTATTGTGACATAATGGGAGGGCAAGCATGTGAACTGGGTCTAAATTTTTTTGCCGTAAAGTTTAAAAAGTTTACAGAAGGCACAAAAGCTCGATTTGTTATCCTGCAATACCCGCTAAAATCTCAACAGAAGTAAAATTCCTCAATTCCTGCTTATCCTAAGAGCGGCGCTATCCATGTATTCCAGGCGGCCGACACCGACATCACCAGTATCATCGCCGGGATCATGCTCCCAATCGGAAACTGGTGAATTTTCGCAATCCGCAGCCCGGTGGCGAAGATCAGGATGCCTCCGCAGGCCATAAAGTCGTTGAGCATCGTGTCCGGAATCACCGGCATCAGGAGCTTGGCGCTGCAAAAGAGGGCCAGCATGATGATGGTCTGGGGGATGCAGATAAAGGCGGTCATATACCCGACGGTGATGGCAAAAATTGCCGCGGTAAAGAAGTCGAGAATTGCCTTGGTAATCAGAATGGTGTGGTCGCCGTCCAGTCCCGACTGAAGGGAGCCGAAAATCCCGGTGCCGCTGGCGCAAAAGAGAACCAGCGCCGACACAAAGTCCACCAGCATCTCTTGGTTATCGGAGGACTCGGCGTGGAACAGCTTGGCAATCCGCGGTCCCATAAAGGCGCCCGCCTGCTCAAATCTCCGTTCCAACAGCACCGCTTCCCCGATCAGCGTTCCCACAATCAGCGACAACACCACCGCCGGCATCGTCTCCAGCTTGACGATGTTGGGAATTCCCATCAACACCGACCCGCAGCCGAACACCGACGGCAGCGCGAGCTGTATATGCCGCGGCAGCTTTTTCCCAAAAGCAGCTCCGATCAAACCTCCCAGTAAAATTCCCAATGAATCCGCAAGTACTCCGATAGGCAACTTTCTCCACGCTACTAAATTATGTATACAAATTGGCTAAAACGGATGAAAAAACGCGTTTAGCTACTATTATTATACCTGAAACGACATAATTTGTACAGCGTGAAAATTTACAGAAAATAACTATCTCTTTTCCCGGACCATGCTATAATATTTTGTAAAAGAAAGAAGTTTTCTTCTTTGGGATAGATTTTGACAGGGGGAGACAGTATGCAATTTCAACGGGAGCCGCACCGGGGACATGGGTATCCCCGCCTGATGGATCAATGGCCGCCGGACGGCGGCAACGTCTACATAAGCGGCTATGGTTTTATTCATTTGGACCCAGGCCAAATCGAGCGGCACGAAATCCGCCGCAGCGCTTCTCTAGCGGGCGGCGTGATGCTTTGCCTTTTGCTGCTGCCGACAATTTTCCTGTTGCCCAGCCAGCTGCTCGTCCGGTACATTGCCCAGTTTATCCCGGTGGAAGACCCAGACAGCCTTGTCTTCTGGAATGCAGTCCTTTCTGAGGTCCGTACCTTTCTCTGGCAGGTGGGCAGCTATCTAGTGCCCATCATCTTCCTGCTTCTGGTGGGAGGCCGTGACCTTCGCCGCCGGGATAACACCACCTTTTCCGCCTGGGTATTGGTGCTCAGCTTCGGCTGTGCCATGGGCCTGTCAGCCGCAGTGACCTGCTGCGGAGAGATCTTTTCAGGGGTACTGAGCAATCTCGGCCTAATTGAAGCGGGAGGCAGTGCCATTCCCAGCGTTCCGGCCGCCCAGGCTCTCTACATCATTCGCAACGCCATCGTCCTGACGGTTTTACAGGAACTGCTTTTCCGGGGACTGCTGCTGCGGATGCTCCGCAAATATGGAGACGCCTTTGCCATTTTTATCACCGCCCTGGTCAACGGACTGACCACCGGCACCTTAAACGACGGACTTTGCGCCTTTATCATGGGGCTTATGTTCGGGTATCTGGTGCTGCGGACAGGCCTTCTGTCGGCAGCAGTGGGAGGACACATCCTCTGTGCCCTCTGGCCGGCTCTCTTTGAAACGGTGGGGCGGTATCTGCCGGAATGGGCACCGGAGGTGGCCATGATTCTTTTGCTGGCCATTGGCCTTGCTTCCTTCGCACTCATCTGCCGCCGGGATGAAAACGCTTTCATTCTCTCCTCCAAGGCACTGGACTACCGCCGGATGAGCGGCGGACAGGCTGGCAGCGGCCTTCCCTTCCGGAAAAAGATGGCCGTCACCTTTGGCAGCGCCTTTTTCTCCGCCGCCTGTGCCCTCTGGATCATTCAGATTGTCCAGCGGCTGTGGGTGACCTGATGGAAGGGCTGAAAAACCGGGACGAGGCTTTTATGGCCCTCGCCCTGGAAGAGGCAAAAAAAGCGGCCGCCCTTGGGGAAACGCCGGTGGGAGCGGTGATCGTCTGGGACGGGGAACGGGTGGTGGCCAAAGCCCACAATCTTCGGGAGACCCGCAAGGAGGCGGCAGCCCACGCCGAGCTTCTGGCCATCCAGGAGGCAAACCGCACCCTCGGGGGCTGGCGGCTGCACCGGGCAACCCTTTACGTGACGCTGGAACCCTGTCCAATGTGCGCCGGTGCCATCATCAACGCCCGGATTCCCCGAGTGGTCTTTGGTGCTCGGGACAAAAAGGGCGGCTGCTGCGGCAGCGTTTTGGACCTGTTTCAGTTCCCCTTCAACCACCGGCCGGAAGCGGTGGGCGGGGTCCTGGAGGCGGAATGTCAGGCGGTTTTGACCGAATTTTTCACTCGGCTGCGGGTTCTGCGAAAAAATGGGGATTTTCACCGGAATAAACGGGCTTTCCTTCCGCCAGAAACCAAAAATCGGTAAATTTGGCGAATAAATCTTTTAAAAATAGAACAATCGTATCTATTTATTCACATATTTCCCCTCAACCTATGCTATAATAAGGTACGGAAACAAAGATTCATTGTTTCTAATTCAATCCCCCTCCTTTATAATTACTCCTTTTTATTTTACTTGGACGCTCCTGACGGTTTTTCCGCCGGGAGCCTTTTTTTATGCAAAAAATGCCTGCCCTCAATTGAGGGCAGGCATTTCAATCTATTTGGACAGATGAAAAAGGTAAAAGCGTGTCTTATTCCAGGAAAGCGTCGATGATGATCTTCTCCGCCTGCTGCTCATCCAGACCCAGGGTCTCGAGTTTGAGCATCTGCTCGTTGTTGATCCGCCCGATGGCCGCCTCGTGGATGATGGCGGCGTCGGGGTGGTTGGCCTCGATTTCCGGGATCGACTGCACGTGAGCCTCATCCATCAGGATGGTGTCGCACTGGATGTGGGCGTGGCAGAGGGCGTTGCCCTGGGCGATCGGGTGGAAGATCTGGTGGGAGCGGTCCTTCGCCACCGACCGGGAGATAACCTGGGCGGAGGAATCGGCGCCGTTTAAGTGGATGACGACGTCAGAGTCGGCATGCTGGTCACCGTGGGTCATCAGACGTTCGGTAATCAGCAGCTTCGCCTTAGGCCCGAGGTTTGCCTCGGTCTTGCGGATGGTGGAGGAAACCCCCGCGATCTGGACCATTTCCATCTCGCAGGAAGAGCCTTCGTCCATATCGACGATGGTGGTGGGGTTCAAAATCCGTTCGCCGGTGCCGGTCCCCTCGCCGTAGTGCTTTTCTACATAACGGATGTGGGCATTTTTGCCGATCTTGAAGGAGTGGATGCCGTCGTGCTCGGTGTTGTCGCAGCCATCGTTGTGGATGCCGCAGCCGGCGATGATGGTGACGTCGGCCCCTTCACCGATGAAAAAGTCGTTGTAGACAAGGTCGTTCAGACCCGACTGGGTCAGAACCACCGGAATATGGACCGATTCGCCCTTGGTGCCGGGGCGGATGAAGATATCAATGCCCGGCTTATCCTTTTTGGGGACAATCTTGACGTTCTCGGTGGAGTAGCGCTCGACCCCCTGGCCGTTTTCCCGCAGGTTGAACGCCCCTTCCACCTTGCCGTTGATGCCGGCGATGGTGGAAAGCATCGACTGGATTACAGTATCAATCATAAGTTACAACCTCCCTTATTTCATGCAGGAATACGAAGACATATTGATGCTCCCCAGCGTCGGGAAGATCTCCTCCCGGGGTCCAAACTCCCGGATACCGCCGTCCTGCAAAACCATGATGTCGTCTGCCAGCTGTAAAATCCGCTCCTGGTGGGAGATAATCATGACCGTCTGGTCGCCGGTCTTGCGCAGTTTATCGAAGGTGTCCACCAGCATCGCGAAGCTCCACAGGTCAATGCCCGCTTCCGGTTCGTCGAAAATCGCCAGTTTGGGCTTGCGAACCAGCAGCGTCGCGATCTCAATCCGCTTCAGTTCCCCACCGGAAAGGGTCGAGTCGATCTCCCGGTTGATATACTCTCTGGCGCAGAGCCCGACCCGGGAAAGGTATTCGCAGCAGGTCTCTTCCGCCAGGGGGGAGCCGTTGGCCAGCTCCAGCAGCTTAGAAACCTTCATTCCCTTAAACCGGGGAGGCTGCTGGAAGGCGTAGCCGATGCCCAGCCGTGCCCGATCGGTCACCGACATGCCGGTGATGTCCTCTCCGTTCCAGAGGATTTCGCCGCCGGTGGCCTTTTCCAGGCCCATAATCAGCTTAGCCAGGGTCGATTTACCGCCGCCGTTGGGGCCGGTGATGACCGTCAGCCGTCCGTCCGGAATGGTGAAGGACAGGTCTTTAATAATCTGGGTCGTCCCATCGTTCTGGGCAACCTCAAAGGAAACATTTTTCAGTTCAAGCATTTTTTTCATCCTTTCAATTTTGCCGCCCACCCCGGGGCGGAGGCAAGGAAAATTAAAGGAATAATCCTGTAAATTGAGTTTTTCTGGAATTTTTCTTGGCCAAAGTTTCCCTCGGCTAATTCCTATCTAATTATAGGATATTTTGGAAGTTTTTGCAAGTCTTTTTTATGAACGAATGCCCTTCCCGGAAAAAAAGGTTGTTTACACATTACCCGTTGTTATTTTACGCAGAATGTGGTAAAATAATACAAATACAGTTTCAAAAGAACGGCGGGGGTATAGCCCCACCGAGACAGTGGTCCAAACGGACAGTTTAAATTCCAACAAGCCGGAACCAATCGTTCCAGCAACCCATCGAAAGGCGGATAACCATGCAGATTCATCAGTCGGCCGAAGATTATCTCGAGGCGATCCTCATCCTGAAAAATCAAAAAGGGGCGGTGCGGTCGATCGACATCGCCGTCCACATGAACTACTCCAAGCCCAGCATCAGCCGGGCCGTCTCGCTGCTGCGGGAAAACGGTTACATCCTGGTGGACAAAGATGGATACATCACCCTGACCGACGCCGGGATGGAGATTGCCACCCGGATTTATGAGCGGCATGAGCTGATCCGCAAGTGGCTCATCCAAATCGGCGTGCCGGAGGATATCGCAGCCCAGGACGCCTGCAAGATGGAACACGATCTGAGCGTAATTACCTTTGAACGGATGAAAGCGTACATCAGCGAAACCCTGGAGGAATAACGATGGCAAAGTTTGAAAAAACCGTAAACCTCCCCCTCTCCCAGACCGTCTCCAAAGTGGAAAACGCCGTCCTGAACGGAAGCATGACCGCCTCCCTGGAAGAGAGCAGCGACTTCGCCACCGGAACCGCCCGGGTAGCGGTGCGGGTTTTCGAGCGGTACTCCTTCCTTGGGAGCAATCGGGTCAGCATGAGCGTCACAATGGTCTCAGCCGGCACCGGCACCCATATCTGTGCGGTCACCGCCGGCGGAAGCCAAGCGATGTTCTGGAAGATCAACACGGTGGGAGAAGAATCCTTCCTGGATACCCTGCGGGAAGCGTTTGAATAACGAGAATATTCAATAGAAGTTTCCCCCTTACATACGTTTTCCATATAATCCAAAAATCCGGCATCCTTCCGAGTCCCAAAAGGCTCTGAAAAGATGCCGGATTTTTTCGTCTCTACCGGTTTTTCCGCCGTTCCAACTCCCGCTGGCGGCGCAGCTGCCGGACATCCTGCCCGATAAACCGCATCTGCACCAGCTGGGTAAACAGCCGGGAGACAATCCGGGGGGTGTACTTATCCTCAATCTCAGCGGCTGACAGGTTGCTGGAGATAATCAACGGCCGGGAAGCGGCGAGGCGGTTATTGAGGATATTGTAGACCGTCGACTTGTTGAAGGGGCTATCAAACTCCGCCCCCAGGTCGTCCAGAATCAGCAGGTCGGAGGCCAGCAGCGTCTCCAGCGTCCCCGCGTCCTCCACCCGGCCGAAATGCTCGTTTTCAATCCGCCGCAGCAGATCCTGGGCGGTGCCATAGGCCACCGAAAAACCTTTTTTCGCTACCACCCCGGCGATGGCCAGCGAGAGGTGGGTTTTTCCCAGGCCGGTATAGCCGAACATGAAGATACCGGGGCTGTCCGTCCGAAAGTTTTCGGCGTACTGCCTACAATACCGCAGCACCCGCTCCATCACAATCCGGGGGTTTTGGCCGGTTTCCGGGTCGGTTTCGTTGGGGTAAAAGCTTAAGTCAAAGTCCTCAAACCGGCTGGTTTTCAGCGGGGAGGCCCGGTTTAAATCCTCAATCGAGAGCCGCTGCATCTCCTCTTTCAGACACTGGCAGCGGACCCCGTCCACAAACCCTGTGTCCTTGCAAAGGGGGCAGTCATATTTCAGTTCCAGATAATCCTCCGGGTAGCCCCCCGCCCGGAGCAGGTCCTTTTCCTTCTGCTGGAGCTGTAAATTTACCTCTTCAATCTTCGCAATCCCGGCGGCGATGTCGGTATTTTTCTGCAAAATCAGCTTGCTGATCTCCGCCGAGGTCATCGCCAGCTTCCGCCGAACCTCGATGACTTCGGGGATCTTCTGGCCAATCTCGTCCAGCCGCCCGGACAGAGCCAGCTGCTGGTTCATCCGCCGGCGGTCAATCCGCCTTTTCGCCTCCTGAAACAGGTCGTTACGCATCCAGTTCCCTCCTTCCCATCAGGAATGGTCGTCCAAATCCGGCAGGTCGAACCCCTGTCGGTCGAAGGCCTGGAGGTCGTAGGAAGTGCCTCCCTGGCCGAAAGTCTTGCCGTTCTTCCCCTTTTTCGGGGTATCCCCGGTGAGCACCTCTTCGGGGGTCTTGAGCCCCAAAGCGTGCCAGTTTTCCAGGATTTTGTTGATATAGGGAAAGCTCACCTGGCCGATCTGGTCCACCGTCCGCTCGTAGGCCATCCGAATCATCTCGATGTTGAACCCCAGGTCCTGATACCAGTGGGCGATGCACTTGCGGTTGGCGGTGGTCAGTCCCCGCTTACCCAGCCCAAAGGCTTCGATCACCTCGGCCTCCCGGCCAATCCGCTGGGACTGGTTGCGGATATACTCCTCCGCCAGCGGGTGGGTGTTGATGCCCTCTTCGTGCCACCCGGCCAGCATTTTGGCGATATAGCGGTAGTTCCCCCGGTCGTGCATACAGCAGAAGTCAATCGCCATGACAATCACGTCAGCCGGCAGTCCGTACTCTTCCAGGAAAAAGACATACCCCTTCTGCTCGGTGGAGGAAAGGGGCCGCCCCAGCAGCTTTTCGGCGGTGGTCAGCAGGAACTTGACCTCCTCCCGCCCGGCCGCGGCCTGAAAATCGGCGGCGGACATCGCCTCGGGGGACTCCAGCACTGGAGGCTGGGGCTCTGGTTTGCGGCCCTTTGCAATGGCAGCCGAGACCTCTTCCTCCGGGAGGATGCCCGCGCTGCACCAATAGTGGAGCGCCTCCTCCACATCCCGTTCCGGCAGCCCCAAAGCCGCCGAAATGGCCGGAATCTCAATCCCATTGGCCCGCAGCACGTACAGAATCACCTTGAGGTAAACCCCGCTGGCCGTTTTGAGGTGTTTATCAATAATATCCGCCGGCACCGCCACAAAGCTGGGCAGACGGTTTGCGGTTTTCACGCCGATTTCCTCCTCTCACCTTTTCGCATCTTCCATTTCCGTCCCCACCAAAGGGGAGCGGCTAAACATTCCCGCAGGTGGTAAAGGGGCGCCGCGATTCCGCCGGTTTTAGCCGGGACCGCATAGGCGTCCACCCCCGCCTGCCGGGCAATCGACAGCGCCCGGGGGGCGTGAAAGTCATTAGTCACCAGCCGGACGGCGAGCTTTTTTACCGGAAGGCCGGAATCCTTTTCCATCCGCTGCCGGGAAAAACGCAAGTTTTCCAATGTATTGCGGGAATGGTCCTCCAAGATCAGTTTTTCCCGGGGAACCCCCTTGTTCATCAGCCACTGGGCCATCACCTCGGCTTCGGGGTACTTTTCCCGCCCCGACTGGCCGCCGGAGAGGACAATCTTCTCCCCCTGCCAGACCTCCAGCGCCTTCTGAAGCCGCTCCACCATCGTCCGGCTGGCCCGCTCGCCGTCCCGCAGTCCGCAGCCCAGCACCACCGTATAATCCACCGGACCGGTATCAACCGGCAGCCGCCGGACCTGAAAGAGGATGCTCCCCTCCAGCAGCAGGAGGACGAGAATCCCGCAAATACCGAGAAAGCTGATTCCATGGAGCAGCCCGTTTCCTGGGAACAAAAGCAGCAGCACTCCCAGTATCAGACCCATCAGGCCCCCTGCCGCCGGTACCCGGACAAACCGCATCTTCCCGGCCATAAACCAGACCCCGCCGCAGTAAAGGAGGACCAACGTGCCTATGATACACCAAACAATTCCCAAGGCCCATCTCCCTCCTTCTCAGCAGTCGTTTCTTATCCCTATTATACCATAAATCGCGGCATCCGAAAAGGGGCGGGAAATTTCGCGGAAAATACTTGACATATGCCAATATCCGTGCTATACTGCATTTAATGGCAAATGCCAATAAACTTAGGAGGTGGGAAGATGCCCCGTCCCTGCAAACGAAGAAGGGTTTCGGCTCCCCCCGGCTGCTGCCGGTTCGGCCCCAAAGGCTGCCCGGAAGGCCGGCCCAGCATACTGATGACGCTGGATGAATACGAAACCATCCGGCTCATCGACCTCTGCGGCCTTTCCCAGGCGGAAACGGCCGAACAGATGGGGGTAGCCCGGGCGACGGTACAGGCAATCTATACCGATGCCCGGCGCAAGCTGGCCCAGTGTATTGTCAATGGGATGGAGCTGATTATTTCGGGCGGGGACTACGAGTTCTGCCCGGGCGCTTCCCCCCTCCAGACCGAAAGGAACGATAAACCTATGAAAATTGCGGTTACTTATGATGATAACGGTCAGGTCTTCCAGCACTTTGGCCATTGCCCCCAGTTTAAATTCTACGACGTCGAGGGGGGCAAAATCCTCTCTGCCGAGGTGGTAAGTGCCGGCGGCAGCGGTCACGGCGCCCTGGCGGGCTTCCTCAAAGCCCACGGTGCCGATACCCTGATCTGCGGCGGCATCGGCGGCGGCGCCCGGACGGCCCTCTCCCAGGCAGGGATTACCCTCTACCCCGGTGTTGTCGGCGACGCGGACCAGGCGGTCCAGGCGCTGATCTCCGGCGGACTGTCCTTCAACCCTGACTTTGTCTGCGACCACCATGGTGAAGGACACCACGGCGGCGAAGGCTGCGGCCATCACGAAGGCGGCTGCGGTCACCATGAGGGCGGCTGCGGCGAGCACGGCTGCCACCAGTAAGGGAAACTCCCCTGCTGTCATGTTACTTTCCCCTTAATTTCTCCAATAGCAAAACGCCCCTTAGTGTGTAAGACACCAGGGGGCGTTTTGCGTTTCCCTATCTGGAACCCGGCCCCTTTAACCGAGAGGCCGGGCTTTTGATTGGATCAATCGAGATGGTTTGCCACTTCAAAGGCATCCCAGATCGCGTACATGATGTTGGAGACGTTCTTGGCGTCGCCCAGCAGGTAGATATCCGGAACCTCGAACTGAAGCTGTTCGTACAGGCTCTTCTCTTCCCGGTAGCCCACCGCCAGAATGACGCTGTCCGCGGGGATAGAGGTGGTGGTGCCGTCCTTCTCGTAGCTCAGTTTGCCGTCTTTGAAGCCGGTAACCTTGGCGCCGCAGACGGTCTTGACACCTTTAAAGGGAATCAGTTCCAGCAGCATCTCTTTGTTGGCGGAGCAGAGAGGACCGTTGACCGCCAGGAGCTTGTCCAGCGCTTCCACGACGGTGACGTCTTTGCCCTTGTTGCGCAGATCGAGGGCCAGTTCCAGGCCAACCAGGCCGCCGCCGACGATAACCGTCTGCTGGCCGGGGTCTTTCGCACCGGTGAGGACGTCCGCCGCGGTGTAGACCTTGTCGTCGTCTCCCAGTTTGAAGACCTTGGGGGTGGAACCGGTGGCGATGATGACGGTGTCATAGCCGCCTGCCAGTACCATTTCCTTGGTGACTTCGGTGTTCATATGGACCTCAACGCCGAGGACTTCCATCTGATGGGCATACCATTTGGCCAGGGCGATATCGTCCTCTTTAAACGAAGGAGAACCGCCGGGGATCAGGTTGCCGCCGATCATGCCGGTCTTTTCAAACAGCACCGGCTTGTGACCGCGGATGGCGAGAACCCGGGCCGCTTCACAGCCCGCGACACCGCCGCCGACAACCATAACCTTACGGGGTTTGAGGACCGGACGGTAAGCGTTGGGGCCTTCCTTGCAGGCCTGGGGGTTAACGGCGCAGTTGAGCATCGAATAGTTCTGGATACGGCCCATGCAGCCTTCCTGGCAGGAGATGCAGGGACGGATTTCGTCAACCTTGCCGCAGCGGAGCTTGCGGACATAGTCGGGGTCAGCCAGCAGCGGACGGCCGAGAGAGATGATGTCGCAGTCCCCGTCTTCCAGCGACTGAAGCGCCATATCGGGGTTATCCATACGGCCCGCCATGATAACCGGCACATCCACGACCTGTTTAATCAGATGGGCGTACTTGCGGTACAGGCCCTTTTCCTGATACATCGGGGGATGGTTCCACCACCATGCGTCGTAGCAGCCGACATCGACGTCGAGGGCATCGTAGCCATACTGCACCAACAGTTTAGCAGCCTCTACGCCTTCATCCAGGTCACGGCCCTTCTCGACGAAATCTTCGCCGGGCAGAGCGCCGACCCGCCAATCCTTCATCATGCTCTTGGGGCTGAAGCGGAGGGTGACGACAAAGTCCTGTCCGCAGCGGGACTTGATCTCTTCCACAACCTCTTTGGCGAAGCGGAGACGGTTTTCCAGGCTGCCGCCGTACTCGTCGGTGCGCTGGTTGAAGATGGAGATGGCGAACTGGTCGAGGAGGTAACCTTCGTGAACGGCGTGAATCTGGACGCCGTCGAAACCGGCCCGTTTGGCGTTGTAAGCCCCGAGGCCGAAGGATTTGACAATCTTGTGAATCTCATCGACG
This sequence comes from uncultured Clostridia bacterium, assembly GCA_944387995.1. Lineage (GTDB taxonomy): Bacteria > Bacillota > Clostridia > Oscillospirales > Ruminococcaceae > Faecivivens. The sequence continues at coordinate 5,855 of CALXHB010000026.1, read as the reverse complement.
GTCAGCGGACGGCAGGTCTTGTCCAGCCATCTGTGGGGAATCGCCGACGGAGCGACAGGGGGATATTCGCCGAGGTTAGTGGGGATGGTGACCCGGCCGAAACCAGCGGACATCTGCAGGAAGACCTTGGAGCCATAGGCGTGAATCCGTTCGGTCATTTCACGGGCAGTGCGGGTGAAATGAACCGAGTTCCAGGTGGGAGAGGGGCAGTTGGGCATCCCGTGTTCCTCGACCTCGTTATAGACGAAGGTGACGCCGGTGATAATCAGCCCGGTGCCCCCTTTGGCCCGTTCGGTGTAGTAATCGATGCCCCGCTGGTTAAAACCGCCGTCGGCGTCGCCAAGGCCCAAGGGGCCCATCGGAGCCATCGCGAACCGGTTTTTCAGGGTTACGTTGCCGATGGAAAAAGGCGTAAAGAGCTTTTCGTAACGCATGTTGTCATATCCTTTCTGTATATTTGAGGCCACCGCGGGACGATTGCCCGTCCAAGTGGCATTTTATCGCAAAGCCTGCCGGATAAATGGCTGAAACTTCCGAAAAAGACAGCATCTAATTAGAACAGATACTTTTTCAGCGCATCCGCCATCATCTTCATCGCATCGAGGGCCTGGGGCGCTTCGGGACTCATCGAGAAGCCGTGGGGAACGCCGAGGAACCGTTTGGCGGTCACCTCAACCCCTGCTTTCATCAGTTTCAGGGCATATTCTTCCCCTTCATCCCGCAGCGAGTCGATTTCACAGGTGATGACCACCGCCGGGCACTGCCCCTTTAAGTCCTCTTCAGGGGTGTAGATAGGCGAACAGTCGGGGTCACCGGCCTTGGCGTGCTCAACGTAGCAGTCGTTGAAGATATCCGCCACGAAGGGAGGAATCGCCCCTTCGGTGAAGAACTTCTGATAGGGGTTGGTCTGGACGTCCATCGGCGGATAGTCGAGAATCTGGCAGCGGAGGGAGAAGTCTCCCTTCTTTAACGCCCATTTGGCGACAACCGCCGAGATGTTCGCGCCGGCCGAGTGGCCGCCCACCGCCATCCGGTCGGGATCGATGCCGTAATCGGAGGGGTGGTCATGGACATACTGAATGACGTCGTAAACGTCCTCCTTATCGCTGGGGCAGGCGTACTCCGGCGACAGGCGGTACTCGACGTTAATCACTTTAATCCCGTACTGTTCACAGACCATGTTGCAGAAATAATCGTCCCCTTCCGGTTTGCCGGCGACAAATCCGCCGCCGTGAACGTTAAAATAAACCGGATGCGGACCGGGGGTTTTGGGGGTATAGATCAATACCCGCGCTTTTCCGGCCCGGGTGGGAATATAATCCTCAACACCAACGGTCTTCGACTTGTCCCGGGGACGGACTTCCCGCATTTTGAGGACGTTCTGATAGACTTCATCGGAACATAACACGGTTTTCACTTCGCTTTCTAGCTTTTTTTAGCTATATTATACCATGAACATCCGATGCCGTCAATTGCCGTTTTTAAGCGGTCAACCGCCAAAACCGGGGAATTATTCCGTCTTCTGGCCAGCGTGTTCCTTAACCTTCTCCACAAAGGCCGCAAAATAAGGCGCGAAATCGGGGGTGCGGTCGTCCCACTGGACGCCGGTCAGCCGTTCGGGGTGGAACTGGGTGCCCCAGATCAGCTGTTCCGGGTCTTCCGACTCAAAGCTCTCGACAATCCCCTCCACCGAAGTACCGGTCACCTTGAGGCCTTTGCCCAGCTTTCTGACCGCCTGGTGATGGGTGGAGTTGACCCGAAAGACCGGCCCAAACAGCTGGTGGAGGATCGAACCCTCCTCGGCATAGAAGGGATGGCGAATCTGGCTGTTTTGATGAACAAAGCCCATCTGGGCCAGCAGGTCCTGGTAGAGGTCGCCGCCCAGGGCGACGTTAATCAACTGGAAGCCCCGGCAGATGGCGAGAATCGGTTTTTTCCGGGCGAGGAAAGCCCGGGTCAGCTCGAACTCATAGGGGTCCCGGAGGGCATCCAGTTCGACGCTTTCATTGAGGGCGTCTTCCCGGTACCAGGTGGGGTCAATATCCATTCCGCCGGTGAGCAGCAGACCGTCGCAGAGATCGGCAAAATCGGTGGGCAGGCACTCAGGGGCATAAACCGGGATGCCGCCGGCGGCGGCGATGGCGTTGGAATAGGCCATCGGGTTGGAGATCACCCGGGAGGTTAAAGGCTGATGGTTGGAGGTGCAGCTGAGAGCAATCAGCGGTTTATCTTGAAACATAACGATACTCCTTACAATAGCGGATACAGAAGAGACAACCGGCCGCAGCAGACATTCTGCGGCAATCAAAAGAGGCCCCTCCCATACGGAAGGAGCCTCTCTGCACAATATGCAAATCAATTAAGCTTTGCCGACAGAGCCGAACAGTTCCATCTTTTCTTTGACTTTCGCCTTGATTGCTTCAGCGCCGGGAGCGAGCAGTTTGCGGGGGTCGAAGCCCTTGCCCTGCTGATCCTTGCCGGCTTCGATGTATTTGCGGGTAGCTTCCGCGAATACCAGCTGGCATTCGGTGTTGACGTTGATCTTGGCAACGCCGAGGGAGATGGCTTTCTTGACCTGGTCGTCCGGGATACCGGTGCCGCCATGGAGAACGAGGGGCATATCGCCGACTGCTTCTTTAACAGCTGCGAGGGTATCGAAGGAAAGGCCTTCCCAGTTGGCGGGATATACGCCGTGGATGTTGCCGATACCAGCAGCCAGCATGGTGACGCCGAGGTCAGCGATCATCTTGCATTCCTTGGGGTCTGCGCATTCGCCGCGGCCGATAACGCCGTCTTCTTCACCGCCGATAGCACCGACTTCAGCTTCCAGCGAGAGGCCGAGGATGTTGCAGGTGTTGACCAGTTCGGTGGTCATGCGGATGTTGTCTTCGATCGGATAATGAGAGCCGTCGAACATGATGGAAGAGAAACCGGCGAGGATGCACTTCTTGGCGCCTTCAAAGCTGCCGTGGTCCAGATGCAGAGCGACCGGAACGGTGATGCCCAGCTCATCCAGCATACCGTTGACCATGCCGACAACGGTCTTGTAGCCGCACATATATTTGCCCGCGCCTTCCGAAACGCCGAGGATAACCGGCGACTGGAGTTCCTGAGCGGTGAGGAGGATGGATTTGGTCCATTCCAGGTTGTTGATGTTGAACTGTCCGACAGCATAATGGCCATCGCGGGCCTTGTTCAGCATGTCCTTTGCAGATACTAGCATGAGAAAAACCTCCAATTTCAATATCCGCCTGCGGATGGCGGGCGTCCGGCGTCTGCCGATTTACATTTTTATTATACCGTAGTGCGGGGAAAAAATCAAGGGAATATTCCGCAGATTGGCAAAAAAGTGGGCGGGACAGGATGTTTTTTTACAATATGCGCAAAAAACGTCCCGGTCCGGTCAAGATGCACAAAACCCCTTCCCCACTTGGTCAACGGTAAATTTCCGAGAGGCTCCGTTTATAATGGCCCTGCCATCCGGTGACCGGTTCGGCACAGAGCATCGAGTCCAGCACCGCCTCCTCCGCCGCTTCGGCTGCCGCTCGGAAAAAGCGGTCGATCTTCTTTTCGTTTAACTGCTGCACCGGCAGGATGTCCCGCGGGTCGGAGGCGGAAATCCGGTTCGCGGTGGAAAAACCAATGCAAATCTCCCCGCTGCCGTGGCCGATATAGGACCCCAGCCGAATCAGGCCCACCGGCATCCGGCGGATGACCCGCTTCAGCTGCCGGTCGGAGAGAGGGGCGTCGGTGGCCAGGACCATGATGCAGGAACCCTTATCCGGGGCATCTCCCCCGTTCTCCCGGACAAAGGTCTCTTCCGGACGGGTTCCATCCGGCAGCCGAAGGTCAGCAAGCCGCCCGTGGTTGGTCTGCACCAGCACCCCTACGGTATACCGTTCGCCATCCAGTTCCAACGTCCGGGAGGCGGAACCAATCCCGCCTTTAAGGGAGTGACAGCTGGTTCCCCGGCCAGCCCCCACCGACCCGAGGGCAAAATCGTCTCTGGCGTCGGTGATGGCTTTTAACAGTTCCTCTTCCCCGCAGGGTCGGCGGCGGATGTCACTTAAAAACCCGTCGTTGCACTCCCCCACCACTGGATTGATGGAAGTGAGGGTCACCCCGTCCCCGGCGCAAAGGTCGATCATATATCCCACCATCGCATCGTGCACCCGGCCGACGTTGAGGGTCCCACAGAGGGCAATCGGGGTTTCAAGGGTTCCCAACTCCTCGATCTGGACAAGACCCAACGTTTTCCCGAAGCCGTTTTGTACATAGCAGGCCGCCGGCAGTTTCTCCAGAAACGGATTGCGGGGCGGCGGAAGGATAACCGTCAGACCGGTCTGCAAATCCCCATCCGCCAGGGTACAATGACCTACCTTTACCCCCGGCACATCGGAAATCCGGTTTAACTGCCCCGGCGGCAAACTCCCGACGACAATTCCCCGCTGGCGGGCGCGGATATATTCCATAAACAAACACCCTTTCTCGCTCAAAACTACCTTTATTATAACGAATTCAAGGGGTTATGGCAACATCATCCGTTGACAAAGACAAAAAAAGAGCCGTCCCCGAAGGGACGACCCTTTTTCATACGGAAAACCGTATTTCAGATTCTCGAAAGATTACTCGGTGATGGTAGAAACAACACCGGAACCGACGGTTCTGCCGCCTTCACGGATAGCGAAACGGAGGCCTTCTTCCATAGCGATGGGGGTGATCAGCTCAACGTCGAAGTCGAGGTTATCGCCGGGCATAGCCATTTCGGTGCCTTCAGGCAGGGTGATGATACCGGTAACGTCGGTGGTACGGAAGTAGAACTGCGGACGATAGTTGGTGAAGAAAGGTTTATGACGGCCGCCTTCCTCTTTCTTCAGAACGTAAACGTGGCAGTGGAACTTGGTATGGGGATGAACGGAGCCGGGTTTCGCAATAACCTGGCCTCTTTCGATCTCGTTTCTCTGGATACCACGGAGCAGAGCGCCAACGTTGTCGCCAGCTTCAGCGTAGTCCAGGGTCTTTCTAAACATTTCCAGACCAGTGATGGTGGAAGAGCCTTTCTCTTCTTTCAGGCCAACGATTTCGACAGCGTCGCCAACCTTAACAGTGCCTCTCTCGACACGGCCGGTAGCAACGGTACCACGACCAGAAATGGTCATGACGTCCTCAACAGGCATCAGGAAAGGCTTGTCAGCAGCACGGTCAGGAGTGGGGATATATTCGTCAACAGCGTCCATGAGGTCGAGGATGCACTTGTAAGCAGGATCGTTGATGTCCTGAGAGGTGCATTCCAGAGCGCCCAGAGCGGTGCCACGGATGATCGGAACGTCGTCGCCCGGGAAGTCGTACTCGGTCAGCAGTTCACGGATTTCCATCTCGACGAGGTCAAGCAGCTCTTCGTCGTCGACCTGGTCAACCTTGTTCATGAAGACGACAATGTAGGGAACGCCTACCTGACGAGCGAGCAGGATGTGCTCACGGGTCTGGGGCATCGGGCCGTCAGCAGCGGAAACGACGAGGATAGCGCCGTCCATCTGAGCAGCACCGGTGATCATGTTCTTAACATAGTCAGCGTGGCCGGGGCAGTCAACGTGGGCATAGTGCCGTTTGTCGGTCTCGTACTCAACGTGAGCGGTATTGATTGTAATACCACGGGCTCTCTCTTCGGGAGCCTTGTCGATCATATCATACGCTTCGTACTGAGCCTGGCCCTTCATCGCCAGAACCTTGGTGATAGCAGCGGTCATAGTGGTTTTGCCTTGGTCAACGTGGCCGATGGTACCAATGTTCACATGGGTCTTCTTTCTTTCGTAATGAGCCTTTGCCATTTGAAAGTCCTCCTTATTAGATCAAGA